>JBBQUN010000139.1:0-12014 GCA_038212405.1 Acidimicrobiales bacterium | reverse complement strand
GATGAGGATGAGGTAGTGGCCTGTGTGGTCTAGGCCACTTTGGGTCAGACTGACCGGGTGACTCGTATCGAACGGCCTGTCCGCCTTGGCACGAAAGCGTTCCTGTCGACTCTTGGTGACTGGGCAGCGGGGCCAGGGGCGTCGCTTCCTCGCAAGCTCGAAGGTGCCATTCGTCAAGCGATCGAGACCGGGCTGCTCCGGCCGGGGTCGTTGCTGCCGGCTGAGCGGACCATGGCCCGGGCGTTGGGGGTCAGTCGCTCGACGGTCACCCATGCACTCAATGATCTGAAGGCGGCCAGCTACCTCGAAGCTCGTCACGGTAGCGGCACGGTCGTTGCCGGTTCGTTCGATCCGGCTCGCTCGCCTGGTGCGCCGATGGCAACCGTACTGCCGGGCCTGCTGGGGGAGTGGGGTGGGAGTATCGATTTGGCCGCCTCGAGCCCGGCCGATGCACGAGCACTTCCGCAGGTCGACATCGATCTTGACGCCTTGTTGCTGTCTGGTCCCCGTCACGGTTACACCCCGGCCGGTTTGCCCGAACTCAGACAGAGCGTTGCCGACCGGTTCAGCACCGACGGTCTCGCAACGACGTCAGACCAAATCCTGATCACCAATGGTGCCCAGCATGCCTTGGCCCTTGCGTTCAGCGAGCTGACCGAACCCGGTGACGCCATCATCGTCGACGAGCCAACGTACCCCGGCGTGATCGACCTTCTGGCTGCCCGACGACTTCGCGCCGTGCCGCTTCCCCGCAGTGCCGGCGGGATCGATCCCGACGCGTTCGCCAGTCTCGCCCGATCCTCTGGCGCCCGCCTGGCCTACCTCCAAACACTGGTTCACAATCCCACGGGCCACTGCGGGGACGAGCGACAGCTGCGTCGGCTGGCCGAGGTGGTGACCCGGAGTGGTGTCACGGTGATCGAAGACCTCGTGCTCGCTGAACTCCGGTTCGATGGTGAGCGTCCCCTGCCTCTCGCAGCCCGGGTCGCTCAGGGCGAGGTGGTCGTGGTTGGGTCGGTCTCCAAACTCGGATGGGGTGGATTGCGAATCGGCTGGCTTCGGGCCGAGGCCGGCCTGGTCGACCGGCTGGTGCGTTCCCGGCTCACCGACGATCTCGGGAGTTCCATCCCCTCGCAGGTGATTTCTGCTGCGGTCTTGGCGCAGTTCGACGTGATCGTCGAGAGTCGGCAACGTTCACTTGGCCGGCGAGCCGATCTCGTCTGCCGTCTTCTCGGCGATCGCTGCCCTGAGTGGCATCTTTTGCGACCCGAGGGCGGACTGTCGCTGTGGATCACTCTCGACCGACCCTGTGCCGAAGCGCTCGCTCAACGGGCCGCTCGCGAAGGTGTGATCATCGCAACGGGCAGCGCCGCTTCGGTGACCAACGATCATGATCGCCATATTCGACTGTGCTTCGACCGGCCGGAGCAGCAGATCGTCGAAGGCATCGACCGGCTCGTGCGGGCATGGACGAGCCTGTCGACCACCAACGACGGCCAGGTTCGCTAGCTCAGGACTCCGAATTCGATACGAAGTGTCCCTGCCGTGGTGGCGTCATCAACGCTGGCTGCCTAGGTCGATCGGGCCCACCGCTTCGCCAATGACCGCTGGGACAGCGCACCCTGGGCCCACACCGACCAAACGCCGAACACGGCCCCACGCGAATACTCGTGCCAGGTGACCGCGTCATGGGACTCGACGCGACGCACTGTCTGGGTGATCCCGCCCTCTCGAACCTCATAACCAGCCCACACGCCAGGCCAATCGCGAGTCGACGCCACTTCGCTGAGTTGCACCGGGCCGACGGTTCGGGCCCGATTGCGATGGGTATGGCCCGAACTCACCCAGGTGCTGGGATTTGCTCGCCCAAGTCTCTGGAGGAAGTCGAGCCCTTCGGCTTTGCCGATCCCGGCCGGGTGGTGGGTCGGGTAGCGGTGGCGTTGGATCTGATGATGCAAGAGGACGAGAGCGCCGTGCGATACCTCGCTCACCGCATCGATCGCCGCATCGCCATGCGGCAGGAGCGTGCCGATACCGCGGCGTTCGATCGCGGTATCGAGCGAGACCACACGCAGCCCGGGCATGTCGTCGATGGCGACAGACCTGGTCATCGGCAGCGCACGGTGGCCTACGACCTCCGGGATGTCCATTTCGGTCGTCCCATCGACGTCGTGATTGCCCGGGATGAGGGTCATGGGGAGGTCGGGGAAATCGTCGAGCAGGTCGCCCAGTTTGGCGAAATGGTCAGGTCGGCGATGATGGGCGGCGTCGCCCTTGATCACCAGTCGATCGGCGCCCCAGGCAACGGCCTCGGCAATGGCGCCGCGTGCACAGCGGGTGGCAGCTGGTTCGGAGTGCCCGGAGAGGTCGACCATCGTGCGGAGGAAACCCCAATGGCCAGCACCGATGTGGAGATCAGACACCGTTGCCAGGCGGGAGAGCACCTCGCCCGGTGGTGGGGTGAGTGTTCGCGCCGTCAGGCTCGAGCGTCGTCCATCGGCGTCGACGAACACGGTGTAGGAGCTCGACGGGTCGAGCGCATCGACGGTGAGCGCTCCCGGGCCCCCCGGGTGTTCGAGAGCGCGCTCATGATCACCGGCGGTGACACGTAACGGCCCAGCAGGCAGGTCGCCCCAACAGATCTGGATACTCGAGGCATCGACCGCCCACACCCGAAGCGGCGAAGGCCAAAACGGCGGCAGTCGATTCACAGGGCCGATCGGCGGGCGGTCGGCGCTGTCGTTGGAAGCGCGGTGCCTGCTGATGCCGTCACGGAGCCAGCAAGGCGTGGAGTCGAGCCGACTCGCGAGCGCGCAGGGCGGCGCCGACGCGCTGACGCTCGAGGATCTGGCTGAGGGTCTTGCCGCCGGTCGAGATCGGGTTGGCCTCGAAGAAGGCGGCAACGGCCTCGACATCTTCGGGGTAGGTCAATGCCGTGACGCCCTCAACCATGCGCACCACTGCGTTGGACGGCAAGATGTCGAGCAGCTCAGCCCAGTTCGTGGTCATGAAGACCCACACCTCACGGCCGAGCTGGCGATTGGTCAACCCTCGTCGCACCCAGAAACCGACGTTCTGTGACCGGACCTTGCCAGCCAGGATGTCGGCCTCGAAACCGGCAAGCAGATCGCCGTCGGGGAAGTCGGCGAGCGCGTAGAGGTAGCGCACCTCTTCCTGTGGGTTCGTGGCCTTGGCCATCGCCGTGCGGAAGTCGGCGAAGTCAACCTCGTCGCCGATGCTGGCAACGATGTCGACCGCTGCGGCGGCGATGGCGGTGTCGACGAGGTCGGGATCTCGTTTGAGCACCGACATGGTGCGTTTGGCTTCTTCCTGTATCTCGAGGTCGCGGGCGAGAGTTCCCATCGCTCGGATCAGATCGGCCCGCAGCTGCTTTTCGCGATCAGTATCGGCCGGTAGCGGCGTGAGCCCGAGACCGGCGAGGGCGGGCCCAATCGCGTCGTGGACGTTCTCGGCAAAGAGTTCGCCGGCATCGCCGTCGACGAGCCGATCGATCGAGGCGAAGCCGCTGATGATCCGCTGCCACACGGAACGGTCAGATTCAGCGGTCATGAGTTCGAGTACGGACAGGAACTGGCTCGCCGAGAGCTGGCCGGCAAGCACCGTGGCCCAGGCATCGTCGATGAGTGCGTATCGCTCGACCGGCAGCATCATTTCTTGGGCGAACTCGGCGAGCGCTTCGGTGGCGTCGGAGGCATAGGCCGTTCGCACGAAACTGGCCCCCTCGGCATTGCCGATGACCCACTCCGCCTCGGCCGCCAGATCAACGGTGACCGATCCTGATTCGATCAGCACCCGTTCGGTGACGGGCACGCCACCGACTGGCTTCCAGCGATAGCGGAAAGGAATCGCCCATTCCTGCTCTGGCGCATCGTCGCCACCCTCGTAACCGAAGCGATCCTGGCTGAAGATCGCTTGGCGCCGATCGGTCGACAGCGTCACCGAAACGAGCGGGAATCCGCCCTGGAAGATCCAGCTGTCCATGATACGCCGGACCGGCTCGCCCGATTCGGCCTCGATGGCATCCCACAGGTCGGTGGTTTCAGCGTTGCCGTACTGATGCTCTTGCATGTAGCGGCGGATGCCAGCACGGAAACGGTCCTCCCCCAGGTGCTGCTCGAGCATGCGGACGACCGCAGCACCCTTCTCGTACGTCAAGATGTCGAACATGCCTTCGGCATCGGCCGGGCTGTTGACCTCGAACTCGATTGGCCGAGTCGACGCCAGCGCATCGGTGTCGAACGCTGCTGATCGAGACAATCCGAAGTCGACCCAACGTTGCCAGGCTGGCCGAAACGCGTCGGTGCATCGCATTTCCATGAAGGTCGCAAACGCCTCGTTCAGCCACAAACCGTTCCACCACTTCATGGTGACCAAGTCGCCGAACCACATGTGGGCGAGTTCGTGATGAATCACGTCGGCCGCCCGCTGAAGCTCGGGCTGGGTCGACTTCTCGGGGTCGATCAGCAGCAGCGTCTCGCGGAAGGTGATGCAGCCAAGGTTCTCCATGGCGCCGAAGGCGAAGTCGGGGATGGCAACCAGATCACATTTGTCGCCCGGGTAGGGGAGTCCGAAGTAGTCAGAGAAGTAGCGGAGAGCGAACTCGCCCGACTCCAAGGCGAACGGTGTCAACTCGCCCTTGCCCGGTACGTGCACGACGCGCAACGGAACGCCGTCGACATCGACGGTCTCGGAGAATTCGAGCGGGCCGATGACAAAAGCAACGAGATAGGTCGACATCGTGATCGTCGGTGCGAATCGGTGCAGGACGCGTCCGGTCTCGAGTAGCTCGGCCGCGACCTCTCGAGTGTTGGCAACGACTTCGTGTCCAGCGTCGGCAACGATCTCGATCTCGAAGACGGCCTTGTGAGCAGGCTCATCCCAACATGGAAAGGCCTGCCGGGCGTGCGTTGCCTCGAACTGGGTGGTGGCCAGGCGCTGGTCGTTGCCATCGGCATCGACGAAGCGGCTCAGGTAGAAGCCGACGAGCTGATCGTTCAGAATGCCGCTGAATTCGATCTCGATGCGATGCTCTCCAGCAGCGAAAGGCCCGTCGATGGCCAGACGCTCGGCATTGCTGTCGAGCGAGAAGGCCGCCTCGGTCGTTGCGTCACCGAGAACGCGTACCGCTCGAATATCGAGTTCGTTCGCGTTCATCGTGAGCGTGTCGCTCGGCGTTTCGACATCGACCGTCACGATCACCAACCCCGTGAAGGTGGCATCAGCCAAGTTCGGCTCCAACCGAATCGTGTAGTGGCGGGGGGAGGCTCCCGCAGGTAGACGGTGATCGTTCGTATCAGCAGCGTTCGACATCGTTGGCAAGGCTACCGCTGGCTCGGGGGAGGAAGGGGGCTCATCTGCCGACGCGGCATTGAACTTGACTCACGACGAAAGTGGTGAGCCGGGGCGGCCAGGCGACTACGGTTCGGGGCTTCCGCGCCGCAACGAAGCGAGTCCTGATGAGCGAATCCCTCTCGAGCCCCAGTGTCGACGTCGTTGGCGTCGGCAATGCCATCGTCGATGTCATCAGCCACGCCGATGACGCCTTCATCAGCGGCCAGGGCCTGGTGAAAGGATCGATGACGCTCATTGACGACGATCGAGCCAACGAGCTCTACGCCATGATGGGACCAGGGATCGAGGCGTCGGGCGGGTCAGCGGCCAACACCATGGCCGGTGTTGCCAGTTTCGGTGGCACCGCGGCGTATATCGGCAAGGTGGCCGATGATCAGCTCGGCAAGGTGTTCGCCCACGACATGCGAGCCGAGGGAGTGCTGTTCGACGTTCCCGCGGCAACGACCGGACCGGCAACCGCTCGCTGCCTGATCCTCGTCACTCCTGACGCCCAGCGCACCATGAACACCTACCTCGGAATTTCGTCGTTGCTCCAACCTGACGACGTCACTGACCTCACCGCCACCTCGGGCTCGCTGCTGTTCTGTGAGGGCTACCTGTGGGACGTCGCCTCGGCCAAAGCCGCCATTCGTAAGGCGCTCAAGCTCGCGCATGGCGCGGGTCGTCGGACCGCACTGACACTGTCGGACACGTTCTGTGTCGAACGTCATCATCAAGAGTTCCGCGAGCTGGTGAAGTCCGATGTCGACATCCTCTTCGCCAATCGCAATGAGCTGGCCGTCATGTATGAAACCACCGATCTGCGGGCAGGAGTCGAAGCGGCCAGGGCCGATGTGGAGTTGGCCTGCATCACCCTGGGTAAGGGCGGGTCGATGCTCGTCACCGCTGATGAGGTCGTCGAAATCGAAGCGGCCGAGATCGCTCCCGTCATCGACACCACTGGCGCCGGCGATCAATACGCGGCCGGCGTCCTGTTCGGCCTCGCCCACGGCCTCGGACTCGAGCGTGCTGGTGAGCTCGGTTCGTTGGCTGCAGCCGAGGTGATCTCACACGTCGGGCCTCGACCTTCGGTGTCACTGCGCGAGCTCGCCGGACTCGATTGACACCACCCTGTCGCGACGCGTTGATGCCACTCAGAGTGGCGTTCGAATGTCTTTCGGGTTTTTGGATCTCGCCTCGTCTCGCCGACTTCTGCGCGCTACGGTCTGACTCGCGCTGGTGGGGACGCGTCGCCCCGTCCCCACCGGCCACTGTCGTTCGTCACCTGTCGTTCGTCACCAGCCACTGTCGTTCGTCACCGGCCACTGTCGTTGGTCAGCCCTGGCGGGCTTCCTCACCTCGGGCAGAGTGGTGGTCGCTGAGGCGGAGGAATTGGTAGCCCGAGATCGTCAGGATGGCGGCGAGGGAAATCAGGAGGACGGTGCCGCCGGTGACAGGGAGCGTCGACGAGGCGCCAGCGGAGCAGCCCGTTGGCACCGTTGCGGTTGCCACGTTGTTGGCGGTCGTAGCATCGACCGCAGCGCCTCGGACGGTTGCGGTGTTCGACACCGAGCACAGGTCATCATTGGTACGAGGTGTCGTCACGTTGATCGCCAACGCGGCCCCAGCTGGCAACGCCGCAACCGACGTGCAGGTGATGGCACGAGTAGCGGTGTCGTAATTGCAGCTCATGCCACTCGGAGTGCCGATCGTTGGTGTGCCGAGTCCGGCTGGCAAGATGTCAGTCACGATGATCGATCCCGGATCGGCCTGAGCCCCCAGGTTTCGAACCGCAATCGACCAGTTGATGGTGTCGCTGCTCGACGCCCACGTTCCAGCCTTGGTGATTGCGAGGTCTACCGATGACGTCGCCAAGCCCAGGTCGAGTGCGGCCAATTGCATCGAAGCCCCGAGCGTCACCGGTGCCGAGCAGGTCGTTGCATCGAAATCGGAGTCGAGGTCGTCGCTGACGCCCGAACCGTTGGTTGTTGCGACCAGACCGGGTGGCAGGGTCGATGCGAGGTAGCACACCGAGTACTCACCAGCGGTGAGACCGCTGAAGGCGTAGCGGCCCCCGTTGTCGGTGACCGTGAAAGTGATCTGGTTGCCACCGCTGTCGAAGAGGAGAAGCGTGACGCCGACCACGGGCGCCTCGCTCGGATCCTGTACCCCGTCACGGTCAGTGTCGACCCAGACGAAGTCGCCGATCGATGAAGCCGCAGGATCGAGCGGCGAAAGGGGGACGAACCCGAAGTCGATCGTCGTGTTGTTTGCGGCGTCACTCGGAGTGTCGAAACCCCACGCCGTGGTCATTGGCTTGTCTTGCTCCGCGAGGGGCTGACCATTGCGCACCAAGGTGACCACTCGGCTCACGACCTGGTCACCAGCGGCGAACGGATCGAGGCCGGCGTCTCGACGGTCGGTACCGGCACTCCCATCAGCAGTCGAACCCGTGCCATGAAGCACCCCCCCGGTGGCGAAGTCGACCGCAGGAATCACTGCGACGTAACTGCCTTCGAGATGACAATCCAGCAGGTAGTACCCGCCGTCGGAGGTGATCGTTGCCTCGACTACCACACCGGCCGGGTCGCCAGCGATATCAGCGGCAAAGAGCTGGACCGTGACCCCGTCGATGCCGACCTCGTCGGCATCGTGGGTGCCGTCGCCATCAGCATCGAGCCAGACCCGATTGCCGATACCGAGGCACGGTACTGGTGCGAACCCGAAGTCGATCGTCAGGTCGGAGTCGTCATCGGCAAACGTGGCGGGAGCGGTCGCTGTTTCCGCAGCCGCTTCTGCGTTGCTGGCGTCGTTCGCCAGTTCTGCCGTTGGGAGCCCAATCGTGAGGTCGAGGAGAGCGGTGACCGAGGCATAGGCGCCGAGTGGATCGCCATCATCGACGTTGTCGACAGCGACGGTGCGTTCGGAGCCCGTTGATGACTCGTACCCGACAGGGGCCAGAGGAACGGCAATGAAATACTGATCTGGGTCGACGTCGTAGAACCAGAAATGGCCGCCACCAGAAGTCGAGACGGAGCAGGTGGCCGCAAGACCGTCGTCGCCATTCGGTTCGAACGTGCCATCGTCGTCGGCATCGAGCCACAGCTCGACGACGAGGCCATCGAGTCCTGACTCGTCGGCGTCGAAGATGGCGTTGTTGTTCGCGTCGTCGAAGACGGAGTCGCCGATGCGAGTCATCGGGCTCCCCGTACCTGGGCATGTCTGCGCCGTCGCCGAGACCGATGTGGAGACGACGGCGACCATGCCGGCGGCGAGGGCGGCTGCGCTCAGCACCGAGCAAAGAGGCAGGCGCCTTGGTGCCGGCCAATGCTTCGTTGTTTGCTGATTCGAAGGTCGATAGCGCATGGACACCACTCATCAGCGCAGCCACGGTGACCAGGCGCCTGTGGTGACTATCGGCCTCGATGGCCTCGACGTAAGCCGTGTGAGCAGACCGTCCGAGCAGCGCTGCGGTGGATCAGCGTGGTCGAGCAGCGCAGCGGTGGATCAGCGCGGTCGATCAGCGCAGTGGATCAGCGGTGCGCCGGCGGTCCAAGGAAGAGGCCCTGGCCCCAATCGACGTTGAGCTGCGAGAGTCGAACGAACTGACGCTCGGTTTCGATGTTTTCGGCAACCACCCAGGCTCCAGACTTGTGAGCGAGTTCGACAAGGGTGCCGACGATCGACTCGGCCATGTTGGCCTCGGCCTTGGCAATGCGCACCTGCTTGGGTGTTGCTGGCGAGACAGCACTCGGGGCTCCAGGGATGACTGAGCGCAGGCCTCGAAGGTTGTTGTCGCTGTTGGGCGGGGCGAGATCGGCGATGAGATGGCCGGCGATCTTGATGATGTCGGGGGAGAACGCGCTGAGCACCCGAAGACCCGCGTAGCCGTCGCCGACGTCGTCGACCGCGATGCGAACACCGCGACGACGGAAGGACTCGATCTGAGCGGCAGCATCGTGCAGATCGGTGTAGCGGTTGCGCTCGACCGCTTCGAGGACGAGCTGGTCGGGGTCGACTCCGAGAGATTCAGCGGCGTCGATGGTGGCATGCACGGCCTGCTCGTCGAAGCGGCCGTTCGGCGCCATCACGTTGAGAAAGAGCAGGCCCTCACCCAGCCAGGGGCCGATTCCCTTGAGCGCAAGCGTGCGCCCCAGTGCGTCGAGTTCGGCCGTCCACTTGCCTCGGCCAGCACGAGCGATCAGTTCTTCAGCGTCGATGATGCTGCCACCGGCAGTGGCTCGAAGGAGGCTTTCATAGCCAATCGTCGTGCGATCGCGCAGGGCGATGACCGGCTGATACCGGACCTCGTAACGAGGTGGATGCTCGAGCAGATACGCCCGTTCGAGTCGATTGGCGAAGTCGTCGAGGTCGCTTGCGTTGATTGCGAGGTTGATCAGGCGCTCGGTCGTGGTGTCAGGAGCAGCGAAGGCAAGCCGCACCTCGCGCCGTCGACTTGCGGGGATGACATCGAGCACTCGTTCGAGGAAATCGAGCCCGTTGTCGACTGCCAGGCGGATCTTGTCGCCTCGCAAGTCAATCGCATTCACGTGATGTGCAGCGGCTCGCTCGACCGTTCGAGCAAGCGTCGCGTCGCCGGCGCCGATGATCACGGTTGCCGGCGATGCGGCGGGCAGCAGGAGTCCACGCCGAATGGCGAGGCCTTGTTCTGTTCCCTCGAGGCTTGCGCCAGCATCTACACGCACAGCGTCACCCTACCGTGCATCGTTGGCTGCGTCGTGGGTGACAGACGATTGCCCAAGGATGGCGTAGCGCTGCGACCAGGGTATTCGTTGGATGTCACGCTCCGGCGTCGAGCTGGCCCCGTCCGCGTTCGACGATCGCACGGCGTCGTCGCTCCACCTCTGCCGGATCGAAGCCGGCGTGG
This sequence comes from Acidimicrobiales bacterium, assembly GCA_038212405.1. Taxonomy (GTDB): domain Bacteria; phylum Actinomycetota; class Acidimicrobiia; order Acidimicrobiales; family SZUA-35; genus JBBQUN01. Next base: position 1,774 of record JBBQUN010000139.1, on the reverse strand, counting down.
TCGCGAAATCGTTTGCCCTCCTCGGCTTCGATGAGCCAGCCCCGATCCAGCTGTGCCCGCTCGATCGCCTCATAGGTTGCCAGCATCTGCCGCACGCCGTCGGCTTGATTGCCTGCGATGTCGCTCGCCAGGCTGCGAGCCTTCGCCAGCAGCTCGTCGTGGGGGACCAAGTGGTTGACGAGCCCCAGTCGATGAGCCTCGTCGGCAGCCAAGAAGTTGCCGGTGAGTGAGAGCTCGCGGGCACGCCGAAAACCGACGACCGCCGGCAGGAGCACCGCCAACCCCCACCCGGGCATCACGCCAACACGAGCATGAGTGTCGGCGAAGATGGCACGAGGTGAGGCGACCAGGAAATCACAGTTCAGCGCCAGCTCGAACCCGCCGGTGATCGCCGCACCATTGATGGCACCGATCATCGGCTTCGATCGGACAGGGAACGGTCCACGATCCATCGTGTAGTCGACGTGGCGACCCGAATTGGAGGGGGCACGATTGGGTGACGTCCCCGGCTCTTGCTCGCCACTCCCCAGTTCTTTGAGGTCGAGTCCGGCACAGAACGCGGGGCCATTGCCGGTGAGAATGAGGACCTCGACCTCGGGGTTGGTGTCGAGATCGGCGATGGCCTGGGGAAGCGCACGCCGGAGTTCGCTGTTCAGGGCGTTTCTCGCCTCGGGTCGATTGAGGGTGATCGTGGCGACACGGTCGCTCACATCGATCAAGATCACAGGTTCGGCCATGGGCACTGTCTACGCCGAGAACATGGTGTTCGGCAAGATGGTGTTCGGCAAGATGGTGTTCGGCAAGATGGCAGCCACATCGTTCCGCCGCCACGGCATTGCTCAGTTCGATTCGGGTGGTCGAAACACCAGAGAAAGATCGCCGAGTCGGGTCAGGGTGCTCGCCACCCAGCCGCCGATGGCCGCAAATTTGGTGTCGAGCGACGAGCCATCTTCGAGCGTTGCTTCATCCAGCTCATAGGAACCCTGGTAGCTGACTTCGATCGAATGGGAGGCCACCTCGAGGTCGGGGGTGTAGACGGTCTCGAGTGTCGGTCCGCTGGCCTCGAGGGCGTCGTCGCCCAGCGAAGGCCCCAACAGGGGGAGCGTCGCCATGACTGCAGCGGGCGAGGCTGGCGCATCGAGTTGCTGGATCCGGTAGACGATCTCGATCTCGATGATCGGACCTTCAGCGAACGATTCATCGAGAAACCAGGTTCGGTACGCCGTCTGCGACCAGGTCGGCCACTCGAGTGTCAGATCCGCCTGAATCCGTGGCGGCGTCCCTTCACCGGGCAGCGCATAGGAGGTTTCCCAGGTGATGTCGCCTCGCAGAGCATCGGTGTGGAATCGCTCTTCGAGCGCCTGGCGTTCGAGACGAGCGGCTTCGAGCGCATCGCGAAGAGCGCCGATTGCATCAGTGAAGACGTGGTCGAGCATGGTCAGACGTGTGGTGACATGAAGGCGATCGGCACCGAGAGATCGAGGGTCTTGCCGCGGAGACTGGCAATCCGACGACCCTTCTGCACCGCATCTCGGGGCAGGGTCATCGCGTCGCCGAGGAGTTCGGCAGCAGCGTCGAGATCGGGTGTCGTCAGCGCAAGACCCCAGAGAGTCGCAGGTTCGTTGCCCGAAGCGAGGTCGGGTCCGACGAGTTCGATGATCACCTCACCAGCCCACCAAAAGACTTGCGATCGTGGCGGGTCGCTCTTGGGGATCGCCCGGCGACGGCGAGGCTCGAACCCGAACGAACGCAGCGCCTCGCTGGTGCGCTCGAG
>JBBQUN010000138.1:0-12057 GCA_038212405.1 Acidimicrobiales bacterium | reverse complement strand
CATCTTCTCCGAGGACCCCGCGGTCACCGGGCTCGTCGCCAGCCTGCTCATCGTGGTCGGACTCCAGCAACCGCTCAATGGTCACGTGTTCGCGCTCGACGGCGTGATGATCGGCGCCGGCGACCTTGGCTACCTGGCCCGGTCGATGGTCGTTGCCGGCGCCATCTTCCTCGGACTCGCGCTCGCGGTGAGTGGCGCAGGCCTCGGACTGCTCTGGCTGTGGGGAGCGCTCTGCGCCTTCATGGCCGTTCGAGCCGTCGCCCTCCACTTGCGGTGGCACAGCGAGCGCTGGCTCCACACCACGATCTGATCGGGCCTTCAGCACTGCGATTCGAGGTCAGCGAGCACGGAGAGCACCGAGCCATCGGCACGGGCGACGAGTGCATCCGACCATTGCTCCTCGGTCCATCGGCCTGGACCAATCGATCTGGCGGGGGCCGTCGAGCTGGCGGGGTCGATGAAGACGTCGGCCAAGCCGATCAACGCGTCGGTTTCGGGCCCCGCTTCGACGAGATTGGCCGCCGCCAACAGCACATCACGCTGCACCGCCGCCACCGCATCGATGTCATCTGCCGATCGACCCGCCGCGTACTGGAGCACCGGGTCGGCCTGCGCCGCGAAGAGCAGCAGATCACACAACCCAACGTCGGGCCCCTCAACGGTCGAGGAGGTGCTGATCGTGCTGGCGGTACTCGTCGTCGCAGGCCTGAAGGGTTCCACCGGTGCCGGAGCCGGCGCTGGTGACAGCGGCTCGTTCCGAGGCACCATCAACAACACGGCAGCGATTCCCACCATGATCGTGGCCATCGACGCCAGTCGACGAGAGGTCAGTTCCATGTCACATCCCCAAAACGAAGACATCATTGGGGGAAGACCGGCTTGCTCGAAGAGAAGCCTTCACCGCGCCCGGCCAACGCTAGGCCAATCGGGGCCGGGCCCAAACATGCCAAGAACCAGATTCGACGACCTCCCTCACTTCAAGTGATCGTCGAACATGGTTCTCGCAGCGTCTTTGCAGCATCCTCGTCGCTCCCTCAAGCGCCTCGGAGCTGCGTCATCATCATGTCGTGCCGGTGTTGAGAAATCGTTGAACCGCCGAATCCGTCACCGAAGAACGGTCGCAACGCAGCTGCGCCCTCTCAAACCCAATCGGGATTGGCGGCCATCCAGCGATCGAGCAGCCACCGTTGATTCGATCGCTGGGTCCAGCGGTCAGCCTGGCCCAGGGCCTTCTCGACTGCGAACCGATCGCCACGACGAACGGCCAGATCAGCACGGCCCAACGACACTCGCACCTGGGCAGGGTGGGCATCGAGCGCACGATGATGATGATCGGCATCGTCGAAGAGCCGCTCGGCGTCATCGAGATGGCCAAGCACCAGGTGCAACCGCGCGGCGAACAAGGATCCCGATCCGAGCAGGAGGATCCCGTCATAGACCGAGATGATCCGACCCTGGGCTGCGACCATGCTCGGCAACATTCGCTCGGCGAGCTGCTTGTCATCCAGGTTGGCTGCGGCCTCGGCGAAGAAACTCTGAGTGAGGAACTGGAGAATCGGCTCCCCGCCGCTCGTCTGCTCGGCCAGCGAGAATCCATTGACGATCTCAGCTGCTTCGTCGAAGCGGTTCAGCTCCGTCAACATGACCGCCTTCGGGGCCGAGAAGGCCGGCCCGGGGTAGCCATCGATCTTGTAATCGAGCAGGTCGAGGATTTCGACATGCCGATTTCTCTCACGCCACAACGACGAAAGCTGGAGTCCGAACTGATCCAGCATCACGTCGCCGAAGCGCTCGTATCGTACGAAGGCATCATCGATGCGCTGCTCGACCTCGTCGAGGTGGCCTTGGAAAAGCAGGAGCGCCACCTCACCGACATCGGCATTCATGATGGCGGATGCCCGGTCGATTTCTTCTGCGAGGCGACGAGCCGACGAGAGTTCGCGTTTCGCGCCTGCGAGGTCTCGACGATCAAGGGCCAGACCGGCCCGGGCCCGATGGACCGCCACGGTCTGCAACGGGTGGCGCTCACCATCGGCGAGAGCGATTGCCTCATCGAGCAACACTGCTCGTTCCTCGACCCCGAGCACCCGTTGCAAGGCGTTGTGACGGTTGTGCAGTGCCAACGAAATGCTGGGCGGGTAGCTCTCGCGTCGAGCCGCTTCGACTGCCTTGGTGAACGCCTGGTCGACAGCGACGATGTCGTCGTACTCACCGAAGTACTGATAGCCAAGACACGTCCACAGCACCGGAACAAGGGGATCATCCGCCGGAAGCTTCTCGAGGCACTCCTCGATCATCGGAATGATGACACCTGGCGGGCACCAGTAGCCAAGCCATGTTGGGTCGGCATCGCTGCTCGTGACGCCCGAGGATCCCTCGAACGCGACGACGACCTTGGCCATTCGGTGTGGGTCACCGGCGCGACGAGCGACGGCGAACGCTCGTCGCGCAACCTCGTGTACCTCAGGAGGGGGTGCGGTGTGTTTCTTGACCGTGATCCATTCCAGTAGCAGATCGGCGAGGAGCGGGTCATCATCGAGTGATTCGACCGCCTTCAGACCAGCCTCGAGCAACCGCAACGCTCCGTCGTAGTCGAACAGTCCGAGCGCAGCCAAGGCGGCGCGATGGGCATACTCGGCGCCCTTCAGTGCAGCTTCATCACCAGCACCCTGAAGGAAGTGGTGAGCCAATTGGCCGACACTTGCGTTGCCGCGCTCGAGGGAAAGCCCGATCCTGGTGTGCAGCCGCGCTCGTCGCGGACCCGACAATCGGTCGGTCAGTGTTTCGGCGAAGAGGTCGTGGCTGAACCGAAAGCCGTTGGCATGATCGGGATCCTCCTCGATCATCCTCGCGGCGAGCGCCGCCTCGAGCTGGTCGAGGACCTCGTCTGGGTCGAGATCGAGCACATCGGCCAGCAGTCGCTCACTGAAGCCATCGAGGCAGAGGGCCCCGACGGCAAGCGACGACGTGGTTCCCTCTGGAAGGCGATGAAGTCTGCTGTTGATGGCGGCACGAACCGTGTGGGACGTCGCAAGCTGGCCAGTGAGTTGCCGAGACCGCAGGAGTTCATTGATGAAAAGGGGATTCCCGCCGGTCCGCGCCGCCAGATGGTCGAGGTCGAGGTCGGAGTGGTCGAGGTCGGAGTGGTCGGAGTGGTCGGAGTGGTCGAGGTCGACGATCTGCGCGATGGCATCGGGCTCGAGACCATTCAGGCGAAATTGCACCAACGACTTCGACGACAGATCATCGAGCAGTGTGCTGACCTCGGCCGACACCACCTCGGTGTCGCGCCAGCTCGCCAGAATCAGCATCCGACTGTCGACGAGTTGATCGGCCATGACTGCAAGCAAGCGAAGCGAGTTCTCATCAGCCCAGTGCAGATCCTCGAGGACGATGCACACAGGTTCGAGCTGCGACCCCTCGCGAAGGGTTCGAACGATGGCATCGAAGAGCGAGAAAAGGTCAGTCGAATTGGATGCTTCGACTCCCAGGCGCGCTCCGATCTCGGGCAGGATCTGCGAGAGCCAGTGCGCCGAGCGCCCTACGACCACCTCGAGTTCGGTGTCGGAGAGTCGTTCGATCAACGGTCGCCAGGCGGCGATCCACGGAAACAGTGTGCTGTCGCTCGAACCATCGTGGCATCGACCAACCGAGCAGACCATACCTCGCGCCGACGCAGCGTCGAGGCTGTGACGCAGCACGGTCGACTTCCCGATACCGGGCTCGCCGGTCACGATCGCCACACCACCACCGTTTCGAGCCACCGCCTGCTCGATCAGTTGGATCAGCTCGGCGGCCTCTCGTTCCCGACCGGGAGGGGTTGGTGCATCCCGCCGCGCGCCGGCCCCGTCGACACGGCCATCGTCGACACGGCCATCATCGACACGGCCATCATCGACACGGCCATCATCGACACGGCCATCATCGATGAGACGACCGGCGATCTGGCGCCAATCCAACGCCGGGTCGTTGCGAAGGATGCGGTGCTCCAGCTCACGAAGCTCGGGGGAGGCATCGAGGCCGAGTTCCTCGAGCAGGAGCTCACGTCCTGCCCGAAAGACACTGAGCGCATCGGCCTGTCGGCCCGATCGATAGAGGGCAAGCATGAACTGGGCTCGCACTGCCTCGTCGAACGGGTCGAGACGAAGTGTGGCATCGAGCGACGACACTGCCTCATCGTGGCGACCCATGGCCAGAAGGCCTTCGTGGGCGACTCGACGACCGAGCCGGCGCAGATCATCGAGGCGATGGACGTCGTTGTCGAAGGGCTCGAGCACCCCGCCACGCAGATCGTTTGTCGTCCAGCAGGCGAGGCCGCCCTCAGCAAGCGAGACGGCACGGGCATGATCACCGTCGGCAAGTGCAGTGTTTGCCGATGCAACGGCAAGCTCGAACTGCCATGCGTCGAGCTCGTGGGGCTCGATTTCGATTGCATAGCCAGGCGCTCGAGTGACGATACGGCGAGCTCGTTCGCCGGCATTTCGCCCGGGTTCGAGCACTCGACGAAGATGGCTGATGTAGGAGCGCAGGGTGACGTTTGGTTTCGTCGGCGGACGGTCGCCCCAGACCGTGTCGATCAGCCGATCGTTGGAAACAACGGCCCCCTTGGCGAGGAGCAGCGCGGCGAGCACACGCTGCTGTTTGATCCCACCCAGATCGAGCAGTGCCGAGGAGGACGCCTCGGGTCGGGCCTCGACTGTCAGACCGAGTACTCGGAACTCCACAGACCTGCCCTCCTTCATCCTCATCAACCGTTCGAATGGCCACTGAGAGTAGCCGCTGCACTGATCAGCAGGAGAATAGGCCGTATTGCTACATCCGGAGAAGCCGGCCTTTCATCGTTTGGCCGCCGCCTTTTGGCCAAGTAGCTGATTGACCACTTTGCCATCAGCCTGGCCTTTGGTCGCCTTCATCACCTGCCCAACGAAGAAGCCCTGGAGCTTGCCTCGTCCGGCGGCGTCAGCCTCGACGAATCGCGCCCACTCGGCCGGACTCGCAGCGATGATGGCGTCGAGCACCGCTTCGAGCTCGCCCGATTCCATCGCTTCGAAACCCTTCTCGGCTGCGATATCGGCCGGGGCGCGGCCGGTGTCGACCATGTCGGCCAGTACCTGTTTGGCCTGGGTGGCAGTAAGCGCTCCCCCGACCTCCAAGGTCACCAGGTCGGCAAATTTCGCGGGATCGAGCGAGGCAGCACCGTCGACCGCCAGGTTGTTCTGCACGTGGGTCATGATCCGACCCATGTCGCCGCCGGCGTCGTTGGCGGCGAGCGCCAGCGTGTCGAGATCTCGCCCAACGGCGATGGCCGCAGCCTCGCTGTCGGCGCCCCGCTCGATCAAACGAAGCCGACGCTCACGCGGCAACACCGGCAACGAGGCCCGGAGTTCTTCGATGTACTGCGGCGATGGATCGACGACGACGAGGTCGGGGTCGGCGAAATAGCGGTAGTCATCGGAGTCCTCCTTGGCCCGACCGGCAACGGTGCGGCCACCTTCCTCGTCCCAGTGTCGGGTCTCTTGGCGGGGAGCCTCACCCGACTCGTAGAGGCTGACGTGACGCTGCGCCTCATAGGCAATGGCCCGGCCGAGCGATCGCAGCGAGTTCACGTTCTTGATCTCACAGCGAGTGCGCAGCTCATCAGAGCCTGCGGGTCGCACCGAAACGTTGGCGTCGACGCGCAGCGAGCCTTCCTCCATCTTTCCGTCGGAAGCACCGACGGCAACGATGATCGAACGCAGCTCCTCGACGAAGGCCTTGGCCTCCTCGGGGCCGCGCACATCAGGGCGCGAAACGATCTCGAGAAGGGGCACGCCGGCCCGGTTGTAGTCGACCAGGCTGTACCCGGCGTCATGGATACGACCGGAGGTGCCAACGTGGGTCGACTTGCCGGTGTCTTCCTCCATGTGGGCCCGCTCGATGCCGACCCGGTGACCGCTCGGCAATTCGAGCCAGCCCTCGGCGTTGAGGGGCTGGTCGTACTGGGAGATCTGATAGTCCTTTGGCATGTCGGGGTAGAAGTAGTTCTTCCTGGCAAACACGCAACGCTGCACCGTGCAGTTGAGCGCCAGCCCGAGCTTGATCGAGAGCTCGACCGCTTTGGCGTTGACGACGGGCAGAGTGCCGGGAAGGCCGAGGCAGACCGGGTGGATGTTGGTGTTGGGCACCGCACCGAACTCGTTTCGAGCGGGCGAGAACATCTTGGTCACGGTGTCGAGTTCGACGTGGACCTCGAGCCCGATCACCATCTCCCAGGCATCACCGAGGGCGGACGGCTCTCGCTCGACGCTGCTCTGGACCGTGTACGCCGACAGCGTGGTGGCCGATACCGGGTTGATACTCATGCTCGTACCTCGGCTGACTTCGTTGAGGGTGCTGCCGCTTCGAGCACCGCAGCGGCGGCGAACATCGTCGGTTCGCTCAGCAGCGGCCCAAGTAGCTGCACACCGACCGGCAGGTCCGCTTCACCGGTACCGAAGGGCACCGAGATGGCCGGATGCCCGGCGAGGTTCGACGGAATGGTGCAGACATCGTTGAGATACATGGTGAGCGGGTCGGCGACGTCGCCAATGGGGAAGGCGACACATGGCGAGGTCGGCGAGAGCAACAGGTCGACCTTTTCATAGGCCCGAGCGAAGTCGTCGATGATGAGCGTGCGCACGCGCATGGCCTTGCCGTAGACGGCGTCGTAGTAGCCAGCCGACAGTGCATAGGTGCCGAGCATGATGCGCCGCTTCACCTCGGGACCGAAGCCCGCAGTGCGGCTGGCAGTGTGCATGGCTGCGGTGCTCGGCCCCTCGACCCGCTGTCCGTAGCGAACGCCGTCGTATCGGGCGAGGTTCGACGAGGCTTCGGCCGGAGCAATCAGGTAGTACGCCGAGAGGCCGTAGACCACCGACGGAACCGACACTTCTTCGATGATGGCACCCGCTGCTTCGAGCGCGGCCGCTGCGGCCTTGGTCTGGGCAATCACCTCGGGCTGGAAGCCCTCGATCTCTCCGTCACCCATCAGTTCCTTGATCAGTCCGACCCGCATTCCCTCCACGCCCCGACCAATCGCTGGAAGGCAGGGAACATGCGGTTTCGGTATCGACGTGGAGTCACGAGGGTCATGACCGGCAATGAGGTCGAACAACGCGGCCGAATCGGCGACATCGTTGCTGAACGGTCCGATCTGGTCGAGTGAACTGGCGAAGGCGATGAGGCCGTAGCGACTCACCGATCCATAGGTTGGTTTCAGGCCGACGACACCACACAATGCCGCTGGTTGGCGGATCGAGCCACCGGTGTCGGAACCCAATGCCAGCGGGGCGAAGCCGGCAGCGACCACGGCGGCAGAACCACCGGAGGAGCCACCGGGCACCCGTGACAGGTCATGCGGGTTGCGGGTCGGGCCGAAGGCGGAGTTCTCGGTGGAGGACCCCATGGCGAATTCGTCGAGGTTGGTCTTGCCGACGCTGACCACCCCAGCAGCGGTCAGGCGTTCCACCACCGTTGCGTCGTATGGCGGCTCCCAACCTTTGAGAATCTTCGACGAACAGGTGGTGGGGATCCCACGGGTGCACATGTTGTCTTTGAGTGCAATGGGAACCCCGGCCAGAGGACCGAGCTTTTCACCGGCGGCCAGCCGTCGGTCGACCATCGCTGCCGACTCGAGCGCACGCTCGGCGTGCACCAGGTTGAAGGCATGGATATCGGCCTCTCGAGCGTCGATGGCGGCCAGGTACTCGGTGACCGCAGCAACCGAGGTGGTCCCACCCGATGCGATCGCGGCCCCCAGTTCGAGCGCAGTGTCACCACGTACGGTCATGGCTCTTCTCCCAGTGCTGGCGGAACTCGAAACATGCCGCCCTCTTCGGCGGGAGCGTTCGCGAGTACCTCGGCTCGACCATCGAACGCTTCGACCACATCGTCTCTGAACACGTTGGCCAACGGGTAGGGATGGTGCGTTGGCTCGACGTCGTCGATGTCGAGCGCTTCGACGTCGTTGGCGTGTTCGAGGATGGCGGCCAGTTGCTCGGTGTAGGTAGCGAGCTCGTCTTCGGGAATCGCAAGCATTGCGAGCCGAGCGACCTCTGCCACATCTTCTCTGGTCAGGGGGGCAGACACCGGTTCAACCTATCTGGCCCTACCGATCTGTGGCGTCCCATGTGAGATAGCCTCGACGACGTGGAGGGCCCGATCGAGCGGTCCACCAACTGATCATCGGTCTGATCGTCGTGCCACCGAGGAGCAAACGCTGTGTCGAGCCCCACCTACCCATTCCTGTCACACGAGTGGGTCGAGGCGGCGCGTGCGCTCCGGGCCGAATACGAGGGTCGAATCCCCGAGCCACCGGCGGCCGTTCGCCTCAACACGATCATCACCGACTCACCCCATCATGACGGGCCGCTGCAAGGCCACATCGACACAACGAAGGGCGAGATCATCATCGACGAGGGCCACATCGACTCGCCCGACCTCACCGTCACCGTTGACTACGCAACAGCCAAAGCGGCCTTCGTCACCCGTGATCCGCAGGCGGTGATGCGATCGTTCCTGAGCGGCAAGATCCTGGTCGAGGGCGATGTGATGAAACTGATGGTCCTCCAGTCGGCTCAACCCGGCGCCGAAGCGATCGAGATGTACGAGCGACTCGACGCGCTCACAGCACGCGACTGACCAACCGATAGGAACACCCAACACGGGGTTCCACACTCCTTACCTCGGGCAGCAAGGACTCTCCATGGCCATGAACTTCAACCGCTACCGCGCCCACCCGTGGCACGGCCTTCCCATCGGCGATCAAGCGCCTGACTTCGTCGAGTCCTACATCGAGATCACGCCGTTCGACGCGGTGAAATACGAGATCGACAAACAAACCGGTTACCTCCGCGTTGATCGCCCCCAGGGCAGTTCGGCCCTTCCGCCGACGCTCTACGGCTTCATTCCCCGCACCTACTGCGGGAACCGAGTGGCAGCGCTGACTCCGCTGGCCGAGCAGGGCGACCATGACCCGCTCGACATCTGCGTGCTGTCACAGCAGAGGATCGACCGGGCCGACATCGTGCTCTCGGCGCGAGTGGTCGGGGGCATTCAGCTGCTCGATGACGGCGAGGCCGACGACAAGATCGTCGCTCTCCTCGCCAGCGACACCGTGTTCGACTACGCCAAAGACCTGAAGAACTTGCCGGCCGCCGTCGTCAACCGCATGGTGCACTACTTCGGCACCTACAAGATGGACATCAGCGGTGCCACCGAGAACAGGATCGAAGTGGTCGGCACGTATGGCGCCGATCACGCACGCCAGGTGATCAGGGCTTCGATCGAAGACTACGAGGCGGAGTTCGGTGTGGAAGATCGCCGCGGCATGATGTTCGGTTCCGACTGAGGAGTCGCTCCCGCTGCTCAGCGGGTGAAGATGATGACGGCGGCGCCCTCTCGAACCGTGTCGCCTGCCGGCGGGTTGGTTGCCAGCACCTCGGAATTCGGTGGACCTTCGGTGTCTTGCACCCAGAGGCCCGCCGCTTGGAGGGCGTCGGCCGCTTCGGCCGCACTACTTCCGACGACGTTTGGCACCTCGACGAAAGGCCGCCCGGTCGAGAACACGACACTGACTTCGCTGCCACGTTCGACGGTCGTACCAACCGCCGGGGTCACCATGATGATCTCACCCTCGGGCACGTCACGAGAGCTTTCCTCACTTCCGACGAACACCAACTGCACCAACTCGATCGCCGCCTGAGCGCCAGCGGCATCGAGCCCCTGGATTGGTGGGATCGCTCGGGGCGCAGGCCCTCGGCTGATCGTCAGATCGATGGTGGAACCGGTCTCGAGCTCGTCGTCGGGCTCGACCGACGCGGCGACGACCTCGCCGACCGGGATCGTTTCATCGTCGACCTCGGACACCGTTCCGACGACGAGCTTCACGTCGGTGATCAACTGCTCGGCCTCAGCCAGCTGGAGGCCGATGAGCGTCGGGACCAAGCGAAGCTCGACCCCGGCGGAAACGACGAGCGTAACGATCAGGCCCTCTTCGTATTCCACCCCCGGTTCAGGCGTCTGGCTCAAGACCTCGCCTGGCACCGAGCCATCTTGACGAATGGTGTCGTCGACTTCGACCAACCAGTTGTTCAGTTCGATGTCGCGACGAACATCAGCGATGTCTTGGCCAACGAAGGTACCCATGGGGTGCGTCGGCGTCGTAAAGACCTCAGTGATTTCGGTCGGGTCGAAATCCACACCCCGGTAGACGAGCCCCGCAGCGGCAACCAGCAGCACCAGTAGTACCGCGAACGGCCAACGGCGCCGAACGTCTTCGGTGTCGACGACGTCGTCGTCGTTCTCTCCGCCGTCTGGATCGGCACGGTCAGAGTGGTCAGAGCTGGCGTGGTCGCGGTAGGAGTGGTCGAGGTGGGAGTGGTCGAGGTGGGGGTGGTCGAGGTGGGGGTGGTCGGGGCCGGCCGAGAGTTCGGCGGTGTCGTTTCGGCCCTCGACTGCACCCGGCAGAACGGCTTGGTGCACGCTGGTGGCCATGGTCGAGACGTCGACCGGCTGGCTCGGCCCTGGGGATGACGCCCCACGAGGGTGATCCGGGCGAAGGTCGATGGTCGGATCGCCGAGCACGATGGCGCCATTGGCATCGATCGAGGCCTCCACCTCGTTCGATCGCCGGACGTCGACTGGAACTGCCTCGACGTCGATCGGCACGAGCGGAAGACGACCGGGTCGGGGCATCGACGACGCCGCTTGGTAGAGACCCTTCGCCAACGCAGTGGCGTCGATGCGTTCCGCCGGATCGGCCCGACCCGCTGCCTCGAGGATCGGAGCGAGCGGGCCGAGTTCGTCGGACACTTCCACGTTCGCGTCCTGGCGCAGCAACATGGTCGACAGCGCGGTGGGAGCGGTGAGCGGCACGAATCCCGTGACCGATTCCACCAGGCTCAACGCCAGTCCGTAGACATCGGCGCGACCATCGACCGCGGCGGTCGACGCCTGCTCCGGCGCCGCATAGCGAGCCGTGCCGATCAACGCTCCCTCGGGTTCGGTCCACGCCGCCTCGGCAACGGCTCGGGCGATCCCGAAGTCGGCGATCCGCAGGCGGCCCTGGGCGTCGAACAACAGGTTGGCCGGCTTGATGTCTCGATGAACGAAGCCCCGTTCGTGAGCGTAGATGAGTCCCTTCGCCGCCTGGAGTCCGACCATCAAGGCTTGCGAAGAACTCAGCGTGCACGAATTCGCCTGCCCAGGCTCACGCGGTGGCGGATGTGGCCCATCGAGTAACGATCGCAGGCTCCCACCATCGAGTAACTCCGACACCAAATAGGCCGGATCGGTGTCGGACCAGTCGTAGACAGCGAGGACGTGCGGGTGATTGAGCTGGGCCGACGAGCGGGCTTCAGACTCGAACCGACGGGCGAACCGAGGATCAGCCGCAAGGCCTGCGTGCAACAGTTTGACCGCCACTCGACGGTGCAATGAAAGGTCCTCGGCAAGGTACACACGAGCCGACCCGCCGCTCCCGATGGGAGCGACCAGGCGGTATCGCTGACCGAGAACTCGGCCAACATGCTCATCGAGACCGGGGGCGCGCACAGCATGATGCTACCGACCGGGCCGGTCCTGCCGAGGTACCCCCACCAACTTCGTCGAGTGACCAGCCCACCACCCGCCGTTGCCGACACCATCCGCTCGTTGGCCCGATCTCCGAAACACGGGTTCGATCAGGCACAATGGTTGCCGACCACAATGGTGGCCGATCAAAGAACACCGAGCACCCGCTCGTCGCCCCACGCTCTCCGGGAATTCCCACGTGCGAAACCGCATCATCATGTCAGCCGGCATCTTCCTCGCCTTCACTGCTCTCGTCTTCGGTGCCATGTACGACGCGCCGACCGAGCCGGCTGCCATCGTTCTCACCCAGACAGCCGCCGACGGTGGCGGGGAGCGAGACGCCGAATCGGTGGTGCTCGACGTTTCTCCGGTCGAGGGCTGGTTCCCCCAAACCGGTGTCGGCAGCACCTGCACCGAAGCGGTGGGCGTCGATTTGATTTCCGGGTATGCCGCCGTCCTGGTCATCAA
>JBBQUN010000137.1:0-12060 GCA_038212405.1 Acidimicrobiales bacterium | reverse complement strand
GCCGCCGATGTCATGGCGGTCACGCCGTACCAGGACGGCATGAACTTGGTGGCCAAGGAGTTCGTTGCCTCACGGATCGACGACTCCGGGGTGCTACTGCTTTCGGAGTTCGCTGGTGCCGCGGACGAATTCCCCGATGCAATGTTCTGCAATCCATTCGACATCGCCGGGCTGAAGCGGTGCCTGGCCCAGGCACTTGATCTTTCTCCCGAGGAGCAGCGTCAGCGGATGCGCCGCATGCGCCAACACCTGGCCGATCATGATGTGCATGATTGGGCCGATGCGTTTCTGGCTGATCTGAACGCCTAGGTCAATACCTCCGACCCACGAGTCTGACGTCCTTGGGGTGGAACCGGCCGAGCGGCGGAGACACTGAGACGATGCCAGGAAGCGAACGTCCGACGACCTCGACTCGAGCTCGCATCGACACCAAGCCCATTCGGGTCCCGGGTGATGTGCTGGTGCATTTGCGGGCAGCACGCGACCACCTCGACCGTCACTTCGTCGACCCGATCGATCTCGAAGCCGTGGCCTCGGTCGCGGGGCTCTCCAAGTACCACTTCCATCGCCTGTTCACCGCCACGTACGGGGTCACCCCGGCCAACTACCTGACCCGCCGCAGGATCGAACGAGCCCAAGACCTGCTTCGCGCCACGAACCTGACCGTCACCGAAGTCTGTTTCGCTGTCGGCTACTCCAGCCTCGGATCCTTCAGTGCACGGTTCAAAGAACTGGTCGGTGAAACGCCGAGCGCGCTCCAACGTCGCTACGCCCTCACCGGCGCACCGAAGGTACCGGGCTGTTTCGTGTTCATGCGAGGACTCGCCCACCGCCCCGCAGACGCTGCTGCGGCAGTGAGTGAGGAGACGTCGGCCGATTCCGCAAGCGAGGAGAAGCAACATCGACCCTCTGGTTCCTAAGGTCGGGACCATGATCTCCAACATCTTCCTCACCGCCGTCTGGGTCAAAGACATCGAAGCGTCCAAGCGGTTCTACATCGACAAACTCGGCTTCGAAGAACGCGACGACGTCGAAGTCGGCGATGACTTCCGGTGGTGCACGGTCGGTCACCCGTCCCAGCCCGAACTGCACGTGCACCTCACCACCCCCGGGCCTCCCCTCTCACCCGACTACGTTGCCTCGCTGAACCGGGCACTCGACGACGGCGGCACGTTCGCCCTCGGACTCAGCGTCACCGACTGCGCCGCTACTGTTGCCGAGCTCGAGGCCAACGGCGTCGTCGTCCTGAACCCGCCAGAGGACCGTCCCTACGGCACCGAAGCCCTCATCAGAGACAACACCGGAAACTGGATCGTTCTCGTCGAACACCACGACTGGACCCCGGACCAGATCACCGAAATCGTCGCCGAAGACTCCTCGGCCCTCGACCTCGTCATCGGTCAGCAATAGCGGCGGCGCCGGATCTACACCCAGTGAGACCCAACCAGTCGAGGTCGGCTGATCGCCTGGACCAGTTGCTTCTGCCGAAGAGAGCTCGGATTGCGGACAGGTTCTGTCCCCAATGGCTGCGATGGTTCGCATGAGCGAGTGCAGCCATCCTGCGCTTCGACACGAAGGAGAGGCCGATGATCAAGGACCATCAGCACACCACGAGCCGGGAGAGACCATGAGCGCCATTTCTGCAGTCGGATTGAAGAAGACCTATGGCCAGGGTGACGAGCGGATCGAGGCGGTGCGCGGCGTCGATCTCGAGGTGCGCGCCGGCGAGGTGTTCGGGTTCCTCGGCCCCAACGGCGCTGGCAAATCCACAACGGTGCGAATGCTGACCACCCTGATGACGATCACGGACGGCACGGCTCACGTTGGTGGTGTCAGCGTGTCCGATGATCCTCACGGGGCACGCCGCAAGATCGGCGTCGCACTCCAGGAGGCGGGGCTCGACAACCGCCAGACCGGACGGGAGATCCTCACGTTGCAGGCCCGACTGTTCGGGATGAACGCCGCCACAGCAACCGCTCGGGCGCAGGAACTCCTCGAACTCGTGGGGCTCGTCGACGCTGGCGAGCGGCGGGTGAAGGGCTATTCGGGTGGCATGAAGCGACGGCTGGATCTGGCATCGGCGTTGGTGCACGAACCCGAGGTGTTGTTCCTCGACGAGCCGACAACCGGCCTGGACCCGGCC
The DNA here is from genome assembly GCA_038212405.1 of Acidimicrobiales bacterium. GTDB lineage: Bacteria > Actinomycetota > Acidimicrobiia > Acidimicrobiales > SZUA-35 > JBBQUN01. The sequence continues at coordinate 9,917 of JBBQUN010000137.1, read as the reverse complement.
AGTCGCATCACGGTGTGGGATGAGGTCCGCCGGATCAACGAGTCGGGAACCACGGTCTTTCTCACGACCCAGTACCTCGAAGAAGCCGATCAGCTCTGCGGCCGATTGGCCATCATCGACGACGGGCTCATCATTCGCGAAGGCACGCCCGCAGCGCTGAAGGCCGACCTTCGCAACCGCAAGGGTCTCGACGCGGACCCGACCCTCGATGACGTCTTCCTCGAAGCGACCGGACGCACCCGTGAACGGGCTGCCGGCGAAGTGAAAGAAGTATGACCATGACCACGATCACCTCTCCCCCTCACACCACCGCCCCAGCCTCGACTGGTGGCGTGCTCCACGACTCGCTCCTGTTGGGCGGCCGAGCGGTCCGTGAAGCGCTCCGCACGCCGGATTCGTTGGCCCCTACCATGTTTATCCCCCTGTTCTTCCTCGTTGTCAACGTCGGGCAAGCGGCACGGATCTTTCCATCGGGTGAAACGCCATTCCTGTTCGGCCAGAGCTACGGCGCATTCCAGCTCCCTGCTTCGATGTTGCTGGCGGCGTCGTTCGGGGGCGCCGCCCTCTATCTCGTCGAGGAGATCGAGGGCGGCTACTTCGACAAGCTCCGAGCGACACCGATCTCACGCATGGCGCTGGTGTTGGGTCGGCTCTACGCCGAGTTCGCCAAGACTGCCGTGGTCGCCATCGTGATGGTCCTGCTGGCGTTGGCCTTCGGGATCCGTATTGCTTCGGGCTTCGCCGGATTCGCCGTTCTCATCCTCCTGGTTGCCGCCTGGGCCATGGTGTTCAGCGGGTTCCTTCAGCTCCTGGCGCTCAAGACTCGCAGTGCAGCAGCCACACAGGGCGGCAGCATGATCTTCTTCCCGTTGCTGTTCCTCACCCCGAACTTCGTGCCACGCGACCAACTGACCCGGCCGATGGAGATCGCAGCAACGATCAACCCGGTGACCTACGTGATGGAGGCGGCCCGATCGCTGATCCTGGAGGGCTTCGACATCGCCGCGCTGGCAAAAGGTTTCGGGGTGGTCGGCGCCTCGATGATCGCGATGCTGGCGTTGAGCGTCCGCATGGTCAACAACTACGACTGATGACCATTCCCGCCGACGAAGCCGACCAGGGTCGAGGGCCAACCGCACGGACACTCGCGTTGCTGTCGCTGCTGCAATCGCATCGGCTCTGGAAAGGATCGGAACTGGCCGAACGGCTCGGCGTCAGCCATCGCACCGTACGCCGCGACGTCGACCGCCTCCGAGCGCTCGGTTACCCGGTCGACGCAGAGGCAGGCGTCGACGGCGGCTATCGCCTCGCAGTGGGAGCGCACGTACCCCCGTTGGTGATCGATGACGACGAAGCAGTTGCGTTGTTCGTGGGTCTGCACAGCGCAGCGGTGTCGTCCCTCCAGGGGATCGAAGAGGCAACCGTTTCGCTGTTGGCCAAAGTCGGCCACATCATGCCTGACCGGCTGCGCCGGCGAGTCGACGCACTCACCGTCAGCGTCCAGATCATGGGATGGCCCAACACCGACCAACCGGTCCCCGTCGGCTCGCTCACCGTGATCAGCCAAGGATGCCGAGACCACGAACAGATCAGGTTCGCGTACCGCACACGAAGCGACGACCACTCCGATCGCCTGGTCGAGCCCCACCAACTCGTCGTCGTCGGACGCCGCTGGTATCTCGTCGCCTGGGACCTGCGACGAGACGACTGGCGGACCTTTCGGGTGGATCGCATGCACGACCCACGCCTTGCCGGAACACGCTTCGTGTCCCGACCAATCCCGACCGGCGACGCCGCCGCCTTCGTCGCCCAAGGCTTCCACACGCTCAGCTCCAAACACGACGCAAGGGTCGTGGTCTCGGCCACCCCAGTCGAACTCGATGGACTAGCCCATTGGTTCGGGGTCACCTTCGAACCAATCGACGAGCGCCGATGCCAGGCAACACTGTCAGCCGAAACAGTTGGATGGCTCGCTGCGATGATCGCGATCATCGCCGTCGACCACGACATCGACGTCGTCGATGCTCCGACAGAGGTTCGCCATCACCTCGACCAGGCCGCACAACGCCTCACCGCTCGCCGCCGCAAGAACATCATCAGTTGAAAGTGAAGTCGAGCCCGCCATGCGTTCGACGATGCGAACGGCCCCGCGTATCGTTGGACGACATGGAACCGGAGCACCTCGCCGACCTCGTTCACCTGCGCCGGGCCCGCGACTTCATTGACCGCAACTACGCCGAGCGCCTCGACGCCCCGGCAATGGCCCAGGCCGCATCAATGTCCACGGCCCACTTCTCCCGCAAGTTCCGTACTTCCTCCGGCGAGACGCCCTACGCCTATCTCATGACTCGGCGCATCGAACGGGCGAAGGCCTCGTCTGCGTCTGAGTAAGGTCGTCGGGACGACGGCAAGCAACGAAGGCAGTCGGGAATCGTGATCGAGCAGGATCGAAGAAATCCCTCTCGCGTGCCGCTTGTAGCGTGACGATCGTGGCCGCTACCGAGAGGAGCACCCCAATGGCAGTCACCATCTCCGAAATGTTCATCACCGTGCATGACCCCGAAGCCGCGCTCGGTTTCTATCGTGACGCACTCGGCCTGGAAGTTCGTCAAGACGTCGAGAACGGTGGCTTCCGATGAATCACCCTCGGCGCCCTTCTCGCGTTGGTCACCCAGGGATCGATGCAGGCTGCGATCTTCGATGCGGACGACCTGAACGCCACGTTCGATCGGCTCGTCGCATCAGGTGCCGAGGTCCTCGAAGAGCCAACCGACCAATTCTGGGGCGTACGCGACTGTGCGTTCCGGGACCCATCAGGCGACCTCATCCGAATCGCCCAAGCATGAGCAGCTCGAGCCTCGCCGGCAGCAGCCGACGCGTCATCGACCTCACTGCGGGCGACGACTTCGACACCACGGCATTCACTGCGCTGATCCAGGCTGCTGTGGCCCACAACCAGATATGACCGCTCCAACCTCGCCCACACCGGAGACCACTCGATGAAAACCATGACCTGCAAACAACTCGGCGGCCCTTGCGATCACGAGCATCATGGCGAAACCGCAGACGACATCATCAACGACCAAGACCAACACCTCAAGGACATGGTCGCATCGGGAGACACCGACCATCAGGCCGCGCTGACCGAGATGAAAGGCCGCTGGAAGCGGCCCATCTCAGGAATGCGTTGGTACCGCAACGCCAAGAAGGATTTTGCAGACCTACCGCCGACCGCTTGAAGGTGACAGAGCACGGTTACCCGCAATACTGACAGTTCCGTCCTCGGCGATGAGTTGCCATTCGTAGCGCGCTGCGTTGTGATGTTCATCGACACCACTGGTTCGACGGAACGATCTACGACCGGTCGCTGTCGCCGAGTTCGACTACCCAACAGGTAATCGACGCCACGCCATGGCGTTCGTACTGTTGCGCCATGACGCAGAACAACGTCGGTAATCTCGTACGCCACTGGCGCCACCAACGCTCACGCAGCCAACTCGACATCCCTCTCCGGGAACGCAACACGATGCTCCTCGCGGCTGGATTCGCTCCCCGCTTCCGGCACACACCTCTCGACGACCCGTCCATGACCGGCGTCGTCAAATCGCTCCAACGACTACTCGACACCCACGACCCCTACCCGGGACTCGTTCTCGACCGGCACTGGAACGTCGTCCTCGCCAACACCGGGGCCCAAGCGCTCGCCGCCCTGGTCCCAACCCATCTTGCTCAGCCGCAGCTGAACGTGTTTCGTGCCAGCCTCCACCCCGACGGCCTCGCCGCCCCACACCATCGACTTCGACCGGTGGGCCACCTACCTCCTCGAACAGCTCCGCCGGCTCGTCGCCGTCACCGCTGACCCCGGCCTCGTCGAGATCGAAACCGAGGTGACCTCGTACCCGAACATCATCGAACTGCGAGCCCGCACCGGTTGGGCGAACCGCAACACCGTGCCCGAGCTGTTGGTCCCGTTCCGGCTCGACCTGGATGGCGTCGAGCTATCGATGTTCACCACGCTCACCACGTTCGGGACACCCAGAGACATCACTCTTGACGAACTCGCCATCGAACTGTTCTTCCCGAACAACACCGCAACGGCCGACCACTTCCGACATGCATCGATCGCCACCAACACAACGGAGCAGCCATGACCACGATCGACGACCCGACCGCATTCATCCACTCCGCCATGCCGCTGTGCAGGACTCTGGGCATCACCGCCAACACGCTCACCGCTGAACGGGTCGAGCTGTCGCTCGAATGGTCCGCGACATTGTGCACAACCAACCACATCCTCCACGGCGGTGCCGTCATGGCGTTGGCCGATTCCGCCGGAGGGGCGGCAGCGTTCTTCAACCTGCCAACCGGCACCACCGGAACCTCCACCATCGAGTCGAAGACCAACCTGCTCGGCGCCGTCAAAGAGGGCACCATCATCGCGACAGTTACACCGCTCCATATTGGGTCGTCAACACTGGTGATCGAAACCGAGGTTCGGCAGAACGGCAGACTCGTCGCCAAGACCACCCAAACCCAAGCCGTCCTCCGACCGAGAGCCTGAGCGAACAGCCACCGCAGTAACGAGCAAGCGCGCACTTGCATGCAAGCCTAGACTTGCCTATGTTGGGGTGGTGGTCGACGATGTGTTCGATGCGTTGGGGGCGCCCGCTCGGCGGGCAATTCTCGATGTGCTGTGCCTTCGTGACGACCAAACGTTGTTCGAGATCGTGACCCGCCTCGTCGGGGATCACGACATCGACCTCACGCGCCAAGCAGTGTCCCAACACCTCCAGGTACTGGAGTCCGCCGGCCTGGTCCGCTCGCGACGAGAGAGCCGCTACAAGTTCCACACCATCGACACCGCACCGCTCCATGCAGCGATGCGCCGATGGCTGACCGAAGAAGAGAGATCATGATGCGAATCCATTTGTCCAGCGTGTTCGTCGACGACCAAGACCGGGCACTCGACTTCTACACCCGAGTCCTCGGCTTCGAAGCTCGGACCGATGTTCCACTCGGCAATGGTGACCGCTGGCTCACCGTCGGCGCCCCGGGTGAAGCGGGCATCGAGCTGCTGCTCGAACCGTCGTCGCACCCGGCCGTAGCGCCGTTTCGAGAAGCACTCGCCGAGGACGGCATCCCGTGCACATCGTTCGCCGTCGACAATGTCGAGGTCGAGCACGAACGCCTCGTCGAACTCGGTGTCACCTTCACCCAGCCGCCGGTCGACCACGGCCCGGTGACCACTGCGGTCTTCGATGACACCTGCGGGAACCTGATCCAAATCGCCACCCAACCATGATCGCCTTCGTTCCGTCGTGGTGCCCCGATCTCTGATCGAACGCCCGGGCACGACAGAACACGGCTACACAAACGTCGCTCGGCGCGGCGACCGCAACAATGGCGATCATGGTCGACGACGTCGACCCGTCGCAGCCAAGGGCGCCGACATCGTCTACCCGCCCGTCGATCAGCTCTATGGATATCGGGAATACGGCGCCCGCGACCTCGAAGGAATGCTCTGGTCGTTCATGAAACCACTCGAGCCATGGTCTCTCGGAGCCGACGATCCCTGAGCGTCGCCCGATGTTCGCTGCCTACGATCCCGGAGATGAACTCCGAGCCGACTCCTCGCCTTGCCACCGTTGATGACGCCGCTGAGGTCGCACGGCTCTTGCATGACTTCAACATCGAGTTCGACACCCCGTCGCCCTATGCGGAAGTCCTGACCGAACGTCTATCCAGATTGCTAGCCCGTGGCTCGATGTTCGCTCTCCTCGCCGGCCATCCGGCGGTTGCGGTCGCGGTGGTGAGCGTTCGTCCGAACGTTTGGCATGAAGGCGATGTTGCCCTGCTCGACGAGCTCTACGTCGCTCCGCCGCATCGCAACACCGGGATCGGCACCGCCATGCTTGGCCTTCTCGACGATCATGCACTGGCGGCTGGGATCGATGCGATCGAGATCAACGTCGACGAAGGTGACATCGACGCACAGCGCTTCTACGAGCGCCACGGCTATTCCTCGATCGAGCCCGACACCAATGAACGAGCCTTCTACCACTTTCGCGAATTACGACAGCCGCTCTGATACGCCGCAGCAGAAACCTACCCGTGTACCAATGGCCCTTGTGACCGTCAGTCGGTCGGTACCGCTTCCACGGTCGCAAGGAAGGACACGATGCTTTCGTGGATCTCGTCGAGGTCGAGCCGGTTGAGTTCATGCCCGGCGTCTCGGAGGACGTGGAGGCGCGCGAGTCGAATGCCGTCGGCGATTGCTTTGCCGTTCGCCAACGGCAGGATCGGGTCGAACTCGCCGTGAATGACCAAGGTCGGAGCCTTGATCTTGTCGAGCGCTCCAGTCCAATCATCGGTCGTGGTCACCATGGCGTGGTTGAACGCGCTCGCGATGCTCGATGCCCGATCAATCTCCGCCAACACTCGGTCACGGGTACCAGCTTCGTCGAAACGGCCGGGCGTGCCTGCGCTGAGCCGTCCGATCTCGGTCAGGAACTCGGCGACCGCGTTGGTGTCGGACCAGTCGAGGCCAGCCATCGACGCAAAGTGATTCATTAAGGAATCGTCGATTCCTGGGAGTTCCTCGGTGACTCCAAGCGGTTCGGACCCGATGAGGGTGAGCGAACGGATCCGATCGGGCTCGATGACCGCAGCGATCTGGCTGATGTAGCCGCCGAGCGACATGCCAACGAGGTGAGCTTCGTCGATGCCGAGCGAGTCCATCAGACCAAGAAGGTCGTGGGTCAGGTCTTCGGCGCTGTAGTCGCCCTCACCTGGAGGCACAGTCGTCGATTGTCCGGTGTCTCGATGGTCATAACGCACAACCCGATAGCCAAAATCGGCGATCGAGCGGCACAACGATTCGGGCCACCACAGCATCGACGCCGTCGCACCCATGACCAACACCACCGCTGTGTCAGCACGGCTTCCAAATACCTCGGCTGCCAGATGAACCTCGTTGAGCTGCACCCGATGTTGCGTCGACGACATCTGGACCACGATACCGACGGACCCGAACCACACCGAAGCGTCGAACCCAGTCGAGTGCGGTCACCGGGCCGGACCGTCTGGGGCTTGCATGATGTAGAGGGTGTTGGCATCGACGTCTCGGAAGCTGAACATCGGCGGGATATCTGGCCAGCGCAACACCTCATCGACATCGACACCCTTCGCCACCATCGCAGCGTGCATGGCTTCGGCGTCGAGGGTCAACAAACGAATACCGGTATCGGACCCCGCAGGCCGATCATCGGTTGCCGCGGTCAGCGCGATCATGACCTCGCCACCGGGTGGGGCGACTTCGATCCAGCGGAACCCGCCGCCGAGGTCGGCATCGAAGCGCAACTCCAACCCGAGACTTGCGGTGTAGAACGCGATGGAGCGGTCTTGATCGGTGACGTTCACCGCCACGGCGTGGACACCGGTGATCGAAACTGACGTGTCGAAGGAGGGGTCGGTCATGACTGGGTTCCGATCGGTTCATTGGCTGAGGGGTCGAGGTGGTCGAGGATCGCCGCCGCCAGGATGTCGTCGGCGACGGTGTGCCATTCCCCTGGGAGGCTTCGGTTGGTGGCATTGGGGAGTCGGGCAGCAGCCTGTGCTGCGGAGCCGGTCAAATCATCGGTGCTGCCATCGCTGTCGAGCACCAACGTCGGGATCGCCACTGCGGCCAGGACCTCGAGGGTGGTCACGTCGGAGATGATGCAGTCGTACACGAACGTCGGCGCGATCGTGACCATCGCTTCCCAGTGCGATGTCGCACGCATCTGGTCGATGAACTCTTCGGGCACGCCGATGCTCTCGTGGAATGCAGCAACCACCTCGGCGTTGCGTTCGGCGACGAGGAGACCTTCGAGCCGGGTCGTGAGCGGGTCGGGTCGTTCCACGCAAGGTTCATGCAATGGAGGCTCGAGCACCACCAGCCGTTCGATCCCGATACCCGCCGCTGCTGCGTGCAACGCGAGCAGTGCACCAGACGAGTAGCCGTAAACGAACGCCGAATCCCCGAACTCGGCGATGATCGCCGCCAAGTCTTCGACCTCACACTGAGGTGAGTATGGCGCCGCGTCGGCACTGGAGCCCCGGCCCCGGCGGTCATAGGTGACGACAAGGAAGTGAGCGGCAAGCAACGGTACAAGTGCGTCGAAAGCACTGAACTCACGGAAGTGACCGACCGGTTCGACCAGCACCAGGAGTGGGCCTGCGCCCTCGATGGCGAAACCGATCGCAGTTCCATCGGCCGAGAAGACCGACCCGGTCTTCTCCCGAGGGCTCCCGAGTTGCTCTTCTGTCATGCAAAATCGTACCGACTGGTTGGTATGCAAACAAGAGCGACGAAGATCCGGAATGACCAACGATCGTCGGGTGTGGCCGTAGACGGTGGCGAGTACGTCGATCCCGGTCACGTCCTCGACGATGCCGAACGGCCGTCCCGCTCAGTTCGGCAATCGGCGTGTTCGACGTTCGCTGACTGTGATAGCTCACCCGCCTACCATCCACATATGCGTACCGAAGCCGATGCCGCCGCAGCGTTCTACGGATCACTCGCGTCGTGGTGGCCGTTGATCTCTCCCGTCGAGGACTATGCCGACGAAGCCGGCCATGTCGCCGAACTCCTGCAAGCAGCACACCGGCCAGTGCGGACCGTGTTGGAACTCGGCAGCGGCGGCGGCAACAACGCCTGGCACCTCAAGGCCCAGTTCGACCTGACGCTCAGCGACCTCTCCGCCGACATGCTCGCCGTCTCACGCAGACTCAATCCCGAACTCCCCCATCACCAGGGCGACATGCGAACCATGCGCCTCGACGCCACCTTCGACGCAGTGTTCGTCCACGACGCCATCGACTACATGACCACCGAACACGACCTCGCCGCCGCGTGCGCCACCATCGCCGCTCACCTCGAACCCGGCGGTCTCGCTGTCATCATGGGTGACGCCACCACCGAAACGTTCGAACCAGGCACAGAAATGGGCGGCATCGACGCCGACGACGGCCGAGGCGTCCGCTACCTGGAATGGACCTGGGACCCCGACCCCGACGATCACCACATCCAAACCGAGTACACCTTCGTACTACGCAACGCTGACGGCGCCATCAATACGGTGCACGAAACCCACCACTACGGCCTCTTTCCCGAAACCACCTGGCTTCGACTCCTGACGGACGCGGGCCTCACCCCATCCCGGCACACCGAACACACCGACGACGACCGCCAAGCTCGAACCGTGTTCCTCGCCACCCGACCGAAGGGAGCAAGCAGCGCCTCAACTCGTTTCCAACGATCGGTGCACCAGTGACCGGGGCCTGCGGCCATGTATCAATCGTCGACCCGATGCGCCAGCTTTCGACGTGGTAGTTACCTGGTCTGCTCATCGAGCTGACCTGCGCGAACTCGATGGAGTGATTTGGCGGACGATGGTCAGAAGGCCTGGACTGACTGGACCTGGGCTGGCTGGACCTGCGCTGGCTGGAAGAGTTCGACGAAGTTGCCCGACGGGTCGATAGCGAGAGCTTGGGACCCGCCAGGCCCCGATACCACTGCGTTGCGGAACTGGACTCCAGCGGCGGTGAGCCGGGTGACGTCATCCTCGATGTCGTCGACAATGAGATGGATGCGGTTCCAGCCGCCCGGGGCTGGTCGGTCGCCGTCAGCCATCGGACGGCCAGCGGAGCTGTCGGGACCCGACAACAGAAGTCGGAGATTGCCCCGGCTGACATCGGCGAAAGCGGGACTCGAGATGCCCACGGTGAACCCGAAATGGGTCGTGTAGTAGTCGACGCTCGCTTTGACGTCGTCGACCAGGTAGCGGACGTTCACGGTCTCTGGATCAATCATGGTGTTTCCTTTCAGATGGGTCGAGCGTCAAGATCGGCGAGGAGCAGCGTTGTCCGGCCCTCGA
>JBBQUN010000136.1:0-12080 GCA_038212405.1 Acidimicrobiales bacterium | reverse complement strand
TCCGCGAGCTCTGCGATCGTGGGCCGTTTGGGCGGCGACACGCAGTGTCAGCCGTTCGTGCTCGTGGGGGGAAAGTCTCATGTGGTCCGTCCATCACGGCAGAGTGTTTGGCGAGACCATGTGCGAACTCGCTGCAGGGCGCAGACTATGAGCGCCATGTCTCGAAACCAGGTCCACTCTGTGAACGCCGAATTTCCAGAAACTGACACAAGTTCGGTCCTGGCCCGATTCGGTCCTGGTCCGACTTTGATCGGACCGATGGCATCGATCGATCGTGCATGTCACCGCCGATGTGACATGAGCCGAAGAACCGAGGCTCTTGGTTGCCAGCCCGGACCCGTCGAGAAAGATTGCAATCCCCTCAATCCAGGCCAACGTCGAGGTCGCCGGTGGGCTCTTCGATGTCCAACTCGATACCAACGTCTTCCTCGAAGAACAGGGCTCGGTGTGGGTCTCGAGAGTCGAAAGGGTCGTCGAGGTCGTCGCCAACGAGATCATGGAAATCCCCGAGGACCGGCTCAGTGGCGAGGGAGTCCTCCAGGACCGGGTCCGAGTTCGCTGGCTCCACCTCGTCGTTGAGGGCGCCCCGTCCAAACTCGGCGTGCAACTCCTGCTGGGCTTCCTCCTCTTCCTGAGGAGGATCGGTGTTCGGGTACGGGATCGGCACTCCAGGAGGAGTCGGTGAGACTGCTGACGGTACGAACTCGATGTTCTCAGACTCAGACTCGGGTTCGGGGTCGGATGCCTTCGCTGGCTCGGTGTCGCGGATCTCTGTTCGCTGACCAAAGAGTGCGTCGGCCTCGTCGAACGCTGCCGTCGGGGGAGCGGCGTCATCGAACGCAGCGGTGTCTTCGTGTTCATGCCGAGAGCTTCGAGAGAACGATCTCGGTGACGAGTCACTTGCCATGGCGCGATCCTCCCGGGTTCGACGCTTCGTAGGAATCGATCGATGTTCGCTGGACTCTGTCTACAAGCCTCGAGAAGGGTCCGCAAGGCCCACACCGAAGTCGAGCTGGTCGCAGATCGTCAAACGCATTCGGCAGCGACTTCGTCTGATGGCTGGGAGAGGGTCCTTGATCAGCCCGGTTCGAGAGTCAGCGCTCGCCACAGGCGTTCGGCGACTTCGTCGGACTCGATGTTTGGTTCGCTGCTCAACATCGATCCGATCGTCCCGCCGATGAGCGCTGCCGCAAAGTCCGGGGCCGCGTCGATGCGCAGCCGCGCGTAGGTCTCGAGTTCCCTCCTGGACATCTCCGCCTTTCCTGCGATGTTTTCATCGGTGAGCCATGGGGCCCCGGCGCTCGCGTTGATGAAGAGGAAGAGGTTTCGATTGGTGGTCGCCCACTCCCACGCACGGCGCCAGATGTTGATGAACTGGGCCCTGGCATCTTTGGCGGGCTGTTCGTCGAGGATCGAGAACATCGATTCGACACCGGTGCGGTAGAGGTCGTTGGCGATGGCGGATCTACCCTCGTCGATGTTCCGAAATGATCGCCCGCAGGACGTGTGCGCATTCGGCGATCCCATGAAAGGCATGATTCGATGATCTCGATCACTACGACGGTCAACGGCGAACCGCACACGGTCGAACTGGACGGGCACGAGTCTGCGGTCGATGTCATCCGCGAGCAACTCGGGCTTACTGGTACCAAGCTGGTCTGCGGAGGGGGCGTGTGTGGCGCCTGCACCGTGCTCATCGACGGAACTCCGGTGGCGGGTTGCCTCACCCCCGCTACGGCGCTTCGCGACTCCGAGGTGACGACGGTTGAAGGCCTCGAAGTCGAAGGTCGCTTACACCCCGTCCAACATGCGTTCCTCGCTCATGACGGTCTGCAGTGCGGGTACTGCACTCCCGGCTTCGTCGTCGGCTCGGCGACCTTCGTCGACGAATGGCGCGCAGCCAACGGCGCCACCGCCCCGGACCGTCACACCATCGCTGATGCACTCGCTGGGCACCTGTGCCGGTGCGGGGCGTACGAGGGCATCTATCGTGCGGTCGCTGCGGCCTGTCGCGGCGACTTCGACCGAGACGCAGGGGTGCCGGTCCGCCTCGACGGACGGGCGAAGGTCACCGGTGACGCCGTGTACGCCGCCGATGTGTACCTCGAGGGTGGGCTCGAGGGGGTGATCGTGCGGTCACCGATCGCAGCGGGCGACGTGGAACCGATTCCGCACGACGCCGCTTCGGTGATGGTCGATCTGCTTGGCGATGACCGTCGGGTTCGCTACGCAGGCCAGCCCATCGCAGCGGTCGCTGCACCCACACTCGCAGAGGCCCGCCGGATCGCAGCCGAGCTACCTCTGCAGATCACTCCGGTCGCGTTCGTGATCGATCCGGACGAGGCCATGGCGGCTGACGCACCGGAGGTCTACGGCTCGCGTTCAGCACGCAAAGCGGCACCCAACGCAGCTGAAGGTCCGATGACTCCCGCCCGATGGAGCGGCAACGTCCGTGGGCCCAACCCGATGCCGTGGCTCGGCACCATCGCGAAACGCCGAGTCGAGGCCGCCCGACGACGCAAGCCGGCGGGGCACGTTCAGTTGCGCTTCGAGACTGCGGCCCAGCTGCACACGTGCTTCGAGCCGCACACGACGGTTGCGGACTGGTCCGACCCATCCATGCTCCGTGTCTGGACCAGCACCCAGGCCGTCGACCACGTCGCCCGCGAACTCGCTGAACACTTCGGGATCGACGACAACGGCATCGACGTCGTTGCCGACTTCGTCGGGGGTGGGTTCGGCGCCAAGCTGTCGGTGACTCCCGACATGGTCGCAGCCGTCGAGTTGAGCCGCATCGCCCGCAAACCGGTTCGTGTGATGCTGAGTCGACGCGAAGAACTCACCGCCACCGGCAACCGACCGGCAAGCAAGACCGACGTCGACTTGGTCGTGAACGACGACGGTGAGCTGAAGGCGATGTTGATCGACGGTGCGAGCATGTCTGGTGTTGCGATCAACAGCCCGTATGCGATGTTGGGCACGCTGGTCTACGGCCGGACTCCGCGGCTGGCCCGTGATCGAGACATCGTCACCAATGCGCCGCCCGGCACACCCTTCCGCGGGCCAGGTGGGCCAACGTACGCATGGGCTCTCGAGCAGAGCATCGACCAGGCCGCGCACCAACTCGGACGCGATCCGATTGACCTTCGCCGCGGCTGGGACGGCAACGAAAAGCGCCAAGCGCTCTATGACTGGGCGTCCGCCCTGCCGGTCTGGCGGGAACGGCCAGCCACCGGCTCGCAGAGTTCTCGGTACCGCCGGGGTGTCGGTGTCGCTGGTGCCAACTGGTTCTACTTCGTCGACCCCGACACCGAGATCGAAGTGTCGGTGCGCGAAGGTCGACTCGTGGTACGCAACGCGGTGCAGGACATGGGTACCGGATCCAAGACCCTCCTCGCTCGAGCGGTTGCCTCGGTGTTCACCGTCGAACCTGGCGACGTGATCGTCGAGATCGGTCGCGCCGGAAGCGGCACACTCCACGGTCCGACATCGGGAGGCAGTCGGACCACAGCGTCCATCTGGTCGACCGCCGTCGAGGCCGCGGAGAAGCTCAAAGCGGCCGTCGGTGATGACTGGCGAAACGCCGGCGGAGAGCTCGCCACGGCGACCCGAGGCGGCGACCACAAGATGCGGGCCGTGCCGATCACCATGGCCAACCTGCAGGTCGGGCGAGGCTTCACCGCCGCCGTCCATGTTTCCGAAGTGGAAGTCGACACCCTCACGGGCAAGACCCGCGTCCTCTCGGTCCACGGCGGTCTGGCGATTGGCGTGCCCCACTCACGCCAGCTCGCCGAGAGCCAATGCGCCGGATCCATCATTCAAGGCATCGGGCTCGCGCTCTACGAAAACCAGGTCCTCGACCCCCACACCGGCTTGACCCTCACATCGAACCTCGAGGACTACCGCATCCCGCAACTCGGCGACACGCCCGAGATCACCATCCACTTCCACGAACCTGGTTGGGAACACGTTCCTGGCGGGGGCGTCGGACTCGGCGAGGTCGCAACGATCAGCCCTGCCGCATCTGTGGGCAACGCCATCTTCAACGCCACCGGCTTCCGCCCGACCGTTCTTCCCGTGCGCCCCGACCGACTCCTGGAGGGTCTGCGATGATCGACTTCCCCGAGAGCTACGCAGCCATCAACATCCCCGATGGTGCCGTCGTCCGCTCCGGCGGCACCGATCTACAAGAGCGTCTCCGCTCACGCAACGCACAGCCCCACATCATCGACCTCACCGGTATCGAGGGTTTCGCCGGTATCGACCACTCGCCCGAACGACTCCGGATCGGTGGCGGCACCACGATGGCCGTCGTCGCCCGCGAGCTCCTCGCCACCCACCCGGCACTTGCCATCTCGTCCGGCTCGCTCGCCACGCCGCAGGTCCGGGCGCGAGGCACCATCGCCGGCAACCTGACACAGCGCACACGCTGTTGGTACTACCGCCACCCTGACACCGACTGCTTCAAGTCAGGCGGCGACTCGTGCCCGGCGCGCACCGGTCATCACCTGTACGGAGTCGCCTTCGATCAGTCCGAGTGCGTGCATCCCCACCCGTCGACGATCGCCATGGCGCTGCTGTGCTACGACACGACGATCGTCCTGGCCGATGAGTCGACGCGGACCGTCGACGAGGTCCTCGGTGACGGCACCGATGCGACACGCGATCACCAACTCGCTGACGACGAGGTCATCGCTGCTGTCGAGATCCGCAATGGTTGGCTCGACGAACGCGCCGCGTACTTTCGTTCGATCAGCCGGTTCGAAGCCGAATGGCCCCTCGTCGAAGCCGTCGCCCGGGCCCGATTCGAAGGCGAGCACATCGCCGAATGTGCGCTCGCCATCGGCGGCGTTGCCACCGTTCCACGGCGAATGGCGGCGGCCGAGCAGATCCTGACCGGTTCGACGCTGGACAACGCAACCATTGATGCAGCCGCCCAGGCGTGCACGCAGGGCGCAAACCCGCTACCCCAGACTGGCTACAAAGTCGAACTGATCGCCGCCACCGTCATCGAGACGCTCGAAAGGCTCCGGATGGCCCGATAGCCATGCCGGAGGGCGCATCTCACTGCCGAGCCATTTCACTTGCCGCAGTTGCCGCATCCGCAGAACTGCTCGACCGGCCCGGGAGCTGGATTGCGACCTCATGGAGCGTGCCCGTGAATGGGAACGGTGCGTCGTAACGCTCCGAGACTGCCGAGCCGTGATCTGAGCCGATACTCGATCCCACCGAGGACACCATGCGCATGTAGAACGCGATCGTGCCCCGGCCACAGGCTTCACCGTCGATCGATATTTCGATCCAGCCGGTCGTTCGGCCGTCGCGTTCGAGATGGACTCCGAGCGTGTGGTCTCCTGGCGGGACCTCGATCGTCGATTCGACGATGGTGTGGTCGTTGAACGAGTTGTAGTCGACGGTGAGGCGGCCGTTCTGCACGAAGATCGAACAACCGGAGTTCTCGTTCCCGGTGGCCCAGACGACACCCTCGTCGCCAGCTTCGACCGACACCCGGGCGGTGAGATCGAACGAGCGCCCACCGACGCCCGCCGAAGGTTGGGCGGCAATCGGCGACATGGGTGGCCGGTAGACGTAGCGCCGGTCGAGTCGATGGGGTGAATGATCGCTGAGGTGCGCTGCGAACAGCTCGAGCGTTCGGTCATCGAGCGGGAGCACGCCGTTGCGTTCGGCTTCTTGCCACCACAGATCCACCATTTCGGCGAGGCGATCAGGCTCCTCGCCGGACAGGTCGTTGCACTCCGAGGGGTCGGCACCGAGGTCATACAACTCCCATGGCTCGGTTTCGAAGTCGTCGCCCTGGATGTGCTTGGTGACTGCTTTCCACCACACACCATCTCGTACGGCAATCAGCGCACGGCTACCGGCGTTCTCGAAATACTGCAACGTGTTCGCTGCCGGAGCGTCGGCATCGTCGAGCACCGAGGCGAACGAGTGGCCGGTGACCGGCAGCTGCTCGATCCCCCGGTAGGTCTCGGGCACAGTCACCCCGAGCAGCTCATAGATCGTCGGAGTGACGTCGGAGACGCTCACGAACTGGGAGCGCTTGGTGCCAGCCTTGTCGTCGCCGAACCCCCGTGGCCAGTGCATGATCATCGGCACATGCACACCACCTTCATGGGTGTTCTGCTTGTACCACCGGAACGGCGAGTTGCCGCACTGGGCCCACCCCCACGGATAGTTCGTGTGGCTGTGGGGCCCGCCGATGTCATCGATGCGCTCGACGGCATCGTCGGGAGACTCGAGAATTCCGTTGAAGAACTTCATCTCGTGCATCACACCAAACGGGCCGCCCTCCTGCGAGGCACCGTTGTCGGCCATCACCACGACGATCGTGTTGTCGAGTTCCCCCATTGCACGAAGGCCGTCGACGAGACGACCGATCTGATCATCGGTGTGATCGAGGAAGGCCGCGAAGGTCTCCTGCAGGCGGCTGGCCAGCCGCCGGTGGGTCTCGGGCATGCCGTCCCATGCCTCAACGCCCGGGTTGCGGGGCGCCAGTTCGGTGTCGGGCGCGATGACCCCGAGCTCGATTTGACGGTCGAACCAGCGTTGGCGAACAACATCCCAACCCTCGTCGTAGCGACCCCGGTACTTGTCGAGATAGGACTGCGGTGCCTGATGCGGCGCATGGGTCGCACCGAAGGGGAGGTAGGCGAAGAACGGTCGATCCGGTCGCACGCCCTTGCTGTCGTTGATCATCTGCAGGAGCTGGTCGACCAGGTCTTCGGAGAGGTGATAGCCCTCCTCCGGGGTTGCCGGCTGGTCGATAAGGGAATTGTCCCGAACCAGCTCGGGGTGGAACTGGTCGGTCTCGCCCTCGAGGAAGCCGTAGAACCGATCGAAGCCACGGGCCAACGGCCACTGCTCGAACGGGCCGGCGGCCGAGATGTCCTGCGTCGGGGCCAGATGCCACTTGCCGGTACAGAAGGTTGCGTACCCCTCGGCGTGGAGCACTTCGGCAATGGTCGCGGCCGAATTCGAGATGTGTCCCAGTTGATGGGGAAACCCGGTTCGCCAGTTCGACACGCCTCGCATGCCAACCGCGTGCTGTGACCGGCCGGTCAGCAACGCTGCACGGGTTGGAGAGCAGAGCGGCGTCACGTGGAAGTTGGTGAACTGCACTCCCCCGCCGGCCAGCGCATCCACGTTTGGGGTGTCGATGTCGGACCCGTAGCAGCCGAACTGGGCGAAGCCGGTGTCGTCCATCAACACGATCACCACGTTCGGCGCATCGTCGCCGGGATGCGGGGGCTCGGCAAAGTGCGGTTCTGAGTCCGCCAGGGTCCGGCCGATGCGGCCTTTGAAATCTGTCACGGACTGATCCTTTTGTTGTCGTGGTGGTGCTGAATTGGTCGCATCTGATTCGCTACTCGGGGAGCGTTCCAGCGGCCGCTGCCGCCGCGCGTGTTGCGGAGTGGTCCAACGGCGGGCCTGAAGCCGTCGGAGTCGATTGCGTGACGGCCCGTAGCGCCAGATCATCTCGTCGCCGTCGAGCCGTCTCGTCACCGCAACGATCTTCTTGTCGAACGGGCGGAGCCATCAGAACAACACCGTTGTCGGGTCGCTGAGCGAGCGCGCGACGTCATCGACGTCGGGATCGGCGATCACCACGTAGCGGTTGTCGTCGTGCACGTAGTCCCGACTCGAGAGCTCGGCGGCGACCTCGGGCGTGATCAAGTCGTAGCGGACCTCGGCGAAGGTGCGATCGTCGCCGATCATCCGATCCTCGATCCAGAAACGACCGACCCGAGTCGACTCGACGTCAGCGGCGAAGTCGGGGGCTGAGGAGTCGGCGACGACCTGGAGCAGCAGGAGCTGGTCGCTCCCGGCGCCCGAGACCTGTGGTGGGGGCGGATCACCTTCCACGGGGAACGTGGCCATGACGATCGTGAAGTCCATGCCAGCTTCCTTGTGTGCTTCGGCGGTGCGGAAATCGTCGTTCGCACTCATCTCGACCATGGCCATACGATCTCGATACTGCGCAATCGCTATTCGGTCCCACCGCCACTCGTCACCGACCAGTTGGTGGAGCACGGGCGCAACGAGGATGACACGTGAGCCGACCGCCGCGAGGTGCTCATGTGGGGCGTACACGTCGTCGGCTACCTGACCGGAAAGAGTTGATTCCCGCCCATCGACGTAGTCGGCCTCGGCTCGGTACTTCATGAGATTGAGCGCCCACATCGGCCCGCCCGGTTCCTGGCGTTGGAACCACGTTGCCATGTAGTTCCGATTCAGCTGTCCATACCGCGGCATCGCCTCACCTTAGTTAGTGCGTGCTTGACTGGCAAAAGATTCTCGACGGCCCATTTCAAATGCCGTTCGATTCCGATCTCAACCGAGCAAGGACTGCAGCGCCGTCTCGAGCGAGGAGCGGATCTCGGCAACCGAGAGCTGTCGATGCCTTCGCAGGTAATCGATGGAGTCGAGCTGGGTCAGGAGATCGCCGGCAACGAGAACGGCGTCGCGATCGGGTGACCTCATCGCTGCCAACTCGCGAGCGAATTGGAGTTCGAACTGCTCACGCATCGCATTGCGGTTCTTCGCCAGTTCGTCACGAACACGGGGAAGTCGTGCGGCATTCACGACCGTTGCCCGCATGACCGGCCCGATGGCCTCGTAGAGCCGAAGCCGCATGGCAACGAAGTCATCGATTCGTGAGTCGAGCTCACCCTGTCCGATCGCGTGGATCCGTGCAGACTCATTGCCGACCTGGGCACTGCGCTTGATCGCCGCTTCCAGGAGTTCACCCGGATCGGCGAAGTAGCGGTAGATCGAACGCAACGACAGGCCTGATCGAGTTGCCGCCTGCTCGATGGTTGGGAACATCGCCTCCTCGGCGAACATTTCCAAGATCACGTCGATCACGTTCTCGATGTTGCGCTGGCGCCTCGCCGCCCGCCCGTCCACCAATTCGAGTTCGCTTCGTTCGCCTGTTTCGTCGAGGTCGGCCATCCCCGCACCTTAGCCACACCAGCGACATGTTCTGCTGGACGGACTGGCAGATGAGTGTCGACGCAAGTACGGTCCGATCATGATCGACCACCCGCTCGTGCTTGCAGGCCAGTACGGCTCGCCCTACTCATTGAAGATTCGCGCCGTCCTGCGCTACCGGCACATCCCGTTCCGCTGGGTGCTGCGCAACTCCAAGTGGGATGACCTTCCCACTCCCCCGGTGCCGATCATTCCGGTCATCGTGTACCCCAACGCCGACGGCAGCCACGGCGAGGCAACCGTGGACTCCTCACCGCAAATCATGCGCCTCGAGGGCGAGTTCTCGGATCGCAGCATCGTGCCGATCGATCCTGCAACGGCTTTCATCGATGCGCTGATCGAGGACTACGGCGACGAATGGGTCACCAAGGCCATGTATCACTACCGGTGGACCTATGACGCCGACATCGACAAAGCGGGCCGTCTGCTGCCGCTCGGCGGCAACCTCCAGATGGACAGCGATCAAGCGCAGCGGAGCTACGAGTTCATCACCACCCGCCAAATCGGCCGGCGGGCGCTCGTCGGTTCCACCGAAGAGAACACCCCGATCATCGAGGGCTCCTACGAACGACTGCTCGACATCCTCACCCAACTGCTGTCTGACAACGACTTCTTGCTCGGCGACCGACCGGGCCGAGCTGACTTCGGTCTCTACGGCCAACTGAGTCAGCTGGCGAAGTGGGATCCAACCTCGATGACCGTTGCCGCGACCCGGGCACCCAAGGTCATCAGCTGGGTCGACCGCATGGACGACCTGTCATGGCTGACGGTCGAAGGCGATGGCGGATGGTCAGCGTTCGACTCGCTCCCGGCCGCCACCACTCGACTGCTGCACGAGATTGGCCAGACCTATGCGCCGTTCATGGTGGCCAACGCCCAAGCATTGATGTCGGGCGCAGAAGAAGTTGGTTGCAACGTCGAGGGCGGCACCTATCGGCAGGCCCCGTTCGCTTACCAGGGGAAGTGCCTCGGATGGCTCCGCGAGAGCTATGAGGGACTCGCCGACGATGATCGGGCTCGTGTCGACGCAGCGCTCGCCGGCACCGGCTGCGAGGTGCTGTTCGCGTGACAGCCCGCACCTCGAGATCCCGATGGTACGAATCGGCGGCGAGTACCTCGCCGACTCGATCCCGATCCTCGAGTGGATGGAAGACCGGTTTCCCGACCGAGCGCTACTCCCGCCGGACGAGCCGAGCCGAGCACTTGTCCGCGAGCGGATGGCCTGGATCGACGCCAACGCGTTCCGACCGATGGTCGGGGTGTACTACGGGACCGACCCGGAGCGGGTCGCTCGAGCCGGAGCGAAGCTCGCCGACGCACTCACCGAGATTGGCCGCTGGACCCAAGCGTCGGGCTGGCTCGCCGGCCCAGAACCCACGTTGGCCGAGGCCGTAGCCATGCCCATCCATGTTCGCATGGAAGGCCTTCGCCGGTTGGGATTCGACGCCGACGTCTCCCCCGCCTTTGCCGCCCACGGCGAGCGCTGCACCTCGCATGCGGGATGGTCGGCGGTCGAATGGTCGAGCGACCGGACCGACGAATTCGTCGCGCGGTTCTCCGCCTACCGGCGCAAACTTCAGAACTGAGAAGGCATCGCCATGGACATGCTCGTCATCATGGACAGTCCCGAGACCCTCAACCCCAAGCCAGAACAGGACCGACCCCGCCGGCATCGATGCAGGATCTGGTCGCGCGCAGTCCTGTTGTCATCAACGCTGCTTCAGATCCTTCGAGGTCGAACATCGACAACTTCGACTTGCGCGAGACCTCGGCGCCCTTGACGAGGACGATCAAGACGACGAGGGAGGCGACCATGGCGTCGACGTACGCTGTCGTGCAGCTGGACAACCCTCGAAGCCCCAGCCCGCTGGTGTCCAGCGATCAGGCGCTACGTATCGACGGGCGTAACAGCAGCAGCGGAATGGTGATGGCCATCGTCAACAGCCCGACGACTCTCATGGTGACGACCGGCCCGAGGGTCGGAGCCAGCAATGTCTGAGCCAACGCGCCGAACGGCAATCCCCCGGAGAATCCCAAGGTCATGATTCCCATCACTCGCCCCATCATGGCGTCGTCGGTCTGCTGCTGTAGCAACGTTCGGTGCGAGGCAATGGCGATTCCGGCGTTGATCCCCCAGCCAATCATCACAGCCATCGCCACCCAGTAGCTCGTTGCCAGGCTCAACACGAACTGGCCGAGACCAAGACCGACCCCGATGAAGAGCGCCACGTTCAACCCGTGACGCATGTCGTGGCGTCGGGCAACCACCACAGAGCTGACGAGCATGCCGATACCAAAGGTTCCCAGGAGGAGCCCGGCCGCTGTCGAATTCTTCTCGAAGTCCTCCTCGACGACTCGTGGCATGGCGATCTGCATCACACTGAATGACGAGCCGAGCACCAACGACACGATCAGCAGGCTCCGGCGGGGTTCCGCTCCAAGGCCGTACCGCAATCCCTCCAGCACATCGGACCGGAGACGCTGGCGGTCACCCTCCACCACGGCATCCGGAGGGATCGTCACACCCCACAGCAACGCGAACGCGACGGCCAGAGCAATAGCAAGCAAGGCGAACCCACCAGCGTTGCCGAGCACGGCAATGGCCACACCCCCGATGCCCAACCCGACGAAGCTCGCCGCCTGCGCCCCACCGTTTTGCAGCGCCGCTGCGTTCATCAACCGATCGCGTGACACGAGCTTGGGCACGATCGCATTCAGATTCGGTTGCATCATCACGAGAGCTGTGCCGAGCAATGCAGCTGCGATCCCGGTCAGGAGGGGCGTTGCCCAGCCCAAAGCCACAACCCCCGCCCACACCGCCATCAGCATGGTCGACACTCCGATCCAGAACAGCGTGAAGGTGCGACGATCCGAACGATCGGACCAGGCTCCCGCAGGTAGCGCCAGCAAGAGGGCCGGGAGGCCGAGCGCAATGCCGGTGAGACCTTCCGCTGAAGGCCAGTCGGTCAAGATCACGATCAGCCAGACGAAGACGAAGCGAAGAGTGCCGTTGGTGCCGAACACGAGAATCTGCGCCAGCCAGTACCGACGGAAGTTGCGGTCGGCCA
>JBBQUN010000135.1:0-12134 GCA_038212405.1 Acidimicrobiales bacterium | reverse complement strand
AGCGACGAAAAGAGTTGTGCGAGCTTGTTCGCCTCTTCGTCGAGTTGGGCGTAGGTGATGGTTTCCCCTGTTGCTGCCATCACGATGGCTGGCTTGTCGGGGGTCGTCTGAGCGTGGGCGCCGGGATACATGGCCGGGAAGGTAGCAGGCGGCCCTGACGTCGGTCGAAAGCATCAGGTCGAGTTGGGTCCCTTGGCGCGTCAGACTGGTGGCAGCGCGAACCCGGTGCCACCATGCGTCGGTGACTGCACTCTTCATCAGCGACGGCGATCGGCTCGTTCCAACGCCCTACACCGGTGGACCGTGGCGGCCGGACGCCCAACACGGCGGTCCTCCTTCGGCCATTCTCGGGCGTGCCATCGAGTCGGTCACCGAGCCCGACGAGCGGGTGGCACGAGTCGCCATCGAATTGATTCGCCCGGTTCCCCTCGTTGCTCTTCGGGTCGTCGCCGAGCGTACGGGGGTGTCTCGTCGGGTCGCCCACGTCGACGCTCGCATCGAGGTGGCCGACCAGGGTGAGCATCACGGGCGGATCGTTGCCACCGCACGTGGTCTCCTGCTGGCGACGAGCGAGCTACCGGCAGCTGGCCACGACGTCGATGAATCCGAACCCTTGATCGGGGTCGAGGCAGTCGCTGCTGCCCCCGCTTGGACGTCTGGTCCCGACACCACGAGCTACCACAAAGACGCCGTCGAACACCGGCCGGTGACCGGGGGGTTCGGTGCACCTGGTCCCGCCGACCAGTGGATCCGTCTCCTTGGGCCCCTGGTGGACGGAGAGTCGCCGTCGCCGCTGTGTCGGGTCTTGGCTGCTGCTGACTTCGGATCCGGCGTTTCGGCCATCTTCGACCACGAGACCGGCGTTGGCCTCATCAACGCCGACCTCACCGTTGCGGTGCACCGGCCCCTCGTTGGCGAGTGGGTTCGACTTCAGGCGACAACTCGCGTTGGCGCCGACGGTATTGGACTCTGCACCACGATCCTGTCCGACGAACACGGCCCCGTCGGCACGGCGCTCCAGTCGCTGCTCGGCAACGTTGCGCCAACCACCAAGTGAGCAACGACCCGGGGAGCGGCAACTCGACGCTCGAAGTCGATGGCGCCGCTGTCTTGCGCTTCGAAGCAGCGAGTTTCGATGGTCTCATTGCCGACGACGCCGTGGCGTTGGCGCCGCTCGACATCGTCGTTCCCATCGTTTGGCGCGATCTCGCCGGATGGCAGGTCGGATCGAGCGACAATGACCTCATCGATCGACTCATCGAGGGTGGCGCAACGCCTGTGCGCCACGCCAACATCTACCGTCACCGAATCAACGAAGCCGAGCGGGACCGATGGCCACGCCCGCTCCCATCGGGCTTGCGCTTTGCTGCCCTCGACCGTTCGGTGGAGGAAATGGCTGCGGTGTCACTCGCCGCCTATCCGTCCGACCATCCCGATTTCGAGACTGACGATCTGAACGAAACCGCAAGCGTCCTGAAGGGTCTCATCGACGGATCGGATCTCGGTCCGTTGCTGAAGGACGCGAGCGCCGTGGTGCTCGATGGCGATTCGATGGTTGCGGTTTGCATCCTCAACGCAATGCCGCGGCCCGGCTCGAGCAGCTATGAGCCCTGGGTGAGCGAGGTCTTCCGCCTTCCGAATCCGGCCTATGGCGGCACCGGTGCGGCACTCCTCGACCGAGCGATCGCTGAACTCGCTCGTGCCGGCGAGACGTCGGTCGGTCTCGCCGTCACGGTCGGCAATGCCGCAGAACGGGTGTATCGAGATCTCGGTTTCGAGCTGGCCAGTACCTCTCGTCGTGTGCGGCTCCCTCACCGCGACGGCGGCAAACCCTGATCCAAGGGATCCGGTCTCGTTGGAATCCGAGGCAGACTCTCGGCATGCCAACGCCTTCTGGTCCCGACCGCACGCCTGTCATCGATCTTCGCTCCGACACCGTCACCCAGCCGAGCGATGCGATGTGGGAAGCAATGCGCCATGCCCCCCTCGGTGACGATGTGCTGGGTGACGACCCGACGATCAACGAACTCGAGGCCTTTGCCGCCGACCTCCTCGGCAAGGAAGCAGCCGTCTTCGCCAGCTCGGGAACACAGTCGAACCTGATCGGCATCATGGCCCACTGTGGCCGAGGCGACGAGTACATCGTTGGCCAGCATGCACATACGTTCCGCATGGAAGGTGGGGGAGCGGCAGTCCTCGGCAGCATCCAGCCGCAACCGGTCGTCAACGAGCGAAACGGCACGCTCGATCTCGCCACCGTGGAAGCCAACATCAAACCTCATGCCAATCCGCACTATGCGATGACTCGGCTCCTTGCCCTCGAGAACACCTGGAATGGGCGGGTCCTCTCACTCGACTATCAACAGTCCGCCGGAGAACTCGCTCGTCGACACTCGCTTGGACTCCATCTCGATGGTGCTCGCTTCTTTCATGCGGTGGTCGCGCTGGGTTCGACGGCACGAGAAGTGGCACAGCCCTACGACACCGTTTCGATCTGTCTGTCGAAAGGCTTGGGCTGCCCCGCCGGTTCGCTCTTGATCGGCTCCCAGGAACTGGTCGATCGCGCCCGACGAACCCGCAAGATGGTCGGCGGCGGTCTGCGGCAGGCCGGTGTGATCGGAGGGGCTGGGCTCTATGCCCTTCAGAACAACGTCGAGCGCATGGCTGAGGATCACCGGCGAGCCCGCACCCTCGCCGAAGGACTGGGCCGAATCGACGGCGTCAGTGTCGATGTCGACTCGGTCGAAACCAACATGGTGTTCGTCGAGGTCGATGGTGATGTGAACACACTCGTTGCTCATGCAGCGGCCAATGGCGTCAAGCTGCTGGTCGTGTATGGACGAAATCTCCGTATGGTCACCCATCTCGACATCGACGACGACGACATCGCCAAGGTGATCGACGTCGTCGCCACCTGGGCAGCCAAGTAGGGCGGCGATGATCGATCCAACGACGAAACGGTCCCTTGGCCAGATGATCAAAGGCGTGCAGGTCGTCGGGGCCACGCACGAGGGTGTGAGCCGGGCCTACACCTCGCACTGGGTGAGCCAGATTTCGTTCGAGGAGCCAATCGTTCTGGCCTCGGTCAGCCCGAAACACGACACCTATCCGCTCATGGTCGGGTCTGGCCGCTTCGTGGTCTCGATTCTGGCTGCGGACCAGATCATGGCCGGCCAGTACTTCTCCTACCCGGGTCGGAAGTTCAAGTACGTCGCCGACGAACTGCTCACGCTCGATGACGACGGGCTCCCGATCGTTCCTGACTCGATTGCCTACCTCACGTGCGAAGTGTTCGATCGGATCGAGCGCTTCGACCACGACCTGTTCCTTGCCAACGTGGTCAAGACCGTCGAGGGCCGATTGAAGGAACCACCGCTGCTCTATTCCGCCCGGCATGGCTGGCGAACCACTGGCGACCGGGCCCGCGAAAAGGGCGTGTCGATACGCGACCAGTTGCTCCAGCGAGTCGCCGGACTCGACGACTGAAACAGCGGCGGCTTCTCCGCTTGACCGAATGGTCAAGAATCGCTGGTTCGCTCTACGATGCGCGCCATGACTGCTCTCGACAATCCACCAGAGGTCAACGCTGACGAGGCGCGAGTGAACTCGCTCGTCGATCAGCTGCTGGCCGACAAAGACCCGAAGACCACTGACGTCACCGACTTCCTTGGTCACCAGTTCGACCTCGGGCTCGCCTGGGTCCACTTCCCGGAGGGTCGCGGCGGCCTCGGTCTTGGACCGAAGCTCCAGACCACCATCAACAATCGCCTGGCGGCAGCGGGTGCCACCTCGCCCTACTACCGGAACCCGATCGGCTACGGCATGGGTGCGCCCACCATCGTCGCCCACGGAAGTGACGATCAGCAGCAGCGCTACCTTCGCCCACTGTTCACCGGCGAAGAGGTGTGGTGTCAGCTCTTCTCCGAGCCCGATGCAGGCTCCGATGTCGCTGGTCTGTCGAGCCGAGCAGTCAAAGACGGCGATGAGTGGATCGTCAACGGCCAGAAGGTCTGGACCTCGCTCGCCCACAGGTCGCGTTGGGGCATGCTCGTTGCTCGCACCGACCCCGACCAGCCAAAGCACAAGGGCCTCACCTACTTCGTCGTCGACATGCACGCCCCCGAGGTCGATGTCCGTCCGTTGCGTCAGATCACCGGCGAGGCTGAGTTCAACGAGGTCTATTTCACTGACGCCCGCATCCCCGACAACGAGCGCCTTGGCGACGTCGGTGACGGTTGGCGTGTCGCCATCACGACCCTCATGAACGAGCGGGTCTCGATCGGTGGCACCGTCCCCGAGAAGGGGAGCGGCACGATCGGCATTGCCGTCAAGTCGTATCTGGCGAACAAGGACCGCTACAGCGAGACCGAGAACGCCACCAAGCTCGACCGTTTGATGGAACTCTGGGTACGGGCGGAGGTACATCGCCTCACCAACTCCCGGGCATCGTCGAACCGCAAGGTCGGCACCCCCGGACCCGAGGGTTCGGTCGGCAAGCTCGAATCGGCACTGCTCAACCAGGCCGTCTACGAATTCACCCTCGAACTCCTCGGCCCCGAAGGCATGTTGTTCGGCAAGTACGACCACGGCAACGAGCAGCCGGTGACCTCGGCCGCCTACGCCAGCCCCCAGCAAGCGTTCCTTCGCAGCCGGGCGAACTCGATCGAAGGCGGAACGACCGAGGTCATGAAGAACATTCTCGGTGAGCGAGTGCTGGGCCTACCAGGCGACGTGCGGGTCGACAAGGACATCTCCTGGAGTGCGGTACCTCGTAGCTGAGGTGCAGAACGACAACCGCTCGAAAACAACGAAGGCCCAGCGACGAGATGTCGCTCGGCCTTCGTTGTTCGGCCAATGGATCAGCCCAGGTTGAGATGCGGATGCGGGCGAAGGTGGCCGGTGTCGTTCAGGCTGCGCACCGAGCGCTCACCGCTCGACGCCACCATGAACCGATTGATGCTGGTGTAGTCGGGGTTGAAGAACATTCGCGATTCGAGACCGAGTACGTCAGCGGCATAGGCATTGATCACGCCGCCGTGGCAGACCACCGCCACTCGCTGGCCGCGATGGCGTGAGGTGATGCCGGCAAGGGTGTCGTTGACCTCGGCAAAGAAGTCAGCCCGGTTCCCCTCCGCCTCGTTGGCGAGGTACGCCTTCAGGCGCTCTTTGTCGGCCTTCATCTCCTCGAAGGGGATGTAATGATTCTCCTCGGCGTCGAACTCGCGCACACCTTCGGTGATGATCGCTTCGATGCCGAGCGCGACCTCGAGCGGTGCCGCGGTCTCGCGAGCACGGCGCATCGGGCTGGCGTAGATCGCGTCGATGGCCTCGGCGCGAACCCAAGCCGCCATCTCTTCGGCCTGTTTGGTACCGATGTTGGTCAACGCCGGGTCAGCAGCGCCCGCTGCACCTTCGATGCGTTCGGGGCGGCCGTGACGAATGATAATCAGCTCCATGGTCGGCGGACACTAGACCAGGCGCGACCTATCTGGAAATCCGCTGACTAGCATCGTCATCGTGCATCGACGGACGAAGATCATCGCAACCATTGGCCCAACTTCTGATGATGAAAAGGTCATGGTCGAGATGATCGAGGCGGGCATGGATGTCGCCCGACTCAATCTGTCACATGGCACGCTGGAAGACTCGCTGGCTCGGTTCCATCGTGTTCGATCAGCCGCAGCTACCGTCGGCAAGCACGTCGGTATCATGGTCGATCTGCCCGGACCGAAGGTCCGCATCGGCAAGCTCGACGAATCCGTCATGCTCGACGTGGGCGCCATCATCGATCTCACACCCGGATCAGCCGATGACGTGAGCAGTGCCACGGTGTTCTCGGTCGACTACGAGACGCTCCTGAGCGACGTTCAGCCCGGCGACCGACTGGCGATCGGTGACGGCTCGATCGTCCTCGAGGTCACTGGCTACGGCACCGACTCGTTGAAGGCGAAGGTGCTCTATGGCGGCCGCACGCAGGGCCGGCCTGGCCTGCACATTCCGTCTGATCGGCTCAAGATCTCGACCCCGACCGAAGAAGATCTCCGCCTGCTCGACGCCTTCGTCGAAGTTGGTACCGACATGGTCGCGCTGTCGTTCGTGCGTTCCGCCCATGACGTGCGCCGGGTCGGGCTCGAACCTGCACCTCGGGGCCCGCTCGTTGTTGCCAAGATCGAGACACGCGCCGCGGTCGAGAACCTCGATGGCATCATCACTGCCTCGGGAGCTGTCATGGTCGCCAGAGGCGACCTCGGATCAGAGTGCAGCATCCAGGAACTGCCACACCTCCAGAAAGACATCATTGCCCGCTGCATCGCCCTCGGTCGACCGGCGATCACCGCAACGCAAATGCTCGAGTCGATGATCACCGCACCTTCGCCGACCAGGGCCGAAGCGTCCGACGTCGCAAACGCCGTGTTCGATGGAACGTCCGCCGTCATGCTCTCGGGCGAAACTGCCGTTGGCACTGATCCCCCCCACGTGGTTGCCACCATGGCCTCCATCGCAACCCGCGCCGATCAGGAGTTCAACTACGAAGGGTGGGCCCACACCATTCGCCGCGACCGGCTGTCCGAGCCGCAAAGCCTCGATGCCGCCGTCACCGACGTCATGACCATGGCCACCTGGCGCGCCGCGTCGGAGATGGGCGTCAAGAACATCATCTGTATCTCGCGCTCGGGCTTCACGGTGCGAGCCATCGCCCGATTCCGCCCGAAGGCCAAGATCCTCGGCTTCAGCCCCGAAGAACGCACCTGCCGTCAGTTGTCGATGAGCTGGGGAGCAGAGCCGATCCTCATCGACCGCATCGACGACAACGATTCCACGGTGTTGCGAGCGGTTGCTCGGGCAAAAGAGCTGGGCCACGTTCGCGCCGGCGACATCGTTGCCGTGCTTGGCGGCAGCTCGGCAACCATCGGTGCCACCGACACGTTGCGCATGGTGCGCTGTCCTTGATCGAGGCCTGAGATGTCGGTCAAGGACGAAGCTCGAACGCTGCGTGAAGAGGCGCTCGCATTGCGCAACTCCATGCGCGGGCTACGGCGCCGACGCGTGGCGTTCGTGTTCTCCGGAGGCGGCAACCTCGGTGCGGTGCAAGTCGGCATGGTCAAGGCGCTGCTCGACGAAGGCATCGAGCCTGACCTCGTGGTTGGCTGTTCGGTCGGTGCGATCAACGCTGCGGCACTCGCCGCCGAACCCGGCCGACACGGGCTCAAGCGACTCGAACGAATGTGGGGTCGGATGGCCGATGGACGCCCCGAGATCATGCCTCACTCGTTCTTACCGGTTGCAGTCGAAATGGCGCGCAAGGGATCGGCGCTCCACGATCCAGCTCCGCTTCACCAACTCCTGACCGAGGAACTGCTGTGCGACACCTTTGATGAGCTGCAGATGCCCTTCGCCTGTGTTGCCACCGATCTCGATACCGCGACCGAGCACTGGTTCGAGTCCGGGCCATTGATCCCCGCGCTCATGGCGTCATCGGCGCTGCCGGCGGTCTTTCCTCCGGTCGAGATCGGTGGACGTCGCTACATCGATGGCGGCGTCGTGCGAGAGGCACCGGTCGCCAAGGCGCTCGCGATGGGCGCAACCGAGATCTACTTCTTCCACCCTGGTCATCTCGGCGGTCGACGCTTCGAGGCAAAGCGCCCCTTCGATGCAGCGATTCATGCCTACTGGACGCTGCGGTACCGCCGCATGCTCGACGATCTCGACGACGTCGCCGGTGAGTGCCAGCTCGTCGTCATGCCAACGGGGGTGAAGCCTCGCCTACGTTTCGACGACTTCTCGAAAGGTCGCGAGCTGATGGCGTTGTCCTATGACGCCAGCCTGGCCTTCCTCACCACCGGCAAGGCCCCGGAGCCAGTCGAGATCTACTCCGGCCGCGGTCGTGACGACGACGACCGTGAGCCCGATGGCTTCGATGGTCTCACACTCGGGTAGGTTCGCCGAATGAGCGACATTCGACTTTCTGGCACCGGCCCACCCGAGACGGTGTTGCCCTCTGAAGACGAGGCGATCGTTTCTGCGATCGAGGCGGCTCTGCGCCTCCCCGACGACGAGCAACGCCCGACGCTCGCCGCCATTGTTTCCGACGCTCCTCGCTCCCTACTTGGCTGGGCCCACCTCGGCGAGCTTGGCCGCGACGACATCGAGCAGTACGCAGCGTTCCGTGTCGGCTACCACCGAGGCCTCGACACGCTGCGCCAGAACGGCTGGCGAGGCTCGGGCTATGTCCGCTGGCAACACCCCACCAACCAAGGATTCCTTCGCGCTCTCGCCGGACTGGCGCGAGTTGCCGGCCGCATCGGCGAACTCGACGAGAACGAGCGATGCGAGGTTTTCCTTCGCCAGCTCGATCCGAGTTGGTCCAACACCAACCTCGACTGAACCGTGATCGCCGCCATCCTCACCGGTGGGGCCAGCACCCGCTTCGGGTCCGACAAGGCGTTGGCCATGGGCGGTGTCGTCCGCGACGCCGCTCGGGGAGCAGGCTGTGATCCAGTCGTTGCCGTTGGTGGTGACGCGGGCGACGCACTTGGCCTGATCACCGTGCCTGACCGGCGCCCTGGTGAGGGCCCCCTGGCCGCGCTGGCCTCGGTGTTGCTGTGGGCCGGCCCCGAACGAGTGCTCGTGCTGCCATGCGACCTACCGCTCCTTCGGGCTGAGTATCTTGCGCCATTACTGGCGGCGGCCTACGACGAACAGACGCCGCTGCGCACCGCCGTTGTCGCCATGGCCGACGGCAGCGTTGCCCACAGCGTTGCCGTCTGGCCCGGCTCGGTGGGTCGGCTCTTGTGGCAGGCAGTCGAACGAGGCGACCGGGCACTACGGGTGGCCCTCGAACTCCTGGAATGGCGAGGCGTCGAGATCGACGAACGAGCCGTGCTCGATGCCGATACCCAGGTCGATTTGGCGAAGCGCCAGAGCGAGGCGATGTCCCCGCACTCCACGCCACACACCACGCCACACGAACCGCGCCATTAGGATCACTCTTTGTGCCAGACCTGATCACCGATGAAGCCGCTTTTCTCGCCGTCCTCGAAGAGGCAGCCAGTCATGATCGGTATGCCATCGACACCGAGTTCCATCGCGAGAAGACCTACTTCCCCCAGGTCGCGCTCGTCCAACTCGCTTGGTCCGATCAGGTCGCACTCATCGACCCGCTCGCGGTCGACTTGGCGCCGATGGCTTCGTTGCTCGATTCCGATGCGGTGTGCGTCATGCACGCCGGCACCCAAGACCTCGAAGTGCTCGACCTTGCCTGTGGCACGGTGCCGACCACGTTGTTCGACACCCAGGTGGCCGCGGGATTCCTTGGCATCTCGACCGGTTCGCTGGCCTCGTTGCTCGACATCTACCTCGATGTGCATCTGGCCAAGGGCGATCGACTGACCGACTGGATTCGCCGCCCTCTCACTGCTGATCAACTCACCTACGCCGCAGGTGATGTCGACACCCTGCTCGAGCTCGCTTCGTTGCTGGAAGCGAAACTCCGCGACCTCGGGCGCCTCGAGTGGGCCCAATCCGAATGCGAGATCGTTCGCAGCAAGCCGCGGGGACGACGCGCCCCCGAAGATGCGGTGTCGCGAATCAAGGAAGCGCGTTCGCTCAAAGGCAAGTCGGCGCGTGTCGCCAGATCGATCGCAGCATGGCGAGAGAATCGGGCGGCCGAGCTCGACCTCCCTGTTCGTCAGGTGCTTCCCGACATCGCTGTTGTCGGGATTGCCCAACAGACACCGAAGAACCTGCGCGACCTCGAAAGGATTCGAGGCCTCGACGGTCGTCACTTGCGCGCTGGTGCTGTCGAGCAGCTCCTCGCTGCTGTTGCCGAGGGAGTCGCGGCGACCGATGAGGCTCCTCGGGTTCGCGAACCCAGCCTGTCGAAGGATCTGCGACCGGTCGTCACCCTGGTGACCGCCTGGATCTCACAGATCGCGCGAGATCATCAACTCGATCCTGCGCTCCTTGCCACTCGAAGCGATGTCGAAGGTCTGCTGGCCGACAATCCGACGAGTCGTCTACACGAAGGCTGGCGAGCTGCCATGGTCGGCGAGCCGATTCGCCAGCTCGCTCGCGGCGATGCTTCGCTCGCCTTCGTTGGCGAGGGACGACTGGCTCTCGAAGCCAGAAGCCATCAGCCACTGAGTTGAGACAGAACGCTCGAGACAGAACGCTCGAGACAGAAGGCTCGAGACACAGGAGCTGGGCCCCCTGCTGGACCCCGTTCAGTCGATTGTGGGGCGTATCGAGTGCCTGAGCGAAACCAACGCGGTTGAGTCCCTTGAAGCGACATCGAACGACTTCTTGGTATGACTCGCTCATCTGGGGTCATTGCCCCTACACTCCTATTTCGACCTGCCGCCGGACCGGGCGGCACTACAGCATCGCGATTCAGGAGCGTGGCCCGTGAAAAAAGGGCGTCATCGCAGATACGAAGAGGCTCGGGCCCTGAAGCGCTCGAACCCCGCTGACGACATCGAATCCTTGATGGATCGCCTCGAAGACGATCCCTGGGACCTCCCCGTCACCTCGGCAGCCAGCCGAGTGGGCGAAGAGGATGATGATGACGACGACTACGACGACTGAGCAATCGTCGACCGACTACTCGAATGCCCGGTGCCATGGCGCCGGGCATTCCGCTTTTTCTCCGCCAAGGGAGCCTGCATGAAACTCGAATCCATCGCGACGTACGTCACCGTGCCACCAACCGGAATCGGCGGCTCGTACTGGGTGCTCCTCGAAGTCACGACGAACGACGGCATCACCGGTGTCGGGGAGTGCTACGGCATTCCCGTCTCGGGCGACATCGCTGCCGCCATGATCGAGGACACCTTTGGCCGTTTCATCGCTGGCGAAGATCCCCGTCGGATCGAAACGATGTTTCGCCGGGTCTACTCGGCTGGCTTCACCCAACGGCCGGACCCGACCATGATGGCCGTCTTCTCCGGCATCGAGACGGCGGTGTGGGACATCCTCGGCAAGGCTGCGGGGCAGCCGGTGCATCAGTTGATTGGCGGTCGATTCCATGATCGGCTCCGGACCTACACCTACCTGTATCCCGGTGTCGACGGTGCCGATGTGTATCACGATCCTTCGGCCGCGGCTGACCGGGCGCTGGAGTACCTCGCCATGGGATTCACTGCGGTCAAACAGGATCCGACCGGGCCCTACAGCTTCCAGGGCGGGAGAGAACTCTCGCTGACAGAACTCCAACGAAGCGAAGACAATGCTCGGGCGCTCCGCTTGGCCCTCGGCAATCGCGCTGATCTGCTGTTCGGCACCCACGGGCAGATGACGACCTCATCGGCCATCCGGCTGGCGCGGCGACTGGAGGCCTTCGATCCGTTGTGGTTCGAGGAACCGTGTCCGCCGGATCAGACTGCGGCGATCGGCAAGGTCGCTGGCGCGACGACCATCGCCGTGGCAACCGGCGAGCGCCTCACGACTCGGGTCGAGTTCCACGAGGTGCTCAAGGCGGGCGTCTCGATCGTGCAGCCAAACGTCGGTCGAGCAGGTGGTATTTGGGAGATGCGTAAAATTGCTGCGTTGGCCGAGTTGTTCAATGCCCAACTGGCGCCACACATCTACTGCGGCCCGATTGCTCACGCTGCTGCGGCCCAGGTTGGCCTTGCCAGCCCGAACTTCTTGATTCTCGAGACCATTCAGAGTGACTTCCACGATGCGATCATCAAACAGCCTCTGGTGTGGGACGAGGGCTTCCTGCTCGCCCCGAGCGAACCCGGGTTGGGCGTCGAACTGAATCATGATGTCGTTCGAGCCCATCCCTACACCACGGGAGGACGCCTGCACCTCGAGATGACACAGTCGGCTGTCGACTCGGCCAACACCAAACTGACCAGCGAACTCGATTGACCAACGAGCGACTGACCCGGATGGGCAGCGCCCCACCTGCGGTGTGTGGCGTGCGGAGGGACGAAGCCGCCAACGAGCGCCTGACCCGGATGGGCGGCGCCCCACCTGCGAAGCAGGTGAGAGGTTAGACATCCCAGGGCCGTAACTTGTCAAGCAGCAATCGGGTTGTCTTGTGGTTGTCGGTGTGCCCAGGCGGTGTGTTCGTCGTAGTGGGTTCGGGTTTTGAGGCAGCCGTGGAGGTAGCCGACGAGCCGGTTCCCGAG
>JBBQUN010000134.1:0-12356 GCA_038212405.1 Acidimicrobiales bacterium | reverse complement strand
CTTTCGTACCTCATCGGCGTCGTCGGCGACCGCGTCGATCCTGCTGGCGAGTGCAGGCGGAATGGTCGCCCCTGCCATGGCGGCGAACCGGGCAACCTGGCCGGCGTTGGTGATCGGGATCACCCCGGGAATCACGGGCTTGGTGCAGCCCAGATCGGCGAGGTCATTCACCATCGAGAGGTAGTGGTCGATGTCGAAGAAGAACTGAGTGACGGCAAAGTCGGCGACCGCCAGCTTCTGGGCCAGCCGCTCGCGGTCTGATCGCAAGTTCGAAGACCGAGGGTGTCCCTCAGGGTGAGCGGCGACGCCGATCGACAGGGTCGTCTTGGTTCGCAAGTACTCCACCAGATCGAGAGCGTGCTCGAAATCGCCTTCGGGGAGAGTCGACCCGTCGGCTGGTGGATCACCGCCAAGTGCCAAGATGTTGCCGACGCCGCCAACGGCATACGACTCGAGCAGGGCATCGATCTCGGGCTTGGTATGTCCCAGGCACGTGAGATGAGCCATGGCCGGAAAGGCGTTGCCCTTCTCGATGTCGAGCACCACATCTCGGGTGCGATCCCGGTCGGAGCCACCAGCACCGTAGGTGACACTGACGAAGTCCGGATTGACCGCTTGCAGTTCGACCACCGTCTGGTCGAGTTGCACCCGGGCCTCCGGGGTCTTGGTGGGGAAGAATTCGAAGCTGACCGTTCGCTTTTCGGCCAGCAGGTCACCGATCAAAGCCATCTGCGGCTCTCCTCATGGTTCCTGCACGGCGCCGTCAGCGGGCGATGTGATCACCATCATCGCCATCGCTCTCGATTGCCAGACCAGCAACCGTGACCGTGAATTGTTTCTGAGCTTACCCTCTCACGATCGACCGCGGCAGTCGGTAATTGAGCCCACGCGAACCGTTCGGCCTCGAGGGGGAGGGCTAGTGACGGAATTGGCGTTCACCGGTGAAGATCATCGAGATGCCGCGAGCGTTGGCGGCAGCGATGGTCTCGTCGTCTCGAACCGAGCCACCGGGCTGGATCACGACCGTGGCGCCGGCATCAGCCGCCGCCTCGACACCGTCGGCGAAGGGGTAGAACGCATCGGAGGCGCAGGCACCGCCGACCGCACGACCATCAGCCTTGCTGGCGGCGAGGAGGCCCGATTCCACTCGGTTCTGCTGCCCGGCGCCGATGCCCCAGGCGGTGCCATCCTTGACGAGCACGATGGCGTTGGAGATCACGTAGCTGCACAACTTCCATGCCAGCTCGGCATCGGCCATCTCGGCGTCGGTCGGCTGACGCTCGGTCACCACCTGCCACGTCTCGGGCATGGCCCCGAAATAGTGGTTCTGCTGGACGAGGAACCCGCCCGACAGCGGCCGAACCGTGAGTGCCGGCGATTCGGGCGCAGTGGCGGTGAGGAGGCGGGTGTTCTTACGCTTGGCAATGAGGCGATCGATGACGCCCTCGGCGTAGCCGGGAGCGATGACGAGATCAGCCTGGGCTGCAGCCTCGATGGCGACAACCGTTGCTTCATCGACCTCACGGTTCAGGGCAACAATGCCGCCGAACGCCGATCGAGGATCACAGGCGAAGGCCTGTTCATAGGCCGTCGCCAGGTCGTCGGCAAGCGATACGCCACACGGGTTGGCGTGTTTGATGATGGCAACCGCTGGACCGTCACCCAGATCGTGGACGAGACGCCACGCCGCATCAGCATCGAAGAGGTTGAGGTAACTGAGCGCGAGACCCGAGTGTTGTTCGACGCTGTCCCACCAGGTCTTGGTACCCGACACCCGGTAGCGAGCACCCTCCTGGTGGGGGTTTTCGCCATACCGCAGATCTTGTGCTCGTTCGAGCGAAAGATGGATGGTGTCGGGCAATACTTCGGGCGAGAGGGTGGTGGCGTCGAACCACTTGACGATGGCTGCGTCGTAGGCAGCGGTATGGGCGAAGACCTTCCGGGCCAAGCGATGACGCATGGCTGGCGAGGTCTTGCCCCCATTGCGCAACTGGTCGAGCACCGGCTCATAGTCGGCCGGGTCGACCAGAGCAGTCACGTATTCGTGGTTCTTCGCTGCGGCGCGCAACATGGCCGGGCCGCCGATGTCGATCAGATCTTCCGACGATGCCTGCGGGGCGTGATCGAAGCTCTCGGGGTCGGCCCCGAACGGATAGAGATTGCCAACCACGATGTCGATCAGGTCGATGTGGTGCGTCTCGAGGTCGGTGAGATGGGCCGGATCGCGCCGATCAGCCAGCAACCCCCCATGCACCCGAGGGTGAAGGGTCACCACTCGATGCCCGAGCATGGCTGGATAGCCGGTGAAGTCGGCAACATCGGTGACCGGGATCCCGGCCTCGGCGATCACCTTGGCGGTACCGCCCGAAGAGACCAACTCGACACCGAGTTCGTGAAGCGACTGGGCAAGTTCGGCAATACCGGACTTGTCATAGACCGAGAGAAGGGCACGCACGTCCCGAACCTATCGAGTTTTCAGCGGTCGGCAAGCGAGGTTCGATCGGCTGCTACTCCAAGACTGGGTCAACACAGCCGCCTGCTCCACCGGTGCCGCTGTTGGGCGTGAACACGCGGGGCACAGCGACGAAGCCGGTCCCGCGTGCTTCGGACCGCAACCATGCCTCGATGCCATCGGCCAAGGCGACCGACGCTGCCTCGACGTAGGCCTCGGTGGCGAAGAGCGCGGCCTCGGCTGGATTGGCGATGTAGCCAAGCTCGGCGAGCACGGCTGGCATCTCCGGTCGACGGACCATGCCGTAGGTGTCGACGCCTTCATCGTCGAGGACTTCGAGCACGCCGGCATCAGGAGCGGTCTGCCAGTCGATGTCGAACTCATCGAGAGCGTCGACGACCGCTTCATAGATCGTGCCACCCAGCCGCCGCGACTCCGCAACATCCTTCTGCACGAACACTTCGGTGCCCGGCGTCGGCGACGGCGCTCCCTCGGGCGCATTGTGGTGGATCGATATGAGCGCCTCGGCCTCGAGCCGATTGGCGATCTCGGCTCGAACGGCGAGCGGCACCCGATAGTTGGACGTTCGAGTGAGAAGGACCGAGATGCCACGTTCGGCCAACTCGTTTGCGGTCCGCTTGGCGACGTCGAGGTTCAGGTCGCGCTCGACGAGGCCGTTCGGACCCTGGGCGCCGGTTTCGACGTCGCCACCGTGGCCCGGGTCGAGCACGATTTGGATATCACTGATCGGCGTCCCCCAACTGATCAGACCGTCTTCGCCACACGGCGTGATGATCTCGTAACCGCGCTCGGAGAACCCGGTGACGGGGACCACGACACCGGTCGGGGTGATGAGCGCAAGCGCTTCGTTTGGGTCGACGACTCGTTCACCCTCGGCATCGCTGCCATCGCCTGGCTCGGTGGGGCTCGGAATTGTTTCGTCGATCGCAGTAGCTGCCCCGACCTGTTCGCCAACGGTCGTACCAACACCCTTGGCGTCGAGCAACGGCTCTTCGGTCGCGGACACCGCCGTGCAGCCAGTGGTGAGCAGTCCTCCTGCCATGAGCGCAGTGAACGTCGAGCGGAGGCGAAACGACGGCATCCCCCCAGTCAAACCCAAAAAACGCCAAATCCCTGTGATCGTCGTTCATTCATCGAACGGAAACGATCACAGGGATTGAAGCCGTTGGCCTTGCCCCGGGCGGTCTGGTCAGATCGGCGTGGCCGGCGAAGGCGCAGCCGCGAAGCATGCGAAGGGACGAAGCATGCCCCGGGCGGTCTGGTCAGATCGGCGTAGCCGGCGAAGGCGCAGCCGAAGCAGTGTTACAACCCGGCCACGATGTCGACCATGAGCTCACCGGCTTCGGTGGGGTTGTTGCCAACCCGCACCCCAGCGGCGACCAGCGCTTCCATCTTGGCGGCGGCGGTGCCTTTGCCACCGGAGACGATGGCGCCGGCGTGGCCCATCTTCTTGCCGGCGGGAGCCGTGACGCCAGCGACGTACGCCGAGATCGGCTTGGTCATGTGGTTGGCGATGTACTCGGCGGCCTCTTCTTCAGCCGAGCCACCTATTTCGCCGATCATCATGATGGCTTTGGTGTTGGGATCGGCTTCGAAGGCTGCGAGGCAGTCGATGAAGCTGGTTCCCGGCACGGGGTCGCCACCGATGCCGACACAGGTGGTGACACCGATGTCTTGCTGCTGGAGCTCATAGAGCGCCTGGTAGGTGAGCGTGCCGGAGCGGCTCACGATGCCAACCGGACCGCCGGATTTGGCGATGTGACCAGCGGTGATGCCGACGTTGGCCTTCCCGGGAGAGATGAGTCCGGGACAGTTCGGGCCGAGGAGTCGGGTGTTGGGAAAGTCACGCTTCAAGATGTTGAAGAACTGCGCCTCGTCGTGGGCGGGAACGCCCTCGGTGATGCACACGACCAGTTCGAGACCGGCCTCGGCGGCTTCGAGCACGGCAGCCTTCACACCGGGAGCCGGCACGAAAATGCACGACGCGGTGGCGCCGGTGGCTTCGACGGCGTCGGCAACCGAGGCGTAGATCGGGATGCCGTCGACGTCGGTGCCAGCCTTCTTGGGATGGGTACCGGCGACGACCTTGGTGCCGTAGTCGCGGTTGAGTTTGCCGTAGTAGCTACCGGTGGCGCCGGTGAGGCCCTGGTAGATGACCTTGGTGTTCTCGTCGAGGAAAATGCTCATGTCGCTACCTCAGCCTTTCGCCATCTCGACGGCCTTGGCGGCCGCAGCGAGCATGGTCGGTTCCATCATCAACTTGTCGGTCAGCGCCGGTTCGAGAATGGCGCGTCCTTCATCGGCATTCGTGCCATCGAGGCGGACCACGATGGGAGCGTCGATCGACACCCGCTTGAGCGCCTCGATGATCCCGTTTGCGACCTCTTCACCTCGGGTGATGCCGCCGAAGATGTTGATGAAGATGGACTTCACGTTGGGGTCGTTGTTGATGACCTCGAGAGCCCCGGCCATCACGTCGGCGTTTGCGCCGCCGCCGATGTCGAGGAAATTGGCCGGTGCTCCACCGACCTGATTGATGACGTCGAGGGTGCTCATGGCAAGCCCGGCCCCGTTGGCAATGACGCCGACGCTGCCCTCGAGCCCCACGTACTGCAGGCCCTTCTCGTGAGCGGCCTCTTCGCGTTCGTCGCGGGGCTGGGTTGCGTCGTACTCGGCGTATTCGGGATGCTCGTAGATCGCGTTGGCATCGAGGCTGACCTTGGCGTCGAGTGCATGCACTTCGCCGGTCGGCTTCAGGATCAGCGGGTTGATCTCGACGAGATCGGCGTCACCCTCGACATAGGCGGTGTAGAGCTTCATGAGAATGTCGACGGCGCCATCGTTGGCCACCGGGTTCAGCTTGGCGGCTTCGACCCATGCCCGACACTCGGCTTCGGACAGACCCTCGGCCGGATCGACCCAGATCTTGGCGATGGCGTCGGGGTCGGTCTCGGCGACGGTCTCGATCTCGACACCACCCTGAGCCGAAAGCATGCCCAGGTACTTCTTGGCCGAGCGGTCGAGCGTGAAGCTGGCGTAGTACTCCTCGGCGATGTCGGAGGCGTTCTCGATCCAGATGATCTTGACGATGTGGCCCTTGATGTCGAGTCCGAGGATGTTCGAGGCGTGCTCTCGGCACTCGTCGGCATTGTTCGCAAGCTTCACACCGCCGGCCTTGCCTCGACCACCAACGTGGACCTGCGCCTTCACGACGACGGGATACCCGACCCGATCGGCGATGGCGACGGCCTCATCGACGTTGTCAGTCGCTGCACCATCGGACACCGGGATGCCGTAGGTCGCGAAGAATTGCTTGCCTTGATATTCGAGAAGATCCACCGGTGGGGCCTCCGCCTCGTGGTTGGGGGTGCGTACGGGCGATACTAGGGCCGTGATCCAGGTCAAACCCAAGTTCATTCCAATCATTAGCGCAGGTGTCTCGTGCCAATAGCCCAGCGTGGTGAACGTGGGGGACGCCAGCTCCTGATGCTGGCAGCGGCAACGGTCCTCGGTCTCGTGGCCATGGTGTGGCTGTTCACCCAAGTCGGTGGCGTCGGCAGCAACGCCAACGTGCAAGTCAGCATCGGCGACGATGTCTTCCTCGCCGGCAACGTCGAACGCCTCGCCGCCGACATCGAGAACCTCGAAATCCCGCTCTTCTTCGGCGATGTCGCCGGCGGCGACCGAGACCTCTATCTCCAACACATCGGCGATGATCCCCGCGCTGGTTGGTACGCCTTCGGGGTTCGACCGCTGGCTGCCACTCGCGACTGCTTCGTCGAATGGCAGCCCGAGAACGAGACCTTTGTCGACAACTGCGACGGCACGGTCTATCCCAACACCGGGGAGGGCCTACCGCCCTACCCCATCGATATCGACGAAGACGGATTCCTCACGCTCGACCTGCGTTCTGTCGACCAGGCGGATTGACCCGTGACCACGCCCGCCATCCACGTCGCCCAGTTGACCGACACCCACATCGTTGGGCGCGACCACACCCACTTGGCAGGCACCGACGCCGATCATCCGCTCGACCCCAACCGCCGCCTTCGCCTTGCGGTCGAGTCGATCAATGCCGAGCGCGTACCGGTCAGCGCGGTCTTGTTGACCGGCGACCTCGCAAACGACGGTCGACCCGAAGAATACGAGGCGATCACCGAGCTCTTGGAGCCGCTCCGCGTTCCGATCTTTGCGGTCCCAGGCAACCACGACGTCCGATCATCGGTCCGGACCCTCTGCCCCGACCTTCCCTGGGCCGATGCTGACCACGCGAGCTGGTCACTCGAACACGACGGCATCACGATCATCGGGCTCGACACGACGCACGTCGGCCAACATGGGGCTCAGTTCGACGAGGAACGGGCGATCTGGCTGCGTGACGCACTCGACGACGCCGACCGTGCCGGTCGCCCGACGCTGCTCGCCATGCACCATCCGCCATTCCGCTCCGGGATCTCGTGGA
This sequence comes from Acidimicrobiales bacterium, assembly GCA_038212405.1. Lineage (GTDB taxonomy): Bacteria > Actinomycetota > Acidimicrobiia > Acidimicrobiales > SZUA-35 > JBBQUN01. The sequence goes on along the minus strand of JBBQUN010000134.1, from coordinate 5,421 downwards.
TGGATCGCTCCGGTTTCCTTGGGTTGGAGGCCTTCATCGACATCGTTCGCGAGCACTCGGTCGATCGCATCCTTTGCGGACACCTGCACCGACCGATGAATGCCCTGGTTGGCGGCACGATCGCTCAAGTCGGCATCTCCACCGTCCAACATGTGGCACTCGAATTCGACCACGGTGTTGACGAAGACGAGCCGGGACCACTGATGATGATCGACGGACCCCCTGGGTATCTCGTGCATCGATTCCATGAGTCGAACTGGGTCAGCCACACCCGCTACATCGATCGAGACGTTCGGCCATTCGTCCCAGCCTGGGCCGATGACCACCTCGACTCGAGTCGATAGATTCAGCCCTCGTGCCATCAAAACTCGCGGCAGCGTTGCTTTCTCTCCTTGCCGCCGTTGGCCTGACCGCTGGGCCGGCCTCCATCGCCGGCGCGGCGGCAACCGATCCGGCCTTCTACGCCACCCCAGATTTGGTGTGGGACGTGACGAACCCCGACCTCACTTCGCGACACACCGCAGAATTTCGCACCATCGTCCGAGACATGGAGGAGTACGACGGGCGGATGTATGTCGCCGGGAAGTTCCTCGACGTCCTCGGCCCCGACGGTTCCACTCATGCCCAGCCCTACCTCGCCGCCTTCGACCTCGAGACCGGCAATTGGGACCAGTCATTCCGGCCGGTCGTCGATGGGATCATCTACTCGATCGACATCACCAGCGATGGCCGACTCTTCGTTGGCGGCGAATTCGCCGGCGGCTCTGCGCTCTATGACGCTCGCACGGGAACCAGGAACGCCGTCTATTCGCCGGGGATCAGCCTCAGCTGGGGGCCGCCTGCGGTCTTCGATGTCGAGGTCGTTGGGTCGTCGGTGTATCTCGCCGGTCGTTTTTCGAGTGCCCAGGGAACGGTGCTTTCGAACCTCGCACGAGTGAACGCAACGACCGGCGCGCTCGACACCGGCTGGACCCCCAAGGCCGATCCCGACACCGCAGTGCAGTCCGAGGCGGGGCAGCTGGTCCACGCGCTTGCCGTCGACACCAGTCGCAATCGCGTTTACCTCGCGGTGAAGTTCGGCGGTATCAACGGCAACGCCGACGCCGCCTACTTTGCCATCGTGAACACCAGCGATGGTGCGTTGGTGAGCGGTCTTGCTCAGGGCCTGCCGGCTGGCATTCCGAGCCACGGCGAGGTGACGTCGATGACGATGGAAGACGTGCAGTTCGAAGGAGACCGTGTCTACCTGGGCGGCAGCGCTCACCAGACGATGCTGCTGAAGGCAAGCGACCTCTCGGTCGACGCGACCTTCCACAGCAACCAGGGAGTCGGCGACAACGCTGCAGGCGGCGATACCCAGGTGATCGCCATCGGCGCGAACACCATCTGGTCAGGGTGTCATTGCTGGGGGTCAGTCGGGCCGTACCAGATCGGCAGCTACGCAACGGCACCGATGACCTACGCCCAGTACCTCCAGTGGACCTACGACTTCGGCACCATCAACCCCTTTGGCCAGCAGCGGGTCCGGGGTGGCTACGGCATCAACAAGGCCACCGAGAAACTGGTGCCCTTGACGATCGACGTGACCGGTCAGGCCGGCGCTTGCGCCATCGTCGAAGACTCGCACGGTCGGGTCTGGTTCGGCGGTCAGTTCTCGAACGTCGGGTCCACCGGCCGAGTCGTGAACGGCATGATCCGGCTCTCCCCCATCGAGCCGCCGGTCGTCTCAGCGGACGGGGCACGCCCGGCTGACGATCAGATCATTCGCCTCTATCAAGCCGTTTTCGGTCGATCGCCCGATCAGGCGGGCTTCGACTATTGGACCAGCCGCTACCGCGGTGACCACTCGCTCTCCGCGATCGCCGACGACTTCACGGCCTCGACCGAATGGCAGAACCGCTTCGGCGGCAACCTCGCCGATCAACGGTTCATCGATGTGCTGTACCAAAACGTGCTCGGCCGTCCCGGCGATGCCGCCGGGGCGGCCTATTGGACGGGGCTTCTCGCTGGCGGTTTCACTCGCAATGCAACATTGCTTGCGTTCCTCGACTCACCCGAGAACATCTCCCGAACCGGCACCAGCCGTCCGTTGGCGGCCGACGAGTCGCGAGTTCTTCGTCTGTATCGAGTGGCTTTCGGCCGCTCACCAGACCCCGATGGATTCGCCTATTGGGTGACGCTGCATCGCAGTGGCAACTCGATCGAGGCACTGGCAGCGGAGTTCACTGCGTCACCCGAGTGGACGAGTCGCTTCGGTGCCAACCCGACGCCCGAACAGCTCGTCGATGCCCTCTACCGCAACATCCTCGATCGCCACGGCGATCCCGCCGGCTCCGCCTACTGGGTGGCGCAGCTCCGTCGCCAGAGCGTGGTGTCGGTCTTGGTGGCCTTCAGCAACTCGCCCGAGAACCTGAACCGCACTGGGACGGTCCTGTAGCTGGCACGGTCCTGTCGCTGGCCGGTTCGTCTCAGACCTTCTGGAGCGGGGCCCACGCGAGCAGGAGCGTCTTCTCGCCTACCGACGGGAACCGCACCACGGCCTCGGCCTTGTCGCCACCACCGCGGATCGACAAGATGACGCCTTCACCCCACTTCTTGTGCATGACGTCGTCGCCGGTTCGCAAGTCGAGCCCATCGGCGCCGCTTGGCTGCACGCCGCCACTACCACCGAACACGCTCGGCCCGGTGAGTGCGTTCCCTCGAGGCTTGAGGGCGGTGTCGATCATTTCGTCTCGGCCACCGAACATCGAGCCCTGCCGATCGGCTCGGCTGGAGGTACCACTGCCGCCAAAGACACTGCCGCCGGAACCACGGCCGCCCGAACCACGGCCGCCGGAACCACTGCCGTTCTTGCGGCGGCCGCGAGATCCCTCGGCCTCGACGATGAGGTTCTCGGGGATCTCATCGAGAAAACGACTGGGCGGGTTGTACTGGCTCTGACCGAAGAGCATCCGGCTCCAGGCGTGCGTCATGTAGAGGCGTTCCTCGGCTCGGGTGATGCCGACGTAGCAGAGGCGGCGTTCTTCTTCGAGCTCGTCGGGATCGGTGAGCGCTCGAAGGTGAGGGAAGATGCCGTCTTCCATGCCGAGCATGATGACGACGGGGAACTCGAGGCCCTTGGCGCCATGCAGCGTCATGAGAATCACGGCGGCGTCTTCCTCATCGAGTTCGTCGGTGTCGGCGACGAGGCTGACCTGTTCGAGGAACTCGTCGACGGTCTCGAACTGCCGGGCGACGCCGATGAGCTCTTGGAGGTTCTCGACCCGACCCTCACTCTCGACTGATCGTTCGTCTTCGAGTTCGACCAGGTACCCGGTGTCTCGCAAGGCTGTCTCGAGAACGTGGGCCGGGCCTTTGTCGAGCTCGGTCACGAAACTCGACATGAGCTCGAGGTATTGCGCAATGCCCTTGACCGCAGTTCCCGATACACCGGCGTGGGCAGCTCGTTCGAGGCCCTGGGTGAAGGTGTAGCCATGCATCTTGGCGAAGGCGTCGATCTTTGCCACCGAGGTGTCGCCGATGCCGCGCTTGGGCGTGTTCAACACGCGCTTCACCGACACCTCGTCGGAGGGATTGGCAATGGCCTTCAGATAGCCGACCGCGTCTTTGATTTCTTTGCGGTCATAGAACCGAGTGCCGCCAACGACTTTGTAGGGAATGCCGACTCGCAGGAAGTATTCTTCCAGCACCCGGGACTGGGCATTGGTGCGGTAGAAGACGGCCATGTCGCCCCAGCGATAATCGCCGCGGTCGTGGAGCCGGGCGAGTTCGTTGGCAACGAACTGGGCCTCGTCGACCTCATCGTCGGCCTGGAACCGCTGGATGGGTTCGCCAAGACCGGCGTCGGTCCACAGGTTCTTCGGCTTACGGCTGAAGTTGTTGGTGATGACGGCGTTCGCCGCATCGAGGATGGTCTGCGACGACCGGTAGTTCTGTTCGAGCAAAACCACGGTGGTATCGGGGAACGCATCTTCGAACTGCAAGATGTTGCGAACGTCGGCACCACGAAACCCATAGACACCCTGGTCGTTGTCGCCGACCACGGTGACCGCTCGATGCTCTGATGCAAGGCTCAGCACCAGCTCGTTCTGAACGCTGTTGGTGTCTTGGTACTCATCGACCAACAGCATGGTGAAACGACGCCGGTAGTGGCCCAGCACGTCGGGATGCTTGCGGAACAACAGCGCCGTGTTGAGGAGCAGATCATCGAAGTCCATCGCCCCAGCCTGAGTGAGACGGCGTTGGTACTCGAGGTAGATGTCGGCCACTTTGCGTTCGAACCCGGCCGCCGCCTGATCGGCGTAGCGCTCGGCACTGAGGCCCTCGTTCTTGGCCGAGCTGATCGCACCGTTCATGGCACGCGGGGCGAATCGCTTTTGGTCGAGCCCGAGATCTCGGACCACGTACCCGGTGAGTCGGCGGGCATCGGCCTGGTCATAGATGGTGAAGCTCGACGGAAAGCCCAGCACCCCCGCCTCGCGACGAAGAATTCGAACGCACGCCGAGTGGAAGGTGGACACCCACATCTTGTTGGCGACCGGACCGATCAGCGCTTGCACGCGCTGTTTCATCTCGTTGGAAGCCTTGTTGGTGAAGGTGATGGCGAGGATCTCGAACGGCGACTGGCCCTGTTCGATGGCATAGGCAATCCGGCGAGTGAGCACGCGGGTCTTGCCCGATCCGGCGCCGGCCATCACCAGCAGCGGGCCCCCGGTATGCACCACCGCGTCGAGTTGGGCGGGGTTGAGTCCGTCGAGGATGTTCTCACGTTGCACCCAATCACTGTAGGGCGAGCCCCTGACATCGAAGGGGAGCCCGTGGTGGAAGGGTCAGGAATCGCTCAAGCTCCTGCGAAATTGGCCGATGGGGGCGGGTGAATGCGCTTTCCGCAACCCGCAGGGTCAACCGTCCCGCCACGGTCAAGAAGAGCCCCGAGGCCGGGCAGACGCTGCTCGGCCATGCGCTCCAACTGATCGAAGAACGGCAGTGGAAGCCAGCACTCGACGTGCTCGACTCGGCCCGACGATTGCGCCCGAACGATCCAGCAATCGATGAACTGACCGTGATCGCCGCTGCTCACGCCCGCCGCCGCAAACCGCTCAAGGCGGCCCTGGCCAAGCTCGAAGCGCGGGAGGAACTCGGGGCTTCGGCCTACCACGCCCAAGCCGTGGCCGCGCTGGTCGACCACCGATACGCCAAGGCCGACGGTCTCGCCCGCAAGTCGATCGAGGCCGACCCGTCCTCGCCTGCCGGCTGGGCCGATCTGGCTGCTTCATTCGCCGGCCTCGGGTGGTTCGACGAAGCAACCGACTGCCTGACCATCGCTGCGGAAAAAGGTGGCGTTGCCGGCACCCAGCAGTGGCGGCTCGGCCGAGCCATCAACCACTGGGCGCTCGCAGGCACCGGCGCTCTCATCGTGAC
>JBBQUN010000133.1:0-12358 GCA_038212405.1 Acidimicrobiales bacterium | reverse complement strand
GCCGACACCGTGGACTCGTCGCGGTGCAAGGGTGACGTTGTCCATCACCGTCATGGTCGGGAACAGGTTGTACGACTGAAAGACGATGCCGACCCGCTTGCGGAACTCGGCCTCTTTCAAGTCGCCGGACTCGACGTCGATGCCGTCGAGGCTGATCCGCCCATGGTCGTACGGGGTGAGTCGCCCGATACAGCGCAGCAGTGTCGACTTGCCCGAGCCCGACGCCCCGATCAGGCAGACGACCTCGTGCGGTGCGACCGCCAAATCAACCGAACGCAACACGAGTGTCTCACCGTAGTACTTGGTGAGGTTCTCGACTTCGATCTTGGGCTGGGTCGCTGCCGCTTTTGACGTCACTGGGTCCTCGGGCGTCACTGTGTCCTCAGGCGTCACTGTGTCCTCAGACGTCACTGTGTCCTCTGGCGTCACTGGGTCCTCTGGAGTCGGCGTTCTTGGTCCCAACGGGTGTACCGGTCGGCGAGTCGGGCCAACGGGATGCTGGTGGCGAGGAAGAGCAGTGCGGCAACGACGAGCGAGGAGTAGTTGAACGTTCGGGCGGTGTAGATCTGGGCTTCCCGTACGGCGTCTCGCACGCCGATGACGCTGAGAAGTACCACGTCTTTTTGCAGCGCCACTGCCAGGTTCAACAGGGCGGGCGAGACGTTGCGTATGGCCTGGGGGATGATCGCGTGTCGCAAGGTCTGCCATTGATTGAGCCCGAGGGCTTTGGCCGCTGCCCGCTGGCCATCGTGCACGGCCTCGATGCCTGAGCGGTAGATCTCGGCGGTGTAGGCCGAGTAGCTGGCAACGAGGGCGACCATTCCCCAGAATTCGGCACTACTGGGCAGTCCTGGCAGTTGCAGCGCAGGCACACCGAAGCCGAAGAGCAGGATGAGCAAGAGCCCGGGGATGCCCCGCAGCACATCGATGTAGACCACGGCCGCAAATCGGAATGGCGCAGCGATCGGGCCGGTGAACGACCGAATGACGGCGACGATCAGGGCAACGACCAAGATCAGGACTTGGGCTATGACCCAGAGGCGCATGTTGATCCAGAAGCCGTCGAGGACGTCGGGGAACGATTCCCGCATCTTCTCCCAGGAGAAGAACTGACTGCGGACCCGGGGCCATTGTGCGGAGGATCCAATCCACCGAACCAGGAGAAAAAGCACGACGCCGGTGCTGATCAGGCTGATCAGCACCGGCGTGTAGCGCTCGCGTGCGCTCAGGGTCTTCGGCGCCGGAGGTGGCGTCGATTCGGTGAGCGTCGTCATTGCAGGTTCTTCGTTGGTGACGCGTGGTTAGCTGGCGCTGATTTCGGGGAGCGTTCCCTCACCCTGGAGCCATTCGACCGCAAGCGCTTCGAGCGTGCCGTCGGCGGTGAGTGCTTCGATCGCCACGTTGACGCAGCCGGTGAGTTCGCTGCCATCAGTGAAGAGCAGGCCCATTTGATCGCCGTCGGTCTGGGCCGGATCGGTCGGGAGCACACCGACGATCATGCCGTTTTCCATCACGGCAGCGGTCAGGTAGAGCGCCGTCGGCAGCGCAACGACGGTGGCGTCGATCTGGCCGGCTTCCATTGCAGAAACGACGTCGCCTTGGGTGTCATAGACGGCGACGTCTTCGATGCCGAGGGTGTTCTCGATGTAATCGAGGTCGGTGGTACCGATGGTGGCACCCCAGGTACCGGCCTTCAGTTCCTCGAAATTGGTGGCGGTGGCTGCCGGGGAATCGCCGACGACCATGACCGATTTGGTGCCCCGGTAGTAGGGAACCGAGAAGTCGACGACTTCGTCGCGATCGGCCGTGATGGAGTACTGCTGCATGTTGAAGTCGTACGGCTTGTCGCCCGGCGCGATCGCCGCGTCGAAGTCGCTGCGAGTCCAGACCACATCAGCGTCGGTGAAACCCATCTTCTCGGCGATGGCATAGGCGACAGCACCCTCGAAGCCCTGCTTGTTGGTGGGATCGTCGTCGACCATCCACGGCTCGAAGGCCGGCTCGCCCGTGGCGATGGTGAGCTTGCCCGCCTCAGTGAGGGGCAGATTCTCGATCGAACAGTCGAGATCGGCGCCAGCTTCACCCTCGGATCCGGCGGCGGCACCTTCGGAGTCGTCGGTGCCGGTGGCATCAGAAGCGCTGTCGGATCCGCACGCAGCAGACACCAACGCAAGAGCGAAGATCAGGGCAAGTAGTTGTGTCAGTCGGGATCGCATGAACCCTCCCAGGTCGAAGTGAACGGTGGAACCCGCCTTTTCTATCATCGCTGCAGCCCAGTTCGGCCGGACTTGGGTCCCTCGAGCGTTACGAGTCGGTGAAGGAATTCGGGTGTTCGCGTACGAGGAGCGCTTCTTCGTAGCGGTGGACCTCGACGAACCCGAGCCGCTCGTAGATCCTGCGGGCCGGATCGTTGTCGGCCTTGACGTTGAGCCCGATCGAGCCGATTCCCAGGTCATCGAGAGCGCGGACCACGGCGGCGGTGACCACGGTGCCGAGCCCTCGCCCGCGCTGGTCGGGCTGGACCAGGACGCAGCCGACGGCGGCAACGTCGGTTTCGGTGCTGCATACATGGACGCCGGCCATGGCGACCAGATCGGGTCCGTCGAATACGCCGTGGAATGGTCCGTCGTCGAGGAGGGTGGGAGTGAAGAACGAACCGGGATCGATCCGGCTCGATTGGAGCGCGTCGATGGCGTCGAGATCGCGTCGACCGAGCGTCCGAGTGACCAAGCCGTCGACCGAAGGCGCGATTTCACGACTTGGTCGAAGATTCTCCAAAAACATTTTCACGTGTTCGCCCGCGTTGAATTCGACCGTGCGACCTCGTGCCGTTAGATGCGCGATGAACCCGACGGGCCCGGTCGCGAAGTAGCGACCGGGCAGCAGATGATCGACGTCGGCCCACAGACTGAGCGCGTCTTCGATGTCGCCGGCGTTGATGCCGTAGACGATCAGATCCGGTGGATCACCGGGCAGGCCGACTTCGCCGATCGTCGATGGTCCCCGCTCCCACCAGCGAGAACGCGACCAATAGCCGTCGGTCAGATCGCCGATCCCGTAGACGTGGATCGGCCGATCGTGCTCGAAGCGCTCCCGCAAACTGGCGCGGGAAGCGCGTTCAGGGGAAGGGCGCAACGCCATCGCCGCACCCTAGCGAGCGGCGTTGGGTCAGCCCATCCCAGTGACGCCAGCCACGATCGGACCGAGTCCGAGGGTGGCCGAGACGGCGACAGTGGCGGCGGCAGCAACAGCAAACTTGATCTTGTTCATGGTGCAATGTCCTTGTAGATAGGAGACGATTCACCAAGAGAGAGGAGGCACCAGCGTGTTTGATGCAAGAAATTCGGAAAACTTCTCCAACGGTGTCGATCTCCTCGAACCACGACCGACCACCGTAGCTATCCAGCGCGGCCGCCGTCGTTCGGAGTCGGCCGGGGTGCTGGGCCGGGCGACCAACGCCGAACTCGTCGCCCGGGCCAACGACGGCGATCGGATTGCCTGGGAAGCACTGGTCGATCGCTATGCCGGGTTGGTCGAAGCGGTTGGCGTTCGCCATGGCCTCGATCGCCACGACATCAACGATGTTTCCCAGATCACCTGGCTCCGCCTGACCCAGCACCTCGGTCGGCTTCACGACCCGGAGCGGGTGGGTCTGTGGCTCCACACCGCGGCCAGCCGGGAGTGTCAGGCTCTCATCCGGCGCTCTGGGCGCATGCTGCCGGCCGACCTTGGTGACGACGTCGACGCCGACGACGAACTGCCGGACGAGCTCGTCACGAAGGCCGAGCGTGCGCACCACCTGCGTGGGGCCTTGTCACGTTTGCCCGAAACCTGTCGTACGTTGTTGGAGCTCATGCTGATCCAGGATCCGCCTGCGCCCTATGCCGAGATCAGCGAACGGTGCGATATTGCCGTTGGCACGATCGGTCCCAAGCGTCAGCGTTGCCTGGCCCACCTCCGACGCCTCTACCACGATGTTTTTCCCGATGCCGAGCCCGAGGGACGCTCATGAAACCAAGCGACGAACAACTCTTGGATCAACTGCGAGGACTTTTGTCCGACGTGCCCGACGACGGTCTCGTCGACCGGGCAAAACAGCTCTGGGATCTGCGAACGATCGGCGAGGAGACGGCCGAACTGGCCTCGGATTCGTTCGAGCAGCTGCCGATGGGAGTGCGGCGAGCCGCCAGTCTCGAACGAGACCTGCTCTTTGCCTTCGACGATCTCGAACTGGCGCTGCGCTTCGACGGTCCCGATCTTCTCGGCCAGGTGATTGGCGAGCCGGTGCTGTCGGCAAACCTGATCGTGCTCGATGCCTCCGTGGACCTCGACATCGACGATCTCGGGAGCTTTCTCACCGCTCGACCGCCAAGTGACGTTTTCCGAGTGGCACTGGTGACCGATTCCGGTCGCCGCCTCTCGACCGAGTGGATACGGCTCTAGCCACGGAGCCCTCGCCGACAAAGGGGTCTGGTCGTTCGGGCGAAGAGCTACTCGATGTTGTCGAAAGTGTCCGTGCTATCGACGTCAGCAGCGACGTCGAAGACGAGTTGCTTGCGCTCGTCGCAAACTCAGTGGACACGATCAGTACGTGTAGCGCGTTGTGTGGGCTCGGACTTCTGCACCGCCAGCGTGGCGAGTTCGAGGCGGCGGTCAACTGCTTTGACCAGTCGATTCGCGCGTCGCCCAGGTCAACAATCTCTGCTCGGTCGCGAATCTATTGGGCAGGAATTCGCGCTCGGCTCGCGGATTTTGGTGGAGCGAAGGAACTCTTGGTTGCGGCTGCTGAGATCGTTGCCGATTCCGACGTTGCGCTACTTGAACTACAAACGGGAATGTTGGCCGATCTGCAGGAAATTCACCATGAGGCACTCACTCGCTATGGGCGCGCCATCGAGCTCACACAATCGGAACGAGATGGGTACGTTCGCTCTCTAGCCCTCAACAATCGAGGGCTCGTTCGCCGAAAGCTCGGATACCTCGACGATGCTGAGTACGACTTCCGGTCCGTTCTCATCGCCCCGGAGAGCGACCAGCGGGTGCTGGGTTTGGCGCAGCACAATCTTGGTGCTCTGCTCGGACAACGAGGATCGGTGCGTGAAGCGATCGATCGAGTTGACCGGGCTGGTTTGGCTCACCGTGGCTTTGGGATCGACGGGGGCCAGGCGGCGATCGCCGAGGCCGAGATCCTGCTCCATGCTGCGCTCTATGCCGAATGTCTCGCCAGCGGCCAACAGGCGTTGTCGGATGAAACGGTGCGGCAAGACACCGCCTCACTCGAAGTCCCCGACCTGTTGGTGCTGGTCGCTCGGGCCTCGCTGGGAATGGGCAGGTTGGATCCAGCGGGCGAACATCTCGATCGGGCCCGAGCCCTCTTCGCCCAGCAGGAGCGCCCTATCAGTGAAGCCCAGTGCGCCATGGTCCTCGCCGTGCTCGAACGGGCAGAGCTTCCGGACATCGGGCCCGATGATCCTGGCGCCGACGCGGTCTATGAAGCCCTCATTGCCGTTGCCAACAACGTGGCCGACATCGATCCCGAGCGTGCCAATGAATGCTGGAACGCAGCATCTCAGGCAACCGGATCCGACCGCAAGCAGCTCCAGGTGCTCGGTCACTACGCCCAAGCCCGGATTCACCTCGCACATGGCGATGCCGTTGCTGCCAAGACCGAGGCCATGGTCCTGATTGACTTACTCGCCGAGCACACTGCCGACATCAATGCGGTCGAACTGCGCGCTGCCCTGGTGTTCGGCCTGGTCGATGTCGAGGGTCTTGCGGTTCGCATTGCTCGCGCCGGGGAGCCACTCGATCTTGCCTGCCTCATCGATCAGGCGAATACCGTTGTCCACTCGATCGCACCGCTCTCGGTTGCCGATGCCGAGTTCGTCACCCAGCTCGACGCCTTGCGGTCATCGATCAATCAACGTGACCCGGCTCGGATCGATCGGGCTGAACTCGATTCACTCGAAGCACGCCTCCGCTCACTCCATCGCCGCATGGAACGCAGCGACGCCCCAACCAGCGCGCCGCTCGGCATCGAACAGTTGCGCAACGCAACGGCGAGTCAAACGATCGTGATGTTCGCCGAGCTCGACGACCACCTGTGGCGGCTGGTTCTCCCGAGCGCCGCCGACCTGGGCGAGGGTTCGACGCTCGTCGATCTCGGATCCCGCGAGACCCTCAACAGCAGTATTCGTCGGGTTCGATTCGTCTCGGATGGACTCGCCCGACGGCCAATGCCGATCCCCAAACAGCTGATCGAGGGCCTCGATCGGACCGCGGTAGCGCTCGACGATCTCCTCCTCGGTGGCGTCGACATCGAACCGGGGACCGACGTGGTCTTGTTCCCTGGCCGATTCCTCACATCGGTTCCGTGGCGAGTGTTGCCAAGCGCCAGGCGGTGGAGGGTCGGTATCAATGCCGGTACACCGTTCGTGTGTTCGGGTGCGCAGGGCCATGTTGGGTTGTTGGCGAAAGCCAAACGGGTGCTCGTCGTTGCCGGCCCAGGTCTCGGCGCCGGTATCGAGGCCGAAGTCGCTGCCGTTGCCGCGATGTACGACGATCCGGTGGTGTTGACCGGCGCTTCAGCCTCGGTGTCGGCAGTGCTTCATGCGTTGGAAAATGTCGACATTGCCCATGTTGCTGGCCACGGCTCGCTCCACGCCCACGATCCCCTCATGGCGATGATCACCCTCGCTGATGGGCCCCTCACCGTCTACGACATCGAGATGGCAACCTCCACACCGCCCATGGTGGTGCTGGCATCGTGTCTGGTTGGTTCCGGTGGGTCGACCGGCAGCGAGGTCAGCTACGGATTCGCCTCGGCGATGGCCTCTCGGGGCACCCGCCAGCTGATCATCTCGCCGATCGAACTCGATGACGACAAGACCGCCATCGTGATGCCCGAGCTTCATCGGGCACTTGCTGCTGGTGCCTCAGCCCGGGTAGCGCTCGACTCATTGCACTTCGACCAGCTCGACCTCGAGCGAGTTGCCGACAGCCTGCTCGCCGTCGAATCCGAGACCTTCGCCTGAGAGGTCGATGTCGTAGGTTCTTGCTCATATCCGATCTCACCAGTCCCTTGGCCGGCACCGAGGCCCGACCGCAACTTCCCAACTCACCAGACTGTCGCCACTGGAGCCCCCTTCTGGGCTTGAGTGTCAACAGTTGGACAGGGTGGGCTTCAGCAGCGACAGTTGCCGGACACCGCTGTTGACGAGGGGCTCAGCAACCTTCTCGGTCGGTGTCAGTTGGGGGCGAGGATGGTGAGAAGTTCGTCACCGAAGCGTTGGAGCACGACGTTGCGCTGGGGGAGCTTGTCGAAGACGCCAGCGCTCACCGATGTCGGTCGGTCGGCGATCCAGTGGGCGACGAGCTCGTCGGATGCGACCTCGGTCGGCTGCTTGCCGAGATCGGCGGCAACCCGTGCCCGCCACTCGATGACGCCCTTCGCTGTCGCCCCGGCCTTACCCATCAAGCAGTACAGGTGCAGTCCGAGCTTCTTCTCACCAGCATTGAGTCGCTCCGCGCAGGCGGCGCAGGTCGGAGCTGGCTGTCGGGCCGCTGATGACTTCGCCGACGAGGCTCGCTTGCGTCCCGTTGCACCCGTTCGTCCAGCATTCGAACGTCCAGCATTCGAACGTCCAGCATTCGAACGCCCAGCATTCGAACGGCTGCCAGACCGCCCACTCGAGGTGACCCGGCCAGCACCGCTGTTACGAACCTGGTCGGGGAGGATGGCGTCGACGAAGGTCGAGCGTTCCTGGTTCATCGTCCACCCCTTGGCCGTGGTCTTGGAGGCGGCGTGGGTGATGGTCAGATGCTTGCGGGCTCGAGTGATGGCGACATAGAACAGTCGTCGCTCCTCTTCGATCGCCTCCCCACCCCTGGTGACGGCCTTGTGATAGGGCAACATGCCCTCGGCGGCGCCATAGAGGACCACCTGATCCCACTCCAGACCTTTGGCCTTGTGGATGGTGGCCAGGGTGACGGCATCGGTGGTCGGCTCGGCGTCGTTGGTTGCCGATTCCAAGAAGGCGAGGCGAAGGTCGGCGGCGCTGATCGGGATGCCGGTCGTTGCCATGCGTTCGGCGGCAAAGGCCTCGGCTTGCTCGACGAGTGTGGTCTGGTACTCCCACTTCTCCAGCGCAGCGCCTTCGCCCTCGGGGGCTTTGTCGGGGTGCCAGCCCTGCCGCTTGGCCGTGTGGACCAACAACTCGAGGCCGTTGCGCTCGCCATCGGACCGTGCGGCTTGGCCGAACGGTCGAAGAATGCCGAGCACGGCGTCGGACTCGTAGAAGAGACTGTTGCCCAACACCCGGAACGGGATCGATCGCCGACGCAGCAAACCTTCCAGCGCAGCCGATTGGAAGTTGAGGCGGAAGAGCACGGCCATCTCCGACCAGGCAGTACCGTCACGGTGAGCGGCTTGGAGTGCGTCGAGGACCTTGAGTGGTTCGACGTCGGTCGATGGGGCTTCGACGAGGCGGGGGAGTGGGCCACTCCCGACTTGGGCAATGAGCGCTTCGGGTTTGCCAACACTGCCCGAGGTGAGGTTGGCCGCCGTCACGATCTGATCGGTCGACCGGTAGTTCCGATTCAGGTAGCGGACCTCCGAGCCCGGCCAGTGCGTTGCGAAATCGCGTAGGAATGACGGTTCGGAACCCTTGAACGAGAAGATGGTCTGGCGGGGGTCGCCAACGGCGCACAGCTGACCGGTGCGGCCGAGCAGTGCGGCGAGAAACGCTTGCTGCGATGGATCGATGTCTTGGTATTCGTCGACGACGATGCAGCGCCATTCGTCGTGGATGGTGGCAGCGATCGTGGGGTCGTCCTCGATGAGGCCGGTGGCGAGCGACAGGTAGTCGCCGAAGTCGACCAGATGCTGGCTGTCTTTGTGGTCGATCCACTTCTCCCACGCCTTGGCTACCTGTGTGCCGGGGCGTCCAGTGGCAAGCAGATCGATGCGAGCAATCGAACTCGGCGTTTCCAACCGGGCCTGGGCCAGCTCGATCTCGGACTTCACGTCGGCAACGATGGTCATCTGGTCGGGATCGATCCGTTTGCCGCCGTAGATGATGCGTTTGATCGGTGCCCAGGTGTCGGTGACGAGCTGACGTTGGGCCGACTGGGGGTCGAAGCGTTTGACCAAGCCGAGCGCTGCGGAGTGGAAGGTCTTGCAGGTGGTGTTGGTGACGCCGAGTTCGCTCACGCGTCCTCGCAATTCTCCAGCCGCCTTGCGAGAGTGGGTCACCGCAAGGATGCGATGAGAAGCCATGTCGCCGGTGGCATGGAGGTGGGCGATGCGGTGCGCCACGGTGCGGGTCTTGCCGCACCCGGCTCCGGCGATCACGCAGAGCGAGTCGCCTCGCCATCGCACGACCGCTGCCTGTTCGGGGTCGAGCCCGGCAAGTATCTGCTCCGCGTTCAGCGTCCTCACCCTTCGAAGGCTGACGGTGAAATCCGCAGAATGCAACCATCGAAGCGGACAGATGTTCGCTTTTCTTCTACGACGAGGGAACGCCTCGCGCCGCCAGTTCGAGCGCGTCGAGGGCACGAGCCGTTGCCTCGGGGTCATGTTCGGCGCTGAACTCGGCGGCCTCGATGGCGCCCAACGCACTCGACAACGCTGCCGGGTCGACGCCCCGGTTGGCCAGCACATCGAGACGTTCGCGCAACGTTGCGGTCTCGGGCCAGTCGACGTCGAGCGATCGACCAATGCGGTTCAGTCGCTCCACCTCCGCCGGCAAACGGGGCCCTCTGCGACGATGCGAAAGGAGCCAAGTGAGTACACCGGCAGCAACGAGGAGGCCACCAAGGACTGCGACAGCACGCCAGGGGAACGCGTTCGTTGGCAGGTCATCGCGATCCTGTTCACCGGCAAGGGGCACGACCGCTTTGGGGTCGAAGCTCTGCCAGCCGATGCCGGCGAAGTAGACCTCGGTCCAGGCATGGGCGTCGGTCCCGCGTGACAACCATTCGTTGGTGTCGGCGTCATACTCGCCTGGCACATAGCCGACGGCGATCCGAGCGGGTACGCCGAGCGAGCGCAGCATGACGGTCATCGAGCTGGCGATCTGTTCGCAATAGCCTTCGTTGAGCTCGAACAACAATCGGTCGACGGGGTCGACTCCCGCCGCTGCCGGGGTGACGTCTCGGCGGTAGGTGACGTTTTTGGCAAACCAGTCTTGGAGCGCCATCACTTTGTCGTAGGTGGTGTCGCTCCCGGTGGTGATCTCGATGGCCAGGGCAGCGGTCGCTGCCGACACGTTGTTCTCGCTCCCATACTGCTGGTTGATGGTGGACGGCACGAGTTGCGGGACCTGGTCTGCTGCCCGGAGTTGCGCGGCATCGACAGGAATGATGGCGCTTTCCGCGGTCCACTGGGCCCCGGCTGCGAGTGGCTGGAGCGGCTGGATCGAGTTGTCGTTGATACCCCAGAGGCCCTCGAAGCCATCGAAGTTCAGCACCTCCATCCGGTCGGCGGCAAGGAACAGATCGAGGCCCGCTCGCTCAACGGTGAACGTCTGGATCAACCGTTCCGACCCGCTCGGGGAGGTCCCCGGTTGGAGCTCGAGGGTGCCTGCGGGGGTGATGAACGACTGTTTGCGGCCATCGTCGGTCCAGTAGCGACCGTCGTAGTCGCCGTAGGTCATCCCTCGCCAGTACATCGCCCGGTCCGAGCGCACCCGAAGGACGACCTCGTCGTCGAGCGTTGGGGTGTCGCCGGCGTCGAGTCGACCCGACAAACCGGGGTGTGCTTGCAACTTCTCGCCACCCGGCTGGCCTGGGCTCCACCGCAGCGACGGTGGGCGCCGAGTGCTGTTGGGGAGCGTGTCGTTGGCCACGGCAGCGCCGCCAACGGCTGCGATCATCACCGCAAGCATGATGGGAAGCAACCGCACCGGTTGCGCGAGTGGGCGTTGGTGCACACCGATGCGAGGGATGGGAATCGGGTCGGGGCTGAACTCGGCCACCAACCGGGTGACGAGCATCGTGACGAACCCGGCGATCATCCAGCGGGCGTCGGCAACGACTGATGCCTGGCGCGAGGTGGCAAAGCTGACCGCCTTCATGATCGCTGGCCCGAGGAGGGCAATCGAGACCGCAGCCGACCCGAGGGCCCGGCCCCTCACGAGCCAGCCGGCCAGCATGAATCCGGCCGCAAAGACGAGCATCGCCGCCGCTTGCTGTGAAGACGATCGTTGTAAGGCTGACGCGACGAGGGCAAGTCCCAACATGGCCAGGACCCAGCGCGGCGCCGGGGTGCGGCTGGGCTGGGGTACACCGAACATGCCGACTCCGAGACAGGCGACGGCAACCAACCATTGATTGGCTTACGGATGCACCGCAGCGACGGAGAGCAGCACGGCGAGCGTGCGAAGGGCGACGATGTGTACCCGCTGTTCGGCTTGCAGCGTGGTGCTCATGGGGCCGCAGCGATGTCTTCGATGTCGAGAAGGGAACCGTCGATCTCGACCACGGGGCGGGGTCCGGGAATGGCGCTGGTGAGGGCCCGATGCAGATCGTGTGGTCCTTCGAGCTCGAGGTGGACGAGCGTGGGGTTCGCTCGATGGCTTGGCGGAAGGTACGGGATGCTGCGGCGACGCGGCGGGGCCACAGTAGTGGTTGGCGCGACGTGCTCGTGGATCACGAGCGTCACTCGCACACCCAATTGCCAGGCCTGCTCGACGGCGAAGCGGGCGACTCCCAGCGTGCGGTCGAGGCCAGCGGGGGCCGAGTCGGTAGCGACAATGGTGAGCGGTGGCGGCTCGAACGGCATGACCGCCCGTTCTCGAACCATGATCTCGCTGGTTCGTGCCACGCTCTGCCAGTGCACGTCGGCGGGGCGATCACCTGGCCGGTACGGGCGAACGCCGATGAGTTCGGGTTCGTTGGCGGCAGCGAAGGAGCGTAGGTAGGCAACGACGTCGGGGTGCGCAACGGGGGGAGGCAGGACCAGGATCGGTGTCGCCGTTGCGAGCGTCGACTCGGTGACGAACCCGATCAACCCGAGGAAGGCACCAGCAGCAACGGTGATCGTGACCTCATCGACGGTGCCGCGTCGAGGCGCGGTCGATGACAGCGAGCCATGTACATCGGCCGGCCCGCCGGCCTTTCCCGAGGCGATGCCGCCGGTGAAGTGGGCAATGACCGGCCCGCCGACCGGCCAGCGGATGGAGACGGGGACCTCTGTTTCCCTGCCCACCTCGATCGTGGCCGGAAGTTGGGCCGAGACCTTGATGCAACGGACGAGGACAGCACTCAGCACACCATCGCCAACGACCAGGAAGACGAACGCAAACATGAGGAACCGCAGTCCGCGGTGTCCGTCCATCGACAGCAGATAGAGAACGGG
>JBBQUN010000132.1:0-12385 GCA_038212405.1 Acidimicrobiales bacterium | reverse complement strand
TGGCCGCGCTCGAGGCCGGCGAAATCGACGTCGCCATTCTCTTCTCGACCAGCGGCGTCATCGCCGACAAAGGCTGGGTCGTGCTCGAAGACGACCTGGGCCTGATCAACGCCGACAACGTCATTCCGGTCACGACCGACGACGTGATCGCCGCCCACGGCGACGACTTCACCGCTGTCGTGAACGGAGTGAGTGCGGCGATGTCGACGTCCGAACTGGCCGAGATGAACCGTCGCTTCGAGATCGACAAAGACGACGCCGAGACCATCGCCAAGGACTGGCTCGTCTCAGAGGGACTGATCACCGAGTAAACCGGCTCACCCACACTCGAGGTGCGTTTTGTTTGCGAGCACCCCAATTGGAAGGTGAACCTGGTGACATCGTTTGTGAGGCCGCCCTGGCTCGTCATTTCACGACGTTTTGAGCCGCCCGCTCCGATGACGAACGGCGCAGTCGTTCGCCAATTTCGGGAACTGCTGCGAGGAGCACCTCGAACTCGGGAATCGACATGACGCCAATCCATAGTTCAGTGTCAGCGGTCACGGTTGCAGAGCGAATTCGGTCGGGAGCCCCAGCCGCAGCGAGAAGTGACATCTCGCCGAAGTGGTCACCAGCACCAAGAGTGGCCACGACCCGACCGTCGATACTCACCGTCGCCGAACCGTCGAGGAGCACCCCGAACTCCCTGCCGCTCTGCCCCTGCGTCGTGAGGTTGCGCCCGGCTGGGACCTGGATCGCTGCTGCAAGCTGGCTGATGCGGTCTCGCTGTTCATCGGTGCAGTCGAGGAAGAGTTTGGCCTTCCCGATGCTGTGCCGATCTACGTCAGGCTGCATGGCTGTCGCCGTTGCACTCATCGTTTCGGCCACCAGCACATCGCAGGGTGCATGGCGCAAGACGTCGCTGGCAACGGAACCGAGCAGCCGCACCGCACCCTGAACCCGGCGATTGCCGACGACGATCAACGAGGCCTCCAGTCGCTCTGCCTCCGCGCAGATCGCCTTCGCCGGGTCTCGCCCCCCGATCGCTGTCGTAGCCCCCGCAAACCCGATTTCAAGCGCAATGTCCCTGAGGGATTGGCGCGCACGATCGACCCCGTCGTCGAAGAACTCCTCGGCACCATGTCGGTAGGTCTGTGACGATCCAGGCTTCATTGCCATCACCAAGTGCAAGGGCTCACCAAGCGCATTCGCAAGCGATGCTGCCCGCCGAGCCGCGCTCAGCGCCGTCTCGCTGCCGTCGACTCCAACCACGATTCCACTCATTGGTCACTCCTGTTTCTTCTCGTCCATGAGCACCTTGCCCGTGGTCATTCATTTGCAATTTCTCGGCATCCGCCCACGTCACGTTCCCGGCATCCGGATCGGGAAGACGGTGTACGAGCCGTTCAACCCCTTGAGTTGGGTTACTCGCCCCTCACCGAAGGCCATGTCTCCATGCGCCTCGATGATCTGGCGAACCAGCGACGAGACGAGGATCTCTCCCCCGACTGCCTCGTTCGCAATGCGCGCAGCCAGGATCACGTGCTTGCCAAAGAGGTCGCCATCGCCGTCGACGATTGCCTCACCGGTGTGAATGCCGACTCGAATACGGATGTGTTGGTTCGGGTGTAGATCGTTGTGCTGCGCCAGATCTTGTTGGACGGCAGTCATGCATTGCACCGCTCCCCTCGCCGATGGAAACGAGAGCATGAAACCGTCACCTTGCGCCTTGATCTCCTTGCCACCGAAGGCGTCGACTCGGCGACGAACGACGTCGTTGTGCGTCGACAGCAGCTCGAACCAGCGTTGGTCTCCGAGTTCCTCCGCCCTCGCCGTCGACGACTCGATGTCGCTGAAGACGATCGTCGTCGTGCCGTGCGAAACCGGCACCTCGGTTTCTGCTCGATCCGCATCGAATGCAGCGGCAACGAGATCGATCGACGTTTGCTTGAAGTCCATTGGCGCTGCGACCGACAAAGCGCCGAGCATTCTGGTCGCTCGAACATCGGAAAGGAGCTGAATCGAGGAGTCCCCGAACGTCACGACGTCGGCAACACCGAGCACGCACGTCGTGGTGAGCGGACGTCCATTGATACTCGATCCGTTGGTGCTCCCGAGATCGCTCACCATGACCCGGTTGCCGTCGCGTCGCAGTTCGAGGTGACGACGCGAAATCAACGGATCATCGAGCAGCAGACCGGCGCATTCCCGACCGATCTCCACCGGTTCGGGTAGCCGAAGATGAAGGACGGTGCGTCCCGGGGATCGAACGATCACCGTTGGTTCGCCACCGCTGACGGTGTCATGTGGTTCCATGGCTGGACCTCTCTTGCCTGGCATCGATTTACCCGACCATAGAAACCCCGCTTTCACTCGGCTGTCATCAGTCCTGGTCCCGGATTGGTGAGATCGCAGGCCAAGACCGTCTGACAGCGCAATGACAGCGCGTGACTTAGCGTTGCGATCGAGGGAACCAAGAAGGGAGGGCGTGATGGTGCGGATCCGATTGCTCGGTCCGATCGATGCGGTGGTCGACGGCGAGACCGTCGAACTCGGCGGTCGACGGCAGCGCCGTCTCCTCCTTCGTCTGGTGTTGGCCGACGGTCGGGTGGTCACCGAGGCAGAACTCATCGACGCGATCTGGGACGAAACCGAGACGCTGCCCTCGAATCCGAGCAACACGGTGCAGCAATACGTCTCGCGCCTGCGCGGCGTGCTCGGGACCGAGGTCATCGTGACCACGTCGTCGGGGTATGCGCTCGACCGGTCGGCAACGACCGACATCGACGACTTCGAGACGAGCTACGAGACCGCTCGAGTCCTGATTGGCCAGGGCGATCTTCTTGGCGGCCACGAGCACATCAATCGTGCGACCAAGCTGTGGCGGGGGCCGGTGTTCGGCGATCTCTGCGACATCCCGGTCGCTCGCTTCGAGGCGACCCGGCTCGAGGAGCTGAGGGTTTCGGCGCTCGAGCGATCGGTGCAGTCACAGCTCGACGCCGGTGACGTTGCCGGCGCAACGGCTGCGGCCGAAGCGCTCGCAGCCGAACACCCGCTACGCGAGGCACCGGTCCGAACGCTGGCCATTGCCCGACGTCGCTCTGGGCAACCGGCCGGTGCGATTCGAGCCATCTCGGAGTTCCGGCAGCGTCTCGCCGACGAGACCGGACTCGATCCAACACCGGAACTGGTGCAGCTCGAGCGAGACCTTCTCACCAACGATGCACCACCGACCCCGGAGGCGCCGCGTCAACTCCGGGGCTACGAGCTCAACGAGCTGATAGCGCAGGGTGCATTCGGATCGGTCTATCGCGCCACCCAACCGTCGGTCGGCCGCGAAGTCGCGATCAAGGTCGTCCGGCCGGAGCTGGCCAACAACCCACAGTTCATCCGCCGGTTCGAGGTCGAGGCACAGATGGTTGCCAGACTCGAACACCCGCACATCGTTCCCCTCCACGACTATTGGCGAGAGCCCGGCGGCGCCTACCTGGTCATGCGCTACCTTCGCGGCGGCTCGGCCGAACAGCGGTTGGTCGCCGACGGGCCGATGTCGTTGAGCGCATTGATCAAGCTGGTCGACGAGATCGGCGGTGCCCTCGCCATGGCGCACGACGCCGGCATCGTGCATCGAGATGTCAAGCCGGCGAACATCATCTTCGACGAGAACGACAACGCCTACCTGGCCGACTTCGGCATTGCCATCGCCGACGGTCACGCAGCCGAACTCGACCTGCGTTCAGCCGGCTCGCCGCTCTACGTGAGCCCCGAACAGATCCGCCATGGCGAGGCGATTTTTGCTTCCGACATCTACGCGTTCGGCGTCGTGATCTACGAGCTCCTGACCGGATCGACACCGTTCCCCAACGTCAGCACCATTGCCGAGCTGCTGGACCGCAAGCTGAGCGTGCGGCTCCCGCTGGCCTCCTCGGCCAGGGCCGACGTTCCCGGCACGATCGACGCCGTCATCCAGCACGCGACCGAGCCGCTCGCAAGCGACCGGTTCGCCAGCATGGGTGAGCTGATCCTGGCCTTCCGCTCGGCCGCTGTCGGCTATCTCGCCGGGGCGGCAACCACCGGCTCGACATCGTCGATTTCGTCTGCCTCGCCAGGCGACCAGTCCGGCGCCAGATATGGAGACGAACGACCCCGAGCTCAAGCCGCACGAACACTGGTCACCCTGGAATGGCAGGGTACGAATCCATACAAGGGCCTGGCGGCATTTCAGGAGGCCGACAGCGCCGACTTCTTCGGCCGAGATGAGCTGATCGAGCGGCTGCACGACCACATCGGTCGGTCACCATTTCTGGCCGTTGTCGGGCCGTCGGGGTCGGGCAAATCGTCGGCGGTTCGGGCCGGGCTCGTTCCCCGGCTACGAGCCGCCGGCCTCTTCGTTGCGCAGATGGTGCCAGGCGAACACCCGATGCACGAGCTCGAAACCGCGCTCCTCCGAGTCGCTGTCGATCCGCTGCCAACGCTGCTGGAGCAGCTCAACGCCGATGCACACGGTCTCGCCAGGGCGGCCAAGCGCTGTCTACCGGAGTCCGGCGGTGAGCTCGTTCTGGTCATCGACCAGTTCGAAGAGTTGTACACGATGACCGGTGAGCAGGAGCGGAACGAGTTCCTCGAAGCCCTCGCTGCCGCGGTCGTCGATCCGCATGGTCGTCTGCGCATCGTGGTCACGCTGCGCGCCGACTTCTATGACCGGCCGTTGGCCAGCGCACAGGTTGGCAACCTCTTCGACCAGGACGCGATCGCGGTGACGCCGTTGTCGGCCGAGGAACTCGAACGGGCAATCGTCGGTCCCGCCGAACGAGTGGGGGCTTCGGTCGAACCCGCACTCGTTTCGGCGATCATCCACGACGTGAGCAGTGCGCCGGGAGCGCTCCCGCTGGTGCAGTTCGCCCTGACCGAGACGTTCGAGCGTCGTTCGGGGTCGCTGATGACCCTCGAGTCGTATCGAAGTCTCGGCGGTGTAATGGGTGCACTCGCCAGGCGGGCCGACGAGGTGCACGACGCCGCGACCGACATCGGCCAGGCCGACCTACGACGCCTCTTCATCCGCCTCATCACTCCCGGAGAGGGGACTGAGGACACCCGCCGCCGGATCAAGCTGTCCGACCTTCCAGCAATCGACCCGGGCATTGTCACGGCCTGCGGGGAAGCCAGACTGCTGAGCTTCGATCACGACCAGGCAACGCGCGAACCAACCGTCGAAGTTGCGCATGAGGCGCTGATTCGAGAGTGGTCGCGGCTGCGTAGTTGGCTCGACGACGACCGCGACGGGCTTCGCATGCTGCGCCATCTCGATTCCGCATCGCAGGAGTGGGAGGCGGCCGGTCGACCAACGGCGGAGCTGTATCGGGGCGGCCGGCTCGAGGCGATCGAAGAGTGGGCACCCGAGCACGCCGACGATCTGAGTACGCGTGAGCAGGAGTTCCTCGACGCCAGCCTCGCCCAACGAACGGCCGCCGAGGCTTCCGAGCAGAAGACGCAGCGGCGGCTGCATCGGCTCCTCGCCGGGGTCGCCATCGTGGCTGCGATGGCGCTGATCGCCAGCGGAATCGCCTTCCAGCAGCGTTCCCAAGCCAGCGCGAATGCCGACGAGGCAACGAGCCAAGCCGAACTGGCAGCAGCCAACGAGGAGCTGGCCGAGGAGCGGGCAGGCGAAGCCGAGGAAGCAACGGCCGCCGCCGAAAAGTCAGCCTTCGACGCCGAGACCGGTCGGCTGGTCGCGTCGGCAGAGTCGCTGGTGTCGTCGAACCCCCGGGCCGCCATGCTCGTCGCCGTCGCCGCCCATCAGCGTGTCGAGAGCCCCGAGACGCTCGGTGCGCTCCAGTCGGTGCTCAGCCGAACCGGGCCATTGCTCGGTCACCTGCAGTGGGGTACCGATTACATCGACATCGAGTGGCTCAGCGAGGACCGGATCGTCGGAATCAGCAATGACAGCATGGACCTGATCGACCCTTCCTCCGGAGAAATCATCAGTTCCGTTCCGCTGACTCCGAACTCGCAGCCCTTGTCCGCACTCTCCAGGACATACACGGTCGATGCGGCACGTGAACGACTCGTGGTCGCAACCGATGCCCCTTCGATCCGGGTGTTCGATCTACTCGAGGGACGCCTGATCGAGTCACTCGAGATCTCAATGGATGCGCCGCTCTACTCGGTGAACATGACCGACAGCGGCCGGTTCGTCGTCGCCGACACCGAAAACCGTCTCATTGCCTTCGACGCCACGGGCCGCGAACTCTTCTCACGAGACGTCGACGACCATGCATCGTGGCTAGACCAGGTTCTCCCGCTGATCGGCGAGCCTGGCGCGCCGTTCTATGCAACTCTTCCCGTCTTCTCGAAGGCGCTGGCCAACGACGACCGAATCATCATGGTGGCCAGTTCGCTGATCTACCAGTTCGATTGGAACGGGAATGAGGTGGGATCGCCAAGCGTGATCTCCCTCGAAGCACTCACCGTCGAGCCTGGCTCAGTCGGCCATCTCCTGGAAATCGATGACAACACCGTCGAACTCGTGGCAAATCAGTCGAGGGCACGAGTCGACGTCAGCAACGGCTGGCCGGCAGCCTTCGTCATGGAGGTGACCGACGGTAACGAAGGCGGCGGCGCACCCGACTCAAAGGATGCCGTCCTCGTCGGTGATCAGGTCTTCCATATCCTCTCCGACGGCAACGTCGCAGTCTTCACAGCCGAAACTGGGCGCCGGACTGCGGTGATCGATGTCGACCTCGGCGCTGCTTCAGCCATGGCACTGGCACCCTCGCAGGACCGCGTCGCCCTGGCCCATGATCAGGGAATCAGCATCGTTTCGATCACTGGCTCACTGCCACTCGCCCAGGCTTTGCCCCGACAAGCTCGTTCGAACACCCTTTCGATCACGAGCGACGGATCGTTGGTGGTGCTCGGCCCACCGGCGTTCGTCGGGCCACTCGGACTTTGGCGCCGAGACCAGAACGGCTATCGGACCGTCGATCTCGACGAGTCTCGCGACATCAGCTTCGCCTTCGCTCCACCGAGTCGGAACATCCTCGACATTTGGACACTCGAGTTCGACCAAACCACCGCCGAACCCAAGGCCGTGTCCACCGTCTACGACGCCAACGATTTCGAGGTGCTGTTCGTCAACCCGAATCCAGCGCCGGGGACGACCGGCGGTGACTCGGTCGAACGAAAGATCCGTCTCATCGGATCTCCCTTCCCGTCACAGGTGCTGGTCCTCGACTGGGAGCAAGAACTGTTGGCCGAGCTTCCTCCGCCTGGCGGCAATGAGAGCGTTTTCCTCTCGTCGACGACCTTCGATTCGGCCGCAAGCCGAGTGCTGGTCGCCAATCGTATTGGGCAAGCGGCGCTCTGGGACGCCTTCACCTGGGAGCAGATCGACAACTCAACCGTCGAGCGGGACGACATTGCCGTCGGCAATTGGAGCCAGGATGGATCGCTTGTCGCTACCTCGTCCTCGCTCGGAGTCGTCTCGATCCGAGACGGTCAAACCTTCGAGGTCATACGGACGATGACCGGGGCCACGGGGGCAGGCAACTCGTGGGGAGCCGGTTCCCTCTTCTTCTCCGCCGACAATCGGTTGCTTCTGACCAATCACGATGGGCCGGGTCAGCTGTGGGACGTTGGAACGGGTCAACAAATAGGTGGCGAGTTCCCGACGATGCAGGGGGTCAACAGCGGAGCCAATGTCGGCGATGACCTCCACCTCGTCACGGCGACGCCAGACACTGCGCTCGTATGGAATCTGAACATCGACGAGTGGGCCGGCATCGCCTGCCGAACCGCCGGCTCCGAACTCAGCCAGTCCGAGTGGGAACAGTGGGGCCCGCGTGATGAGGAGCGTCGGTCGCTCTGCGGCGGGTCGATATGACCATTCGCAATGGAGACACAGAAACAGACGAGGGCACAGCCACTCGAGACGCACTCGACCGGGCGCTGCCGGGAAACGGGCTGACGATCGACGTCTCGGCGCTGACCACCCGCACGCTCGACGCCGGCGAACTGTTGTGCGACGAAGGTGACCAGGGTGCGACGGCGTGGGTGATCGTGCGGGGCCGAGTGCAGGCCGTTGCCGACGACGGAGCGGGTGGTGAGCGCCGACTCGGCCTCCACGGACCCGGCGAGCTGATCGGTGAGTCGGCGCTGCTCGACCAGGGCATTCGCCGGGCGGGACTTCGCGCTGTTCGCCGCACCCTGGTCGTCGTGCTCGACCGAGCATGGCTCCTCGACGTCATGGCAACCCAGCCGCAGGCAGCGATGGCATTGCTGACCACCATCCTCCGGCGAGGAGACACCCAGCCGAGCCAGCCAACCGAAGTCATCGCCATCGTGCCGCTGGCAACAACGGTCGCCGGTGAAGCCCGAGCTGTTGCCACGGCCGCGAGCGCACTCGGGCGCCATGTCGTGCTCGATCCCGATCAACACCCAAGCCTGCATCGAGCGGCAACGAACGGCGAGCTCGATTGGCTCGACGAATTCGACCGAGGAGGCCACCCTGCCCAATCGGAACCGGGCGTGGTCCTGCTCGGCCACCCGACTCGGCGGGACTGGAACGTCGCCATCGCCCGAGCGGCCGACCGTGTGCTCTTCGTCGTCGATTCGGCGGATGGGCCCGAGGTCGGTACAGAAGAACGTCGCCTCCTGGACTCGGTGCCACGAGCCGCCAACTCGGTGCGTCTTCTGGCGATCGTTCACCCCAACGATGCCGATCGACCACGCAGCACTCGGGAATGGCTCCTCCGACGAGGCGTTGATCACCACCTCCATTTGCGTCGACAAACTCCGGCCGACACCGGCCGGGTGGCCCGTCACGCTGCCGGTCGCGCTCTCACGTTGGCGATCGGTGCAGGCGGCGTGCGTTCGGCCGGAGCGGTCGGGACGATCGAGGCGATGGCCGAACGGGGTCTGGCGGTCGACGCCGTTGCCGGTGTGAGCGGCGGCTCGATCGTTGCTGCCTGGTTGGCGGTTCTCGGCACGACCGATGGGCTCGATGCCAAGACGATCTGGTCGATGCGCAAGTTGCTCGATTACACGATTCCGGTTGGCGCAGTGGTCGCCGGGGGGCGTGCCTGGCGTCGAATCGAGGAGGCATGCGGCGACCGAGACGTGCTGGACACCTGGATTCCGCTGTCGGTCACCTCGACCGATCTGACCGCAGCCGTCTCGATCAATCACACCGCAGGCCCTCTGGCCGACGCCATCTACGCCAGCATCTCGATTCCCGGCATCTTCCCTCCCGTCGACATCGACGGACACGTGCACATCGACGGCGCGGTGTTCGATGCCATTCCGGTCGAAGGGGGCCGACTCCTCGGAGCTCAGGGCCCGATGGTCGTCGTCGACCTCTCGCCTCCGAGCGGGAAGACGACCGCGCCACTCCCCCGGGTGATGTCGGGCCAGAGACTACTGATGCGCCGGCTGGTTCCAGGCTTCACGGCCGAGCGCGTCCCGAACCCACTCGACACCATCATGCGTTCGACCACGGTCGCCTCGGCGCGGCGCCGAGTCGCGGCACTCGAAGCCGTCGACTGTCACGTGCATCTGAACCTGTCGGAATTCAGCGTGCTCGACTTCGGGAAGGTCGATCAGGTGATGGCTCTTGGCAAAGCACAGTCGATTCCCATCATCGAGCAGTTCCTTGCCGGCCCCGACGCTCCAGCGCTCGACCCCAGCCTGGTCGAAGCGCTCGACACACGAGCCGGCGATGCTCGAGTGCGCCACTCGGAGGAACACCCGAGCATCGACTCGAATTCGGAGCGGGCAGGCGTTGCTGCGCTGATCGGCTCGTTGTCGCTGGCCTGGTCGGATCTACGGCTGCGGGCCCGCCGCTTCGCCGTCGCCATTGCTGCCACGAGCGTGGTGCTCGCGCTGCTGCTGTTGATGACCGGTGTCGTCAACCAACTCAACCGAGAGCCAGCGGTCGCGGTTGCCACGTTCGGTGGTTCGCAGTGGATCGTTCCTGTCGGGGCCGACGGCGTCTTCACCTCGAGCGCCACCTTCCCCGAATCGGTGGTCGCTGGTCTCGGCACGCCATCCGAGCCGATTGGCAAGGTGTTGGTCGCTCGGTATCGGTTGGCCGGCGCGACCGAGGGTTCTGATCTCGATGTGATCCTCGTCGGCCACGCCGACCTCCCGAACGGTGCGCCCAATCTCCAGGCCGGTGCTGTGGCGAGTGGCCCGGGCCAGCTCGTCGTGTCGCAGGATGCAGGTTTCGATGTCGGCGATCGGGTGCGTCTCGGACCCGTCGACGCGACGGTGACCGGGATCGTCGCCGAGACCACCCTGTTCGCCGGCATGCCAATGGTGTTCGTACCCCTCGACGCCGCCCGCCAGCTCGTCGTCGACGATGAGCCGTTGCTGTCGGCCCTCGTCGTCGACGATGTGGCCAACATCGCAGTCTCATTGCAAACAGCCTCATTGCGGGCGCTGTCGGCCGAGGCGGTCGCCAGTGATGCCCTCGGACCGATCGAACGACCGATTGCCACCATGCGACTCGTACAGGTGCTTCTGGCCGTCGTCGCCGCGCTGATCATCGGTGCGGTCGTCTTCCTGGCAACACTCGACCGGGCGCGCGACATCGCGGTTCTGCGAGCGATGGGGGTGAACTCGGGACCGATCTCGCTCGGCGTCGCGGCCCAGGCGATCGTCATCGGGTTCATCGCCTCGCTCATTGCCCTCATCGTGCAACTGGCGCTGGCGCCCGCTTTCCCGCTTCGTGTGTTCATCGAAACGGTCGACCGGGTGGTCCTCGTCAGCGTCTCGATGCTGGTCGCCGCCGCTGCGAGCTATGGGGCCATTCGACGAACGCTGCAGGCAGACCCGGCGACCGCCTTCTGCGGACCAGGAGGCTGACATGCCATCGGTGGTGATCCAGGACCTGGTGGTCGAGTACACGTCGAACGGCTATCCGATCCGTCCGCTCGACGGGCTCTCGGCGCGGGTGGGCGACGGTGAACTCGCTCTCCTGCTCGGCCCGTCGGGGTCGGGCAAGACCACGCTCCTCTCGTGCCTCGGCGGCATCCTTCGACCAACCGCAGGCAGCATCACCATCGACGGTGTCGACATCGCCGCACTCGACCGTCGCTCGCTCCTCGCTCATCGACGACGCTCAGTGGGTTTCGTTTTCCAAGCGTTCAATCTGATCCCTTCGCTCTCTGCCTTGGACAACGTGGCAATGCCACTTCGGCTCACCGGCACCTCGGCTCGATCAGCACGTGAGCGAGCAGGTCACCTTCTCGAACAGGTTGCGTTGGCCGACCGGGCCGAGCACCGGCCAGGCCAGCTCTCCGGCGGTCAGCAACAGCGGGTTGCCATCGCCCGAGGTCTCGCCAGCGGCGCTCCGCTTCTCCTGGCCGATGAGCCGACCGCCAACCTCGACTACATCCAGGCCGAGGAGATCATCGTGCTGCTTCGAGGCATCGCCGCCACAGGACATACCGTGATCGTTTCCACCCACGACGAACGTCTCCTGCCCATTGGCGACTCCGCCATTGATCTGGCGCCAGTCTTGACCGCCGAGTCGACCGACGAGATGATCCAACTCGATGCTGGTGAGGTCTTGTTCCGGCAGGGCTCGACCGGTGTCCGGGTCTACCTCGTCGAGAACGGCGCAATCGACATCTTGAGAGAATCGTCCGATGGAAGCGAGTCCGTCGTCGCTTGCCGGGGTGCAGGAGAGTACCTGGGCGAGCTCGGCCCGATGATGGGCAAGCCACGTAGCGCAACGGCGAGAGCGGCATCGAAGAGCACGGTACGTTCGATGTCCGTGCACGATTTTCGACAGCTCGATGCGGACCAACGGGCCTGACGATCATGCACTCTGCCCCGGGAGTCCCAGCAAACCTGTGGAGAGTTGAAGTCGTTGTCGCATCCCGGGATTCAGAACGTGAACCTGGTGAGGTCGTTCGGGAAATCGAGCCAGGCCAGCGACTTGGCGGGCGTGAACTTCATGAGGCCGCCGGCGGCAGGCCCTTCCCATGCATCGGGCTCGGGCGAGTAGCCCCGGTCGCCGTACTTCGCGGTGAACGCTTCGGCGATCCGTCCACCCATCTCGATGCCAGGCGGATCGGTGGGCCCGGAGGTTCCTTCCACGATCACCGCTTGCCAACCGTCTTCGAGATGCAGGACACACGCTGGATTGTTGGCGAGATTCTTGGCATGGACCGTTTCGGGCGAACCGTCGTACCAGAGGTGGCCGTCGATCCACGCTCCCCAACGGGGCACGACGTGTGGTCTGCCATCGGGCCGGGTCGTCGCCATCCAGTATTGCGGCGACGCAACGAGGCGCTCGTTGATCTGGCTCCATGCCAGTAAGCCTTCGTCACTCGACGGGACGCCGTAGCCGTCTGGCATCTCCGGTCGGTCGATCCGTTGTTCCATGCGGGTACTCCTGGGC
>JBBQUN010000131.1:0-12470 GCA_038212405.1 Acidimicrobiales bacterium | reverse complement strand
AGGATGAGAGTCACGCCGGCGATTGCGGGAAAGTCCAGCCTTGGGATGCTCTGGACGGTGTAGAGACCGATCCCGGGCCACGCAACGATGGACTCGACAACAACAATTCCGGCGAACATGAGTCCGACTTGGAGTCCGGCAATGGAGAGTGTTGGTCCGATGGCGTTTCGCAGGCTGTGTCGTAGGACGACGGATCGTTCTGACATGCCTAGCGATCGAGCTGTTCGGGTGTAGTCCAGCTCGAGAGTGTCGAGGATTCCGCCTCGCAGGACCCGTCCGATAGCGACCGCTGGCCCGATCGCTAGGCAGATTGAAGGGAGCACGAGGTGATGCGCGGCGTCGAAGAACGCGTCCGGCCTTCCTGCGATCAGGCTGTCGATGAGCAAGAAGCGGGTGGGCCCGTCAGGTGCATCGCGTAACCCAGTGCGGCCGGTGGCGGGCAGCCAACCAAGTTGACGGTAAAACAAGAGCAGGCTGAGGAGAACCAGGAGGAACACCGGGACTGACGAACCGGCAACGAGGACAACCCTCAGAACTCCTGATCCCCTCGATCGCGCCGATGATGCGATGCCAAGAATCGTTCCGAGGAACAGTGCAAACAAGAGCGCCACTGCCCCCAGTTCTGCCGTGGCCGGGAGGAAGTCGCCGATGTCCTCCGCTACCGGGCGCCGTGTGCGCAGCGATTCCTGCAGGTCGCCGCTCGCGAGATCACTCACGTATCGGACGTATTGGAGCGGGAGTGGATCGTCGTACCCGAGACGTGCCCGTTCCTGAGCGACGAGTTCGGGGTTGGCGTTCGCCCCGAGCTTCGCTCGCACCGGGTCAGCGGGTGTGTAGCGCTGAAGTAGGAGCATGACGAACGAAAGGACGAGCAGTACGCCGATGACGGATGCGAGCCGACCGGCTATGAACCGAACCACTACTCCGTGCTCCTGGCTGCTGTCATCGCTGCGCCTCTCGGTCTCGAATTGCGTCGCCGGCAAGGTTGGCGATCACTGCGAGGCAGAAGATCGCGACGCTTGGCAGCACGGGGATCCACCAGAATTCGAGCAGGTATGGCAGGCCGCGTGCGCTCATCGCACCGAGTTCTGGTGCCGGTGCTGGTGCGCCGAGACCGAGGAACGACAGGCTTGCGAGGGTAAGGATGAGAGCGCTGACATCGAGTGTGGCGGCAACGATCGCTACCGGACCAGCGCCTGGCAGTAGGTGATGGGTGAGGATCCGCAAACGACTTGCCCCAGCGAGTTGGGCTGCTTCGACGTGTGGTCTGGCTGCGAGTTCACGAATCTGGGCCCGGACCACCCGTGCATACAAGGGCCACCAGACCACGGCAACAGCAACCAGCGTGTTGCGAAGTGATGGTCCAAGTGCGGCGACGACAGCAATGGCGAGCACAGGGCCCGGTAGGGCAAGGAACGTGTCGGTGATCCGCATGAGGACAGAGTCGACGAGCCCGCCGGCAGCACCCGCGATGAGACCGATGATCCCACCAACGAGAACGCCGGACGCTATGACGACCAGCGCAGACAGCCAACTGGACTGCATGCCGAACAGGATTCGGGTCAGCATGTCGCGTCCCACGTCATCGGTTCCCAGTAGGGCACCAGAGCTCAAAGGGGTGAGGAACGGTTCTCCCACAATGGCATCGGGCGGATGGGGCGCAATCAGCGGCGCTCCCAACGCAGCGATGGAGAAGATGACGATGACCGAGGTGCCGACGTTGGCCCTGGCTCCGGCCCATATGCGTTCGAGGCGGCTCCAAAACGATCGAAGCGAGTCGGTTGCGCTGAGCTCGGTTGCGGCTTCTTGAAGCGTGACTGACATCAGGAACTCACCGGGTTGTGGCACGCCACTGAGCGCTGTGTTGCTGAGACGGCGACAAGAGTCGGGTCGTCGGTGGCGCAACATGACACGGCACGGTTGCAGCGTGCACGAAACGAGCATCCAGCAGGGACGTCGATTGCGCTCGGGACCTCACCATCTGTGGGGGCTTCCCGTCGTTGAGCGCCCGGCATTGATGCGATCAGCGACTTTGTGTAGGGATGGAGCGGGTCGGAGATGACCTCGTCAGCGGGCCCTATCTCCACGATTCGACCGAGGTACATGACGGCGATGCGGTCGCCAACCAGGCGAGCGGCAGCAAGGTCATGGGTCACGAACAAGACGGACATCCCGAGGCGCCGGCGAAGCGATCCAATCAGATTCAACGCATTTGCAGCGAGCGAGACGTCAAGCGCACTCGTTGGTTCATCGCAGAGCAGCAATGCCGGTGGTTTCACGATGGCTCGGGCGATGGCGGCGCGTTGCCGTTGGCCTCCGGATAACTCTCGCGGTTTCGCCTTGGCGATGGACACATCGAGACCCACGAGTTCTAGCGCCTGTTCGGCGAAGGTCCTTCGATCGGCACGGGAAGCGGAGCTGACTCGCTCTTCGAGCAGTGTGCCGATGGTCAACCAGGGGGTCATCGATGCGCCAGCGTCTTGGAACACGATCTGCGGAGGCTCGCCCTCTCCGATTCGGACCTCACCGTCGTCGGGATGTGTCAATCCCACTGCTACTCGAAGCAGCGTGGACTTTCCGCTGCCACTTTCTCCGACGAGCGCAACCGACTCGCCTCTCTCGAGTCGGAGGCTTACACCCCGAAGCGCTTTGAGGGTGCGCCGATGCCGGAATCGCTTCTCTACGGTGAACGATTTGTGAACGTTGTCCATCACCAGAGGGAGATCTCGCGGGTTTCCGTATCCAGCGAGTTCGGTTGCTACTGGTCCCCAACTGGCGGCCTCTTCGTGGTCGATCTGGTCAAGCTCCTCGGCACGGATGCAAGCAGTGAGCGATGTGGCTTTGGTCGTTGATGCTGCGACGGGGCGAAGTCGCGGGAGTTCTTCCTCGCATGCCTGCAGCGCGTGTTCGCATCGAGGAGCGAACGGGCATCCAGTAGGCAAATCGTGCAGCAATGGGGGTTCGCCGCTCAAGGTCGCCAACGGGCGTTCTCGATCGGTGCGCAAGGAGACTCTGCTGCGCAGCAACCCCTGCGAATACGGATGTCGAGGCTCGCTGAATACTTGTTCCGCAGTCCCGATCTCGGCGATCCGGCCGGCATACATGACGGCGATCCGGTCAGCGATCTGTGCGGCGACGGCGAGGTCATGGGTGACGAAGATCATCGATGTGCCGAGTCTGGTCCGTAGTTCGGACAGTAGCTCCAGGATCTGGGCTTGGACGCTGACATCGAGTGCGGTGGTTGGTTCGTCGGCGATGATGAGGCTCGGCTGTGATGCGATGGCCATTGCGATCATGACGCGTTGGCGGAGGCCGCCAGATAGCTGGTGCGGATAGGCTTTGAGCCGTCGTTCGGGATCCGGGACCCCCACCGAGCGAAGCAGTTCCAGGGCAGCATCTTTGGATGTGGCAGCCTCGCTGATCTGGCGGCCGATGGTCATCGTGGGGTCGAGCGACGTCATCGGGTCCTGAAAAATAGCGCCCAGGTGTTGACGGCGGGCTTCTCTTCGAGCGTTCTCGGTTGCAGCGACCATGTCGGTGCCTTGCACCACAGCCGATCCGCGAACCTCAGCGGTGCGGGGTAGGAGGCCCAGCAGCGCCATACCCGTGACGGACTTACCCGACCCGGACTCGCCAACCAACCCGAGAATCTCTCCCGCATTCACCTCGAGACTGACACCTCGAAGCGCAGGCAGACGTTGACGGTTGCGATGGAAGGTGACCTCGAGGCTGTCGACGATCGCAACACTTTGCTGCGGTTCCGCCCTGTTGAGCAGGGCCTCGCCAGGTCGGGCTGCCGATCGGGTGTTGGCACTGAGCACTATTCCTCCCTCAGGTCCTTCAGTCGGACGGTGTAGGGCGTCGGTAGCTGGTGGACGAAACCGGTGATACCCGCCCGGGCGACAACGACATCTTGAAGGTCGGCAATGGTGACGTAGCACCCGGAATCGACGATTGCGCTTCCTGCCTCGGCGTAGAACTGCTCGATCGAGGCTTCGTCCACTGCCGCCAGCCCTTGGTCCATCAGAGCATCGGCTTCGGGCACCGAGCACTGCAGGAAGTTGACGGGACCCTCGGAGTTCATGAAGATGCGGATCCAACCATCGGGCTCCGCAGCGTCGGGGTTGAAGGTCCACAGAAGCAGATCGGGCCCGGAGAGCGGGTCGTTGACAAGGTCGAACACTTGGGCGATTGGGATGGGGCGGACCGTCACTTCGGCTCCGAGCTCGCCGAGTTGTGCTGCCACGATCTCGGCCAGTCGAGGCAGTGTCCCTCCCTCGTCGTCTGAGTAGGCCATGTCAATTGTTCGCTCACCATCAGGGAGTGCGGCAATCAACGCCTCCAGGGCTGAGGAGTCGACTTCGGGCGCATCGGCGGCAAGTCCGGCAGGGAGAACGCCGGCCGGGTAGATCTGTGTGCTGATGCTGGCCTGATCCCGATACACCTGCTCGGTGAGAGCTGCCTTGTCGAATACTGTCTGTAGCGCAGCCCTGGCGGCGGGATCTTCGAACATTCCTTTGTTCGGATTGGCCGAAATCGCGGTTTTGAGCAGCACCGGGAACTGAATGACTTGGAAGTCGGGATTCGAACGGAACGATTCGACGTCTGCGACGGGGAGGCCGTGGAGGATCATGTCGAGTTCGCCGTTCTCGAGCATCAAGCGTTGGGTCGTGACGTCGGGGACGATCGAGATGTCGATCGCGGTGAAGTACGGCTCCCCATCCCAGTAGGTCGGGTTTGCCGTCAGTTCGTAGCCCTGGCCGAGTTCGAACCGGGAGATCTGGTAGGGACCTGTCCCGGCAGAATTCGATGCGAGGTAGGACTGGGCGAGGTCGCCGCCGTCTTCGGATTCCAGCACGGTCGGATCGACGGCTTTGGGTCCGTACGGGGCGGCCATGTAGTCGAGGAACGCACTCACCGGGCTTCCGAGCGTGACGACAAAGGTGAGCGGGTCAGGCGCAGCGGTCTCCACGACGTCGGCGAGCATGTACGACGGCGCTCCTTCAACGTCGATTCGTCGTTGGAAGCTGGTGATCCAGGTATCGGCATCCATCGTCGCTCCGCTCGGGAAGGACACGTCTGGCCGCAGCGCAAAGGTGTAGGTCAGTCCGTCGTCGGAGACGGTCCACGATTCCGCTAGCGCAGGTTCGATCTCGGCGGAGTCCGGCACGTATCGGACCAGACCTTCGTACGCCGACGTGACCACGAGGTTGCCTTCGACTTCATAGAAGATGTCGGGGTCGGGAACCTGCATGTCACCAACGAATGCAACGTTCAAGATCTTGTCCGGGCTCCCTTGGTCAACCGGGGCGTCGGCATCCTCCGATGCCGACGCCCCGCAGGACGCGGCGAACAGGAGTACGACCATGAGGAGTGTTGGATAACGAAATGGGGTTCGCATGTTGTGAGTTCTCCGTTGGTGAGTTGGGCGAGCTTGGGATGTGCTTCAGTGGAGGAGAGAGCCGCCACTGATGACGATCGATTGACCGGTGATGTAGCTGGCCTCTGGGCTAGCCAGCCATGCAACGGTCGATCCGACATCTGCTGGATCGCAGAACCGGCCGAGGGGGATACGGGCAAGGCCAGCAGTTCGGATCTCTTCGACGGATGAGCCAGTGAGTTCGACTTCGGCGTTGCGCTCGGCATCGACCATCGCTGTTTCTGCCAGACCTGGACACACGGCGTTGACGGTGATCGCCGACGGGGCAAGCTCGATGGCTGCTGCCTGGGTGAGGCCGACAACGGCGAATTTGGTTGCCGAGTACATACCGAGAAGCCCTTCGGCCCGGATCCCGGCTTCCGATGCCACGTTGATGATTCGCCCACCGGAAGTAGCCATTGCACGGCCAGCGGCTCTCATGCCGAAGAACGTTCCGACGACATTGACATCGATCATGTGTCTCATCGCATCGACCGATGTTTCGAGCAATGGCTCGAAACTCGAGACGCCAGCATTGTTCACCCAACCCCGGAGATCCCCGAGGTCGGATGCTGCGGCGACGAGTTGTTCTGAGGTATTCGGATCGCTCACGTCGCCAAGGACCAGCTTCACTTCTGTTCCGGACTCTTGAAGCTCGCTCACGATCTGATCTGCTTGCTCTGAGTCGCTACGGCAGTTCAGAACGAGAGACCAGCCCGAATGCGATAGCGAGCGGGCGATTCCTGCACCTAGGCCACGGGTCCCGCCGGTGACCACAGCAACTGGTCCGCTCATGATTGGCCCCAGGCCAGCCACTTGAATGCTGCGGCGAACGAAGGATTGAAGCCGAGCATGCGCTCGGGATGCCATTGAATACCGAGGCAGTGTTCGGTTTCGAAGGCTTCGATCAACCCGTCGTCGGCGAACGCGCCGACCTTTGCACCCGGGGCGAGGACCTTCACCGCCTGATGGTGGAGCGAGTTCACCTTTGTCTGTCCGGCGAGGAGTCGACTGGTGAGGGTCTTTGGCTCGACGACGAGCCCGTGAACAGGATCGTGTGGCTTGTCCTCGATCATGTGCTCACGGAAACCCGCCGTACCCACATCCTGATGAAGGGTGCCGCCGAGCGCAACGTTGAGGATCTGCGCTCCACGACAGACCCCAAGGACCCGCATCGAGCGCCTTCTTGCTGCCTCGATCGCAGCGATTTCCAAGCGATCGCGGTCTTCGTCGATTCCGATCGACAGACCGGCGTTGCTTTCGCCGTATCGCTCCGGTGCGACATCGTGTCCACCGGTGAGCAGGAGAGCATCACAGAGTGCGAGGCTCTCGAGTATCCGTTGGTCTGCGTCGTGCCCGCCAAGGGCCAGAACAATCGGGTTGGCCCCGTGGTCGAACAGCGCGTCGATGTAACCCTGATGGAGCGAGTAGCGGTCGGCCGGTTCCCGACCGATGAGAACAGCGACCCGTCGAGCGGTGCGGGGCGTGAACATCACAAGTTCAAGAGGTATTGATCGATCTCCCAGGCAGAGACCGTGCCGTGATAGGCGTCCCATTCGGCCCGCTTCATGTCGACGTAGTCGGTCACGAACGCTGCGGGGAAAACCTCATGGGTGAGCGGATCGGCCTCGAACTCGTCAATGGCCTCTTGCAGGGTCCTCGGCAACCGTTGGACTCCTTTTTGACCCGGCTTCCAGTCATAGGTCAGCTCCTCGTTGGGTTCACCGGGATCGAGTCCATCCCTGATTCCCTCCATGCCCGCAGCAAGCATGAACGCAGCACACACGTGGGTGTTCACTGCGATGTCAACCGCTCGGTTTTCAACAGCTGGCCTGTTGTGGGGAAGGCGCAGCATGCACGATCGGTTGTTGTCGCCGTAGCTGATCCACACGGGAGCCCACGAGACCGTGCCGTCGGCGAGTCGGGGGGTGAGGCGTTTGTAGGAATTGACCGTGGGGGTGGCGACCGCAGCGATTGCGGGCGCGTGCTTGAGTATTCCGGCGACAAAAGAGTACGCCGTCTTGCTCCAGCCCTTGCCTCGCGGGTCGTCGTCGTCTCGGAACAGGTTCTTCTTGGACACGGTATCCACGAGGCTCATATTGAAATGGGCGCCTGATCCCCAGCCGTTGGTGTAAGGCTTGGGCATGAAGGTTGCAGCCAGCCCCGCTTCCTTCGCAGCGGCGCGCACCATCATCTTGAACAGCGTCATTCGATCGGACATCTCGAGGGCGCCGAAGTAACCGAAGTCGAATTCGTACTGCCCATCACCGCCTTCGGTGTCGTAGCTGAACAGTCCGAACCCGGTCTCAGCGAGATATCGGGTCATTGGCTCGAGAAACGACATGGCGTTCATTGCGCTGTCGACGTCATAGGCCTGACTTGGGCGGATCTTGCCGGACTCGAATCCCGGATCGAGATAGCCGTCTGCTGCGCCTCGGCTTGCCGGGTCGAACACGTAGAACTCTGGTTCGATGCCGAGGAACATCTCGAAACCTTGCTCTGCAGCGAGGTCGATCTGGCGTTTGAGGATCGACCTCGGACAGTTCGAAAAGGGCTCTACTCCCTCAGCCCACAAGTCCGCTGCCATGAACACGAAGCGACGATCCCAAGGGAGAATCTGCATGGTGTCGATGTCTGGCAGCGCAACGGACTCTCCTTCAACCGGGTTCATCGTGCCCAGATCACCGAGCCCCCGAGGGGTGTACCGCTCAGACCCAGCGAGCAGGTTCGGCAGGTGATCGATCGGGACGATCTTCGACTTCGCGCGACCAAGGATGTCGACCCAGGCACCTACGGCAAACTGAACGCCGTCGGCCTCGAGTTTCGCAGCGAGCTTCTGATGTTCAGCATTAATCGGATGAGCGGTATCCATCGGGATCTATGGTCCTTCCAAGGGTGGTTCGTTTGTTGACTTGACTTGCAGGGTTTGTGCCGACGATTCGGCTCAGCGGTCACCATTGACAACACGGTGGTTCGTCAACGGTGGAGTTTCTTTCCGGCCACGCTCGACTCGATCGGCGATGGCGGCGACGGCGAGCCCAATGAGCCGATGACCCAGTTCTGGTGTCGCCTCAGAAGGTCGGCCTGTCACTCCGTTCGTCGACAGCGACGTGGCGGTGTAGCGGAAGACCAGGTCTTCAGTTCGGTCTGGATCATCAGCGCTCAACATTCTCCCGGTGTCGACCAGGTCGGGAGAGATCGCAAGCATGACCGAGGTTTCACCCCGGTTGGCGTGAATATCCGCACCATCAGAAGTGATTTCTGCCAGACCCTCGGGATCGGCCGAGTACCAGTCGACATAGTTCGATTGAAGGTCTGGTCGGTGATAGCGCAGGTGATCGGTTGCGACCGACAATGCTGCACCGTTCCCGTAGTGAGCGTTGACGAAAAGCAACTTCTTCAACCCAGACTGAGCAGCCCACTCGGCGTATTGACGAACCATCAACACCAACAGTTCCGGCGTTGCCGAAACAGTCCCCGCCAGCTGGTGTCCATGGCCATAACTGCAGGCGATCGAGATCGCCGGAAGGACCAGACAATCGGTAGCTGCAGCGACGCGATCACAAATCGCCTCGGCGATGATCGTGTCGGTCGCGGTCGGCAGATGCGGCCCGTGTTGTTCGGTAGCCCCTACAGGCACCAACCCGACCTCCATACCATTGCGCGACAGGAGACGAGTCCTGAGGTCCTGTTCGTTCAGTTCACCCCAATGATTCGATGACATATCGAAACCCTACGTTCCGCATGTTTCCATAATGTTTCGAAAGAGGGGATGGCCTGTGAACCAGATGGCGCCTGAGGTCCACCAACTCATTGAGCGAACGCCGCTCGTATCACGAGTCATCGAGTTCACCTCAGGTAGGTTGATCACGCCAGGGACGCGTGGAGGAAGCCGCCGAATGTCAAACGGATCCCATCCCGACGAGCGAACATCGCGGCGCGCCGGAGGCCGGCCTCGTGAAGATCAACGTCCCCTAGCCGGAACTCCGCAGGAGGAGATCGTCCGGGCGGCGACCAGACTGTTTAGTTCCAAGGGTTTCGCCAACACAACGATGAGCGAAATCGCATCCAATGCCGGACTCAAGCAATCGTCGCTTTATTACTACTTCAATCGCAAAGAGCAGATCCTGCTGGCAACGTTTACTGTCGCCCGAGCCCCACTCGATTTCATCAAGCGCACGGGTGAGCTACCTGAGTCCGCGGGAGTCCGGCTCTATCGACTACTCCGTTTCGACACCTACCAGCTCTGCGTCGCGGCTTCACACGTCAACGAAGTCGAACAGATGGCAGCACTCCAACCCGACCAGTTCGAATCGTTCTGGGAAGACCGACAAGAGCTCCACGACTGGGTCGAGAGGCTCGTCCAGCAAGGAATCGATGCCGGTGAGTTCATCGCTACAGACGTCACGCTGACTGCGCTCTTTCTTCTCTCGAGCAACGAAGGAATCCAGAACTGGTATCGCCACCAAGAAGCCCACCGCCCCGGACAGGCAACCTTCTCGTTTCCCGAGTACGAGGCTGAAGCAGTCGCATCTCACTACGCCGAAACGTCCCTCCGTTCCCTGCTTGTCAGGCCGTCAAGCCTTGCGCGGATCCGCAGGGTCGCTCTATTGCTGGGCGTCGACGACCTGAAGCCAGACTTTCAATCCAAATAGATCGATTCATGGCAACAAGCGGCCTACCTGGAGCCCTGACTGCTGCAGTTGCGCGCTCGACTGTGAGGCCGGGGACCCTTGCCGGTGAGCTTCTCGAACAGCTCGACGGTTGAGAGGTCGAGTTGATCGCAGGGATTGTTGGCTTCGACGGCCTCGCAGAGTTCGTTCATGATCTGCTTGATCGCTGAGGTGTTGCTAGCCTGTTGAGCTGCGAGCATGCGGTCGCGGTAGAGGGCTTCGTCGCCGGGAGCGGCGAGCAGGCCCTGGCTGGCGGCCCACTCGGCTTGCCTTGTGTCGCCTTCATCGAGGGCGAGTTTGGCGAGTCGGTGAGCGGCCTCGGCGACGTCGCTGCTGGGAGCGCTGCGAGTCATCGACATCGTGGTGTTGAACGACTTGGCTCCGGCACGCCATCGGGCCAGAACACCATCTTGACCCGGTCGTCGGTGACGCCCTCCGGTGCGTGCAGGGCTAGATATCGCTAACGGGCCCGGCCCGGCCCGTCGATCTGGAAGATCGACGTGGTGCCGCTCACCTCGCTGCCGACGACGAGCAGCGCCCGACCGTTCGGGCTGTCCTCGGGCTCGATGATCGTGAGCCCTTCGGGTCCGAGGTCACCGGCGGTGCCGGCCTCGGCATCTCCGGTGAAGACCCGGGTGTTGATGTATTGGGAGAACATCGGATTCCGAGGATTGGTCACGTCGTAGACCATCACGCCGCCAACCCGCTCCAGACCGATGAAGGCGTAGGTCTTGGAGTAGAGGCGGGCAACCACGACGCCCTCGGGCTCGGGTCCCTTGTCGTCGCTGCGGTTGTCGAAGCTGTCGTTCTCGTCGTTGGTGGAGTTGAAGTCCGAAGGCAGCGCCTGTGACGTGATCTGCTCGAAGTCGTCGGCACTGTCGAAGACCAGGCCGCCACGGGCATCCCAGATGGAGAACGATCGCGCTCCGTAGGAGTGCAGGCGTGTGGCCGGCACGGTCTGAGCCTCGAAGACGCCGTCGACGAGATCGAAGCTCACCGTGTCGAAGCTGGTGGTGGTTTTCAACCGACCGAGTTGAGTATCGTCCTGCAGATCCGC
Source organism: Acidimicrobiales bacterium (assembly GCA_038212405.1). Lineage (GTDB taxonomy): Bacteria > Actinomycetota > Acidimicrobiia > Acidimicrobiales > SZUA-35 > JBBQUN01. The sequence continues at coordinate 1,321 of JBBQUN010000131.1, read as the reverse complement.
TGCATTGAGGAACACCTCGGGGTCGAGGTCCAGGTCCTCGATGCGAGCCTCTTCGGAGTAGCAGTCGTAGTCTCGGGCGTCGCCTTCGTTGGCGGTGACGATGTAGGTCCGGCCGCCGTGCTGGTAGGAATCGATGGCGTCAGGCATGAACATGCCCGAAACCGGCCAGGTCGTGATGTTGATGGCGTCATCTTTGTCGCTGGCATCCAGACCGTTGCCGGCGATGCTGTGATCTTTGAATCCGAGCGGCACGATGTCGGTGACCGTTGCCGTTGCGAGATCGACGATGGCCAGCGCGTTGTTCTCCTGCAGTGACACCCAGGCCGTCGTCGAGGTTGCATCGACGGTCACGTACTCGGGCTCGAGGTCTTGGGCAACGGTTGCGTTGGGTCCGAAGATGCGCACTCCGGAGGCCCGAAGCTCGTCGACGTCGTCGTTGAACGAATCGAAGCCGGCGGTCCTCACATCGCTCCCGTCCAGATAGGCGAGGTCGCCCGACACGTCGATGATGCTGATCGACCCCTCGGGATCACCGGCCCCGTCAACGCAATAGCCATCCGGCTCACCCTCGTTGGCCACCACGACCTTGGATCCGTCAGGAGTGAAGGTGAGCATGTCGGGCAGCGCCCCCACCTCGACCGAGCCGAGTGTCTCGAGCGTCTGAGAGTCGAAGAACACGACCGAGCCATTCTCCTGGGCGATGTCGGCCTGGACGGCAACAGCCACGATGCCATTGTCGATTGCAACACTGTTGATGCCACCGCCTTCCGTCGACACGGTGACGTCGCTCGTCGGGTTGGATGGATCGGTGATGTCGAGGACGTCGAGCGCGCCCTTCTTTGCGTTCACCACGAAGAGGCGTTGTGTGATGGGGTCGTGGGCCACGATCTCGGCGGCACTTTCGGCGAACAGGCCACTCTCGTACGTGCCGATCGGCGTCACCGTGATGCGAGCCGGGGTGGCGGAGACGCCAGGAGCGCCGGCAATGGCGGCGACGCAGAGTCCTGCGCCGGCGACGACCGCGCCCACCGCTCGCTTGGACAACGAATATTGTTTGGTGTCGATCATGACAACCGACGCTAAACAGCGGGAGTGAACAAGGGCCGATGACGGGCTGACCGGCACATGAACAGCGGAACAACGATGGAGCCACCGAGCGTCCGGGATCCACTTGGGTATATGGCGCGGCTTCGTGCGCGGTGTTGATCGCATCGACACTCGCCGTCGGATCTCAGGCGAGTGCCGCACCGCAATCGTGCGACACCCGAGTCAACAACACCATCGAGAAGCTGCTCGAATGCGTCACACTCGAGGGCACCCG
>JBBQUN010000130.1:0-12603 GCA_038212405.1 Acidimicrobiales bacterium | reverse complement strand
CGGTGAGGACGTCACCGAGTGTTTGGGCGGTGCAGCCATGCTCGATGACGCCGATCTCAACCAGCGTTATGAGACCATGTGCGATCCGCGCCTCAATGCCAGCCAAAGTCTCGATCTTGCGTTCCGGGTGAGCGAGTTCATTGCCGGCTGAGCAACAGTTCCGACTAACCAGCTCGGACCAAACAGCTCGCGCCTACCATCGACGCGTCAGCTGACGAGCTGGCCCCGGAGAATGCTGCGGCCCGAATGAGATTCGTCGCCGTCGTTGGCCTCGATCGAGATGTCGACGATGTTGAACCGGCTGCGATCGACGTCGGCGGGGATCTCGTAGCTTCCGCTGCCTTCAGCCCGCCCCAGCGAGAGCGTCTCGATCTCGCCCGCGTCGTCGACGGCAAGCAGCCAAAGTTCGAGGTATTCATCGGCTGGCGCCGTTGCTGCGTAGTCGAGTTCGAGCGACTCGGTGGAGTCCTTGACGACGAGATCGACATGGCCCGAGGTGGCGGAGGGGTCGAGTACTTCGAGGTTGGCGGCAGCGAGGATTTCGGTGTTGCCGCCGCGCCGGCTCAATCCGAGCGGTACCAGCACCAGCAAGAGACAGGCTGCGACCAACGTGATGGCTGCGGTGCGCCCACCCCAGCGAGAGGAAGCCTTGATCGCCGCGGGCCCGGGCGCACGCCGTTCCATCGGCTGGACCTCGCCGAGTGGGCGATACAGCGGCTCTGCATCCGGCGTGGGAACCGCCGACAGGATTGCGTCGAGCCCAACCTCGAGAGCGATCGCTGCCCATAGTGAGGCCGGCGGCTCTTCGGGGACGATGTCGACCGGTCCCAGCGACAGCAGATCGGCAATGTCGGGAACCGTGGCGTCGAACTCGTCATCGCTCAGTGCCAGGAGTTGCTCGTCGGAGAGTTCGGACCAGGAACTCGAATCAGACAAACGCATCGTCGCCCTCCCATCCATCGGCTTCGGTGCGACCTTCGCTGAGGTGATCTCGCAACGCCAGCAAACCCCGCCGGACATGACTCTTGATCGTGCCCAATGGCATGCCGGTCTTCTCGCTGATCTCGGAGTGGGTCAGGCCGTCGTAGAACGACATCTTGACGATCTGGCGCCGCTCGTCAGGCAAGGTCGCCAGTGCTTGGGTGAGCACCATTCGATCTGCGAGACGAGCCGCAAGGCTCTCCTCGTGAGGCTCATCAGCCCCACTCCGCTCGATGAACTCGTCGTCGACGGTTCGAAGTTGGCGGCTCTTGGCTCGGAGATGATCGATCGACTTGAAGCGAGTGATACCGACCAGCCAGGCACCAAGGGGTCCACGTTCGGCGTCAAAGCGCTCCCTGGCTTTCCATGCCGCCAAGAACACCTGTTGGGCCACGTCTTCGGCGTCGGCACCAACGAGCTTGCGAGCCATGCCGAGAACGAGTGGACCGTGGAGATCGAATGCTTCGCGCAGCGCAGCGTCATCCCCGGCCGCAAAACGATGATCGAGGGTGGTCATGAACTCACGACCAACCGGGTACACCTCGGGAGCGGCCTCCGGGCGGATGAGTGTAGCGACATTCGGCACATTGGGAAGTTCGGTGCAAATTGGCTTCTGGATGCACTCAGGAGCGGAAGATCCTCTCGAAATGGGTTCGCCAAGGCAGGCTCAGACGAGATTGTCGACGAACTTTTCGAGCTGGCGTAGGTTGCGGACCTCGAAGACACCCTCGCAGTGTGCCCCATATTCGCCGACGATGGAGTCACCCGTGTCCCAATATGCCTTGGGTTCGGGATTGAGCCAGAAGGTCTTGCGGGCCTTCTTCTCGATCTCCTTGATGATCCAGGCCTGTGAGGCGTGGTAGTTGTTGCGGGCGTCGCCGAGGATCAGCACGGTGGTCTTGGAATTGACGTCTTGGCCGTAGGTGTCCCAGAACACTTCGAAGGCGTGGCCGTAGTCGGAGTGACCGTCGACCCAGATGACATCGGCCTCGGTGTTGACCCGGTGGACCGCCTCGGAGATGTCGTCGACGCCTTCGAAGAAGCGGGTGACCTCGTCGAGGCCATCGATGAAGACGAACGCCCGGACCTTGGAGAACTGGCCGGAGATGGCATAGACCAGGTGGAGCGTGAATCGAGCAAAGGCGGCAACCGAACCAGAGATATCGGCGATGACCATGATCTCGGGCTTGGACGGCCGCGGATAGCGGAACTTCAGTTCGGCCGGAACGCCGCCGTAACTCAGCGAATGCCGCACGGTGGAGCGGAAGTCGAGCGGGCCCTTGCGGCCGTGACGACGCTTGCGAGCCAAGCGCACCGCAAGCTTGCGAGTGAGCGGGTAGATGGCTTTGCGTAGCGCCGCCATCTCGTCGCGGCTGGCGTGCATGAAGTCGACGTCTTCGGGTAGCGGCTTGCGAAGCGTCTTGGCCATGGCCTCGGCCCCACGGTCAGCCACCAAACGGCGACGGATCTCGGCTTCGATCTCTTTCTTGAGCTTCTCGATGCGGTCATCGAACTCATCTTTTTCGAGACGTTCCTCGAGTGGGGTGAGTTCGCCGCCGGCATCCTGCCTGGCCTGCTCCATGAGCCGCTCCATCATCCCGTCGAGATCGAGATTTCGTAGCGTTCGGTAGAGGTAGTAGGTGCCGCCGACCGGCCGGCCCGGTTCCATGCCGGCATAGCGCTTCACTGCTTGGCGTGAGATTGCCCGCATGATGGTGTCGTCGCCCTTGAGGAGGGCCTGGAACAGCATCTCGGCAAGTTCTTCTGGCGACATGCCATCGCCGCCACCCTGCCCGCCCTCGCCGGGTGGCTGGTCATCGAAATTCTGGTCGAGGTCCATGTCGGCGAACGGATCTTTGGAATCGTCGCCAACGGCGTACTCCTTGCCCCGGAGGGAGAAGTAGACCTCGAACAGGGTCTCGAAGGTTCGCCAGTGCGAGTTGTTCTTCACCAGCGTGGCCGCCAACGCGTACTTGAAGGCGTTGCGATCCTCGATGGGAATATGGCGAACAGCGGAAGCGGCGTCGATGTTTTCCGACAACGACACCGGCAGGCCGGCGGCGCGCAGGTCTTGCACGAAGCCTTCGAGGAGGTCGAACAGAGGAACGCTGACGGCGGCCTCGCCCGGACTCGAGCCGTTGCCGTTCACTGCGGTGTCGGTCGGAGGTGTCATCAGCTGGCCGTCGCCTCGAAGTGGGTCTTTTCGTTCTGGGAGAACTCCTTGATCACCTTGTCGATGTCGCTCTTGTACTTGAGCAAGATGCTGACGGTGTCGGTGGCGTCCTTGGCCGTGATCTGATCGATGCCGAGCAGGATCAAGGTGCGGGCCCAGTCGATGGTTTCGGAAACCGACGGCGACTTCTTGAGTTCCAGCTGACGGATCGAGCGCACGATGCGAGCGATCTGGTCAGCCAGGTTGTCGGTGATGTCGGGCACCCGTGTGAGGACGATTTCCTTCTCACGTTCCATGCTCGGATAGTCGAGATGCAGGAAGAGGCACCGACGCTTGAGCGCCTCGGACAGCTCACGAGTGTTGTTCGACGTGAGGAACACCAGCGGGATCTGACGGGCTTCCAACGTGCCGAGCTCGGGGATCGAGACCTGATAGTCCGACAACAACTCGAGCAGGAGCGCCTCGGTCTCGACTTCGACTCGGTCGACTTCGTCGATCAGCAGCACGACCGGATCTTCGGCACGAATGGCTTCGAGCAGAGGGCGCTCGAGCAGGAACTCGTTGGAGAAGATGTCGTTCTGGATGTCGTCCCAGGTGCTCTCGTCGCCCTCGGTCTGGATGCGCAGGAGCTGCTTCTTGTAGTTCCATTCGTACAGCGCTTTGGACTCGTCGAGTCCTTCGTAGCACTGCAAACGAATCAACCGGGCTCCGGTCATCTGTGCAATGGCCTTGGCCAGTTCGGTCTTGCCGGTACCCGCCGGCCCTTCCACCAGAATGGGTTTCTGGAGTCGGTCGGCCAGGAAAGCGATGCCAGCAATGGAATCGTCGGCGAGATAGTCCACCGCACGAAGTCCTTCACGGACGGCATCGACGGATTCGAATCGATGAGTCATGGGCCACAACCTACAAGCAGCCTTGACTACCCGGTCAAGATGAGATGACAAGAGATCTTGATCAGCGCCCTCGATCGTCGGTGCAAATGGGCGTCGATCAAGTGTCGATCGTGTGCAGACCGAGTGCGGGAACGACAGAAGTTGGTCGGTGAGTCCGGCATGTTCACCAGTGCCAGTCACACCCCGAGTAGCATCGAACCGCTATGGACCGAGGCTTGCATCGAGCAGTTGAACAGTTCGCTCGACGCATCGGTGATGCACTCGTCGATGCGGCGTCGGGAACCACCGTCGATGCCAGCCGACTGGCCAACGATGCCGTTGTCGAGGCTTACCACCTGAGCATCGCCTTGATCGATGCTGACGGCCGCCACACCGACGACGAGCTGTGGGCACTCGTTGCTGCCTTCGCCCCTCACGATCTCCTGCCCGGCAACGCCATGCCGGCCCAGCTTCGAAGCAGCTCGATCTTCGACGGCCGAAAAGCCTGGCTCGGACAGCCCTCGACGCTCTTCACCACGTTGTGCGATGTCGACCGGATCCGCGGCACCGCCTACGGCAGGCTCTACTACGACGAGATCATGTCCCTGGCCCACACGGTGATCTCTCTCGACAAATGGCCATCCGAAGCCGAGCTTGCCGCCGTCGTCGCCTTGCAACGCTTGTTGTTGGCGAAGCTGCCGACTGGCAAGCCGGGTCCGCCAACGGCGGGAGCCGTTCCCGGAGCCGGTCCCAACGGTGGGCGCGCTGCCACCGAACAGACCCAAGCTGCGACAGCAGAGTCGGCCAAACCCGAACCGGTGCCTGCCGAGCCGCTCGAAGACGTCCTTGCCGAACTCGATTCCCTCATCGGTCTCAACGCCGTGAAAGAAGAGGTGCGACTTCTCACCGCACTGCTGCGAGTGCAGAAGTTGCGGGCCGATCGCGGACTGCCGGTCGTCGATGCCAACAAGCATCTGGTGTTCAGCGGCAACCCCGGCACCGGCAAGACCACCGTAGCCCGTTTGCTGGCTCGCATCTACCGCAGTCTCGATCTGGTCGAGATCGGCCACCTGACCGAGATCGACCGCAGTGGGCTCGTTGCCGGATTCGTCGGCCAAACCGCAACGAAGGTGGCCGAGGTGTTCGAGAACGCCGACGGCGGCGTGCTCCTCATCGACGAGGCGTATTCGTTGATGCGCGGCGGCGAGAAGGACTTTGGCCGCGAAGCAATCGACGCCATCGTGAAGAACGTCGAGGACCGGCGCGACACCATGGTCGTGATCCTCGCCGGCTACCCGAAGGAGATGACCGAGTTGGTCGGCGCCAACCCCGGATTCTCGAGCCGCTTCCCCAAGACGGTCACCTTCCCCGACTACGACAACGATGAGCTGCTCGCCATCCTCCAGCTCATTTGCGACAAGGGCCGCTACGAACTCGGCGAAGGCGCAACCGAGGCGGCAATCGCCTGGTTCGACGCCCACCCTCGTGGACCCGGCTTCGGCAACGGACGCCTCGTCCGTAACCTGTTCGAGGGCGCCGTTGCCCGTCAGGCCACTCGACTCACCGACGTCGAACACCCAACCGATGAACAGCTGATCGCGCTGACCGCGCAAGACATCGCCGGCGTTCCCGTCGGCGGCGCCGTGTGAGTTCGTCGGTATCGGTGACCAGCGGCCCCGGTACTGCCGACAAACCCGGCACTGCCGACAGACCCAAGTCCTCCGACTCGAACAAGGCGGCGGCCGGTATCGGCCTCAGTCGGGTCTTCGGTCTGGTCCGCGAAATCCTGATCGGTGCGACACTCGGCATCGGGCCGGCAGCCGATGGTTTCCGCGTTGCCATGCGGGTCCCCAACATCATCCAGAACCTGCTCGGCGAGGGTGCCCTTTCGGCCTCGTTCGTGCCCGTCTACGCCAAGCTGATCGAAGACAAGAACGAAGTCGAAGCCAGACGAGTCGCGGGTGGCGTCCTCGGGTTCTTGTTGGTCGCGATCATCGCCATCGTCGCCATCATCGTGGTCTTCGCCGGACCGATCGTCACCATCACGACCCTGGGGCAGCTCAGCCCCGACGTGCAAGAACAGGCCGTCACCCTGACCCGGATCACCGCACCTGGCATCGGGCTGCTCGGCGTGTCGGCGTGGTGTCTCGGCATCCTCAATGCCAACCGCCAGTACTTCCTCAGCTATGTGGCACCGGTGCTGTGGAACCTGGCCCAGATCGTCACGCTGATCACGGTCGCACTGATCGGTCTGACCTTCGGCGACGACCTGACACCAGCCCGCATCGCAGTGTTCTTGGCGATTGCGGTCACCGTCGGGAGCGCACTCCAACTGGCGATCCAACTGCCGACGGTTCTTCGCCTGACCCATGGAGTCACCCCGCACCTCCGCCGTGAGGGCCAGGTGAAGGTCGTGCTGCGACGCTTCGCCCCCGCCGTCGGCACTCGGGGCGTGGTCCAAGTCGCCAGTTTCATCGATCTCATGTTGGCGGGAATCGCCGGATCGGGTGCACTCGCGATCCTCGGCATGACCATGCCGCTCTACCTCTTGCCGGTGTCGCTGTTCGGTTTCAGCGTGGCCGCGACCGAACTCACCGAGATGTCGCGACGCAGCGATCACCTCGATGAATTCATCCGTCGCAGCGAGATCGGATTTCGTAAGGTGATCCTCCCGGCCGGCTTGTGTGCCGGCATTCTGGCTGGTGGGGCTCGACCGATCATCGGCACGCTCTACCAGTGGCCGAGCCAGGTCCTGGACCTGTCCCCCATCACCAACGACGAGACCATCGTGATCGGGCTCGTTCTCCTGACCTTTGCCCTTGCCCTACCGGCCACAATGGCTGCCCGCGTCACCCAGAATGCCCTCTACGCCCTCGGCGAGGTGCGCACACCGGCCACGATCGCGGTGATTCGCCTTGTCGTTCTGGTGGTGGTGACGCTGCCGATCATGGCTCGACTCAACGAGGTGACCGTGATCGATGGCGAGTTCTCCGGGTGGAGTGAGAATCCGAGCGTGTTCTTCTTCCCCGACGAACTCATGACCTTCGACCTCGCCCGACTCGGGGCAGTTGGCATTGCCCTGGGGGCTCTCGTCGCTTCCTGGGTCGAGTGGGCCCTCCTACGGCGAGCACTTCAAAATCGTGTCGGCCACCATCTGAGCTCGGGCCTCGTTCTGCCGGTGACCGCAGCGTCGCTGGGAACCGCCGTTGCACTGTGGCTCCTGCAAGTCGTGATCCCGATCGGCGCACCGATCGAAGGAATCGTGGTTGGGCTCGCCGGGATCCCGATCTACATCGGCCTCCTTCGACTCCAAGGTCTTCGACCTCTCAGTCGGTCCTGAGGTTTCGCGAACCCAGGATTCGAGTGCGCCGACCGGCTAGCATCACCGCCATGTTCAAGCTCATGAAGCGCTGGTGGAAGTACACGACTGCGAAGCTCACGGGGAACTTCAACGAGCGGGCCGATCCAAAGGTCCAACTCGAGCAAGCCATCACCGAGGCGCAAGACCAGCACCGCCGGCTCAAGGAGCAGGCGGCGAATGTGATCGCCAATCAGAAGCAGACCGAGATCCGACTCAACCGCACCATGGAGGAGTACGAAAAGGTCGGCAACAACGCCCGCCAGGCCGTGATGATGGTCGACGACGCCCAGAAGCAGGGTGACGCGGCCAAGGTGTCGCAGTACACCTCGGCGGCAGAGTCGTTCGCCAACCGCATGATCTCGCTCGAGCGCGAGGTCGAGGATCTCAAGGCGCTGCACCTGTCAGCCTCCCAGGCGGCAGATCAGGCCAAGGTCGCGGTCAATCAAAACTCCTCCGCACTGCAGAAGAAGCTGAGTGAGCGTCAGAAGCTCATGTCGCAGCTCGACCAGGCCAAGATGCAGGAACAGCTCAATAGGGCCATGGACTCGCTGTCGGAGACCGTCGGCCAAGACACGCCGAGCTTCGACGAAGTCCGCGAAAAGGTCGAAGCTCGCTACGCCAAGGCCAAGGGTGCTGCGGAGCTGTCGGAGTCCTCGATCGAGGGCCGTATGCTCGAGGTCGAGCAGGCCTCGATCAACGTCGAGGCGTCCGCTCGTCTCAGCGAGATCCGGGCCCAACTCGGGCTCGACGCTCCAACAGCGGCCGCTCCGGCCGCTGCCTCGGAACCAGCCGCCAAGACCGAGCCAGCAACCGCCAAGGATGAAGGCGCCTGATTCGCCCAACTGTCGACACAGAAGCCCAAGTCGCCCAACTGTCGCCACTGAAGCCCAAACAGGGGTTCCAGTCTCGACAGTTCACGGCGCTGGGCTTCAGTTCCGACGGTTCGTGCTCGATGCCTCGGCAAGCCGGCAACGGCCGGAGTGTTCCTCGACGCGCAAACCTCAGCGCGGGAGGATCACCAGGTGGTCGCGGTGGATCACGGCATCGGGGAGATGATCGGGGACGTGCTCGGTCTTGCGACCGCTGAACGTCTCGACCTCGGCACTCCCCCAGCCGACCTGCCCCTTGGCAAAGACCTCGCCCAGTTCGTCGATGACCTCGACCGCAGCGTCGACGTCGAACGATCCCTCGACCTTGGTGATGCCTGCTGGCAGCAGCGAGCCTTGGCGTTCCTCGAGAGCACGACGGGCACCGGCATCGACCGTGATCCGACCGGATGCCGGCAAGGCGAACGCCACCCACAGCTTGCGAGCACCGAGTCGGCCCTCGCGAGCGCGAAACACCGTGCCGACCCCGGGTGTTCCGTTGATGGCCTCGATGATGACGCCCTCTCGACGGACCGAGGCGATGACGGTTTCGACGCCTGACCACGTGGCGATCTTGGCGGCCGCCAGTTTCGAGGCCATGCCACCGGTGCTTTGGAGCGAACCCGCTCCCCCGGCTGCGGCCTCCAGTTCGTGGTCGATGGCGACGATCTCCTCGATCAGCGACGCTGACTCGTCGAGGCGAGGGTCGGCGGTGAAGAGGCCGGCGGTGTCGGTGAGGAGCACCAGGGTGGACGCTTCGACCAGATGGGCAACCAGCGCGCTGAGGCGATCGTTGTCGCCGAAGCGGATCTCGTCGTCGGCGATGGCGTCGTTCTCGTTGACGATCGGCACCACGCCGGCGTCGAGCAGCGCATGGAGGGTGCCTCGGCTCTTGAGGTAGCGGCGCCGGAGCATGAAGTCCGTCGGCGCCAACAACACCTGGCCGCACAGCATCCCGGCCGTGGCGAATGCCGACTCGTACGCCCGCATCAGTGAGGTCTGGCCAACGGCTGCCGCCGCGCGCAACATGGCGTCGTTGTTCGGGCGTGGTCCGCTCCATCCCAATTGCGGGAGGCCGGCCGCGATGGCGCCACTGGTGACAACGACGACCTGGCGTCCGGTCGCGCGCACATCGGAGACTTCGCGAACGAGCTTGTCCAAGATGTCGACGTCGATCACACCTTCAGGGGTCACGACCGATGACGATCCAAGCTTGACGACGACGATCGGCATCACATGTCTTCTTCGTATTCGAACGAGAAGGCGCCGATGTGGACGATCTCGCCGTCGGAGGCGCCGGCACTGCGGAGCGCCTTGTTGACACCCAACTTGTCAAGCCGGTAGCGCATGTAGTCGAGGGCTCCCGGATCGGTGAGGTCGGAGAGGGCGACCGCTCGTTCGGCGGGGCGACCGAGCACGCGCCACGAACCGTCGTCTTCGCGAGCGATCTCGACACCGATGGCTTCCGGGCGGTGAATGACGAACCCCTCACTCTCATCGACGGCTTCTCGACTGCCGGCGACCAGTTCAGCGGTCTTCCACAGCATGGGTTCGAGGCCCTGCCTGGCGACCGAGGAGATCGAGTAGTCGACAACGAGATCGTCGCCCCAGTCCTCGACACTCAACACATCGTTCTTGGAGGCAACGACGATGGCAGGGCGTTCGAGCAGTGCGGGCTCGTAGGCGCCGAGTTCGTTGCGAAGCACTTCGAGCTGACGTTGCGGCGAATCACCATCGACCGCCGACAGATCGAGCAGGTAGATCAAGACACGGGCCCGCTCGACGTGACGCAGGAACTGATGGCCGAGGCCAATACCTTCACTCGCACCCTCGATGAGTCCGGGAATGTCGGCGACGACGAACTGAGTGACATCGTCGAGGCGGACGACCCCGAGGTTGGGTTCGAGCGTGGTGAAGGGGTAGTCGGCGATCTTCGGTTTCGCCGCCGACACCACAGAGATCAGCGTGCTCTTCCCCGAGTTCGGATAGCCGACCAACGCAACGTCGGCGAACAAGCGGAGCTCGAGTCGGTACCAGATCTCTTCGCCCTTCTCACCCTGCTCGGCGAACATGGGGGCCCGCTGCCGGTTCGAGAGGAACCGGGCGTTGCCGCGGCCGCCTTGGCCACCGGCTGCTGCCTGCCACCGATCACCGGCATGGCCGAGATCGGCCAGGACTTCGCCAGTGGCGTGCGACTTGATGGTGGTCCCGACGGGGACCTTGACGATCAGCTCCGGTGAGTTCTTGCCGTGCTTCGAGCTGCCCTGGCCATGGGTGCCGTTGTCGGCGATGCGGTGCGGGTGATCTCGGAAGGCCAGGAGCGATGCAACATTGGGGTCGGCTTCGAGCCACACACTGCCGCCGTCTCCGCCGTCACCGCCGTCGGGGCCGCCTTTTGGTACGTGGGCTTCTCGTCGCATGGCGACGCAACCGGCACCACCGTCACCGGCGCGGGCACAGAAGTTGGTCTCGTCGACAAAATTGGACACCTACCGAGGATAGAGGCACCCCGGCGGGAGGCGGGCAAGCCCTCGTGGGTCTACTCGCTCAGTCGCACCGGGTCACCAACGACTCGAACCGACCAGACGGTCTTGTCGGTGACCGTTCCTGCAGCCTTCGGTTGGTAACGAATGCGCCACCAACAATCACTTCCGTTGCAAGCCGATCCTGTCGGAATCGTTATTCGAAGGCGGACGGTTTGATTGTTGAAGGTCGTGTTCGCCGTGCTGCCATTCACCACCAAGCACGGGAAGGTTCCCGAAACCGGCGTCGTCGGATCGTTCGCATTGGTGCCAGTCAGGCAGCTGCCACTCGACCCGGTTCGGTCGTTCGTATTGGTCGTGATCCCGAACTCGGCAGCATCGACGGTCGCCCAGGTGAACGCGGGGCGGGTACGGTTTGGCGCCACGATTTGAAGGTTCTCCATACCTTCACCTGGATCGAAGAGCGTCACTTCCAAGGTCTTGCCTGCGTGCTCGGGTCCGATCTCCGCCAAATAGAACGCTGCGGGCGTGTTGGCTTGGATGACCCGTCGCCCCCACGAATCAAAGGCGGTGGCGTAGATGCCAAGATTGTCCTTGGCGTACACCCGTGGGCAGGTCGTGAGATTTGCTCCCGACAGTGTCGAGCAGGCAGTACCGATTGCATTCGACGGCGTCACCCGAATGGCATAGGTATTGATACCAAGCTCGTTGTCATCGACTCGTGAGCGGACGTTGAGAATCCAACGACCCGCAGGATCGCCACTTTGGATCTGGAACGCCGAGATCCAGTTGGCCCGATCGTTGGCTGTTCCCGGTGTCGACGTACTTGGGCTCGACAAACATCCCTCGCTGCGACCGAAGGTCTTGACGAAGCCTGAGCCGACGGGCAAGGTCGGTTGGCGGTTGTCATCACGGATGTTGTCGGTATCGGTGATGAGTGTGTTGTCGGCTCGATAGAGGCGTGTCTGGAGTTGCGGACCCAGACGGGTTGCGGTCGTCGAACCCTCAGCAGAGGAACAGATGCCTGGCTCGTAGAACTGAATTGTCCAGTTCTGCGTCAGCGCCCCACTTGGCATATCGATCACGTAGTAGTAGCCATCGGGGTTCGCCGTGTCGTACTGCGGATTGACGCTCGACCCAGCACAAGTACCGGATCGACCGAGAACGGAGGTCGAAATGTGGTCGCCCTGCTCTCGCCCGTAGCACTTCGAGTTGACGGCAAGCCAAATGCCCTCTTGCGTACCGCCGATTTGTGGGACGTTGCCAGTACCGAGCGCCGACGAGGGGTTGCCCATTGGCACCGGAAGGATGAATTGCGCAACACCGAAACGATGGAGGTTGACGTCACCCTGCTGGACGACGCCGCCGAAATAGGTGTCGCCCTTTGCGGTGATGTCGACCTTGACGGATTGGCTGTCGATGAGGGTGAGCTGCACGGTCACATCGGGATCGGTTGCGTCAAAACCGTTCTGCTTGGCCGTCTCGAGCGCGACCTGCAACGCTTTGGCCTCATCGGGCATCCAAATCACCGCAGCGAGTGCAGAGGCATCAGCGGCCCGCTGGACCTGATTGGCGCGGGAGTACCAACCACCGACGTCGACGGCCAGAGCGGCAAAGATCATCAGCGGAATCAGCAGCAGCGCGGTCGTCGCCAAGACGTAGCCGCCTTCGATGTTGCTCTCCTTCGCCGATTCGAGCGAACGACGATCGATCATGAGATGTCAGGCTCCAATTGCATGACGCTTCGAACGCCGAGGTTGGTACCACCGCCGGGGAAGTAGCCGGTGAACCATGGCCGGTACACCTGGACGAACACGCCGAGGCGATCAGGCCCGGTACCGGTGAGGGTGATCTTGCGGCCATCGGT
>JBBQUN010000129.1:0-12608 GCA_038212405.1 Acidimicrobiales bacterium | reverse complement strand
GCCGCTCGCACGGCCTCTTCGCCATGGGCCATGCCCATACGCTTGAGCACCCGGGTGTCGGGATTCAGCGTGGTCTCGGCCAGCTCGTCGACGTTCATCTCGCCAAGACCCTTGAAGCGTTGCCAACGCCCAGGATCGATGTTCTTCTCGGCGCCGATACGATCGCGCTCGGCTTCGTCGAACGCATAGATCTGCTCGCCTCGCCACTTCACGCCGAACAGCGGAGGTTGAGCGGCGTAGACCATGCCGTGCTCGAGCAGCGGACGCATGTGGTGATAGATCAACGTGAGCAACAGGCAGCGAATGTGGCTGCCGTCGACGTCGGCGTCACAGAGGATGATGATGCGGCCGTACCGAGCGGCCGAGAGATCGAAGTCCCGACCACTCCCGGCGCCGATCGCCGTGATGAGCGCCTGGGCTTCGGTGTTGTCGAGGACTTGCTTGAGTGAGGCCTTGCCGGCGTTGACCACCTTGCCTCGCAAGGGCAGCACCGCCATGATCTCGGCGTCTCGGCCTGCCTTTGCCGGCCCGGCCGCCGAGTTTCCCTCGACGATCAGGAGTTCGGAATCTGGCCCGTGATTGCGGCAGTCGGCCAGTTTGTCTGGCATGCCGTTGTTGCCGAGGTTGGCCGCCTTGCGGCGAGTCTCGAGCTGTTGCTTGGCCAGCACCCGGTTGAGGACCGCCTGGGTCATCTTCTCTTTGAGTGCATTGATCTGGAGCTTCTTGCCGCCGCCGCTGGACCAGTCAGAGAAGCCGGCTTTGACGGCTTCGTAGACGATCTTCTGGGCTGCCGGCGTGCCGAGCTCCTGCTTGGTTTGACCTTTGAACTGGGGCTCGGGGAACGTGATCTTGACCGCCGCGACCAGGCCCTCTTGCACGTCGGAAGGCGTCGCCTTGTCGTTGTTGTCCTTGGCCAGCTTTTTCAGCTTCTTCGCATCGCCGAGGAGAATGTCGTTGGCAACCCACGACAGCGCTCGTTCGAAGCCCTTGACGTGGGTGCCACCTTCGGACGTGGGAATGGTATTGACGAAGCTGACGATGGTCGAGTCGTAACCCTTCACCCAGCGCATCGCGATGTCGACCGTGCAGGGACGCACGACATCGGTCATCTTGCCATCGACGGGGACCTTCTCTTCGAAGGTGGCGTCTTGGCGGATCGTCATGATGTCGGTGATGTTCTCACCGATCGAGAGGTAGTCGACGTAGTCGGCGAGACCACCGGCAGCGATGAACTCTTCGGCATCGATGCCGCCGTTACGGCGGTCGTGCAACTTGATGTGAAGCCCGGGAACAAGGAAACAGACCCTGGCGACGTGATCGCGCACCCGTTGGTATTCGATGGCGGCCTCGGGATCGAAGATGTCGAGATCGGGCCAATAACGAACTCGCGTGCCGGTGCGGTTCTTCGGGACTTGCTTGACCTTGGCCAGGGTCGAAGTTGGCTTGAAGGTGCCGTCCTTCAAATAATTGCCGGGGACGCGCGATTCGAAGCACAGCCGCCAGGTGGCACCCTCACGGTCGACTTCGGCCACCAGCTTGGAAGCGAGCGCGTTGACGACCGAGGCGCCGACACCGTGGAGGCCACCCGATGAGCTATAGGCGCCCGAGCCGAACTTGCCGCCGGCATGAAGCTCGGTGAACACGATTTCGAGCGCAGTGCGGCCATCGGGCTTGGAATCGATGGGAATACCCCGGCCGTCGTCGCTCACCTCGATGGAGCCGTCTCGGTGCAACACGACCTCGATGTGCGAGGCGAAACCCGCAGCCGCCTCGTCGACGCCGTTGTCGATGATCTCCCACACCAAGTGGTGGAGACCGTCGGTTCCGGTGCCGCCGATGTACATACCGGGGCGCTTGCGCACGGCATCGAGGCCCTCGAGGACCTGGATGTGGGTTGCGTTGTAGTCGTTCTTCTTTGTTGCCATGAGAGCGTTATCTTCCTGCCAACGTGATCACTGCCAACGTCGTGCTTGCCAACGTCGTTCTTGCCAACGTCGTTCTTACCAACGGAGTGAGCCGATGTGGAGGATCCTGCGGGGGGTGGGGGAGCTGAATCCGTCTCGGCGTGTCGGGCGCATGCCAATGGATTCGGGCGTGTTGTCGGGTTTGGTTGGTGCGTCTTCTTGACCAACGATGGCGACGATGCGATCGGGCACACCGATCCAGGCGTAGTCGAGCCGTTGCTCGTCTTTGAACTTGGTGAGGCGGACGCCGCCAGTGCCTCGACCCTTGGTGGGGATCTCCTCGACCGAGGTCGACTTGGCTGTTCCGGTATCGGTGACCGAGATGATGACGGCGTCGTCCGACGCGAGCCCGGCCGCCAGGATCTTGGCATTGCCCTTGAGCGCCATGGCAGCAACGCCGCGAGCGGCTGGTCCCTGCGTGCTGATCGAGTCGACTGCGGTGCGCAGCGTCTGAGCGTCGGAGGTGGTCAGCACCACTTCGGCATCGTCGGGGGCCGAGAGCACCGCCAGGATGCGGTCCTTCTCGTCGAGCTTCATCACGAGGCGGCCGCTGGTGACCTCGATGATGGTCGGGAGGTCGATTCGTTTCGCTTTGCCGAGCGTGGTCACGAAGAGGATCGGTGGGTCAACCGCCTGCCCAGTGGCGACACCGGGGAGCAGCCCGACGATGGTCTCGTTGCGATCGGTAGCGAAGACCTCGGTGGCATCGCGCCCTCGGCTACGACCACCGACCTCGGGGAGATCATTGACGACGGCCGACAACACCCGTCCGTTCGACGTGATGGCAAGTACCGGAGAACGCAACGAGGTGGTCAACGAAGCGGTCACGACGTCGTGGCGGCTGGCGCTGAACGACTTCGACGTGCCGATGGGTTCGCGACCAATCAATCCAGACGCCGAAAGGGTGATGACACACGGGTCGTCCTCGATGTCGGCGACCACAGACTCGACCAGCGCCTCGAGGTCGGGGACGTCGTCGGTCCCGATGATGCGGGTGCGTCGGGGCGTGCCGTAGCGCTCGGCGACCTCGCCCAGCTCCTTCAACACGATGGTGCGCTGACGCTGTTCTGAACCGAGGATCTTTTCGAGATCGGCGATCGTGTCGGCGAGCGTCGTTCGCTCCAAGACCAGCTCGTCGTAGGCCAACGCCGTGAGCCTGCGCAATCGCAGGTCGAGAATCCACTCGGCCTGGTCGTAGCTCAGCGTCAGCTGCTCCATCAGGCGCTCACGCGCCTCACCGGAGTTCGCCGACGTACGAATGATCGAGACGACCAGGTCGATGTTGTCGACCGCAATCAGCAAGCCCTCGATGATGTGGCGGCGGGCCGTCGCCTCTCGCAGGCGAAATTCCGAGCGCTTGACCACGACGTCGAGGCGGTGGTCGATGTAGTGCTGGCACAGCTCGTACAGGCCGACCGTGGTCGGTGTGCCCTCGACGAGCACCACGTTGTTGACGCCGAACGTCTCTTCCAACGGGGTGAGTCGGTAGAGCTGTTCCAGCAGCAACTCGGGTCTGATGCCAGCCTTGGCCTCGATGACCAGCCGCAGGCCCGACTTGCGGTCCGAGAGATTCTTCACGTCGGCAACGCCGTTGAGCTTGCCTGCGTTGACGAGTTCCTTCACCTTCGAGATGACTCGCTCGATACCAACGAGATAGGGGAGCTCGGTGAAGACGAGTCCTTGCCGTGCGCGCGTGACATCGACGATCTCGGCCGTTGCCCGCATGCGAATCGAACCGCGGCCCGTCTCGTAGATGGTGCGCAGGTCGTCGTCGATTGCCATGCCCCCGGTGGGGAAGTCGGGACCGGGCAGCACCGCCATGAGCTCGTCGATGGTCGGCCGGGGCCGACGCTTGGTCATGACCAGCTTGATGGCCTCGTAGACCTCGAGCAGGTTGTGGGTTGGCATGTTGGTGGCCATACCAACCGCGATGCCGGACGTACCGTTGACCAACAGGTTCGGTAGGAGGCCCGGCAGATAGGCGGGTTCCTGCGTTTCACCGTCATAGGTCGACCGGAAGGCAACGGTCTCTTCGTCGATCTCGCCGACCAGATCGATGGCGGCTCGGGTGAGCTTGCACTCGGTATATCGCTGCGCTGCCGGCGGATCATCGAGGGTGCCGAAGTTGCCCTGAGGGTCGATGAGCATGACCGGCTTGGCGAAGTCCTGACCCAGGCGCACCAGTGCGTCATAGATCGCAGCATCGCCGTGGGGATGGAACTTGCCCATCACATCACCAACGACATGGGCGCACTTGCGGTGGGAGTTCTCCGGGAGCAACCGCATGCGGTACATCGAATAGAGGATGCGGCGTTGCACCGGCTTGAGGCCATCGCGGACATCGGGGATGGCACGCGAGGTGATGACCGACAACGAATAGGCCAGGAAGGACTCACCGAGCTCATCGGCAACGGGAACGTCGATCACCTCACGGGCGAAGGGAAGCATGTCGTCGTTCGTTGTCACGTCGGTCTCCTTTCGGCTGCATCGATCAGCAGAGGGTCTGACGCTAGCGAACCGGAACCCGGCTGCGGGTGCATGAGGTGGCAATCACACCACGGCCGGCGCGAACCCCAGACGCGAAAAGGTCGGTCGAATCGCTTCGACCGACCAGAGAGGGGCAGGAAAGCTCGGGATGAAGATGCTCATCAACGATCGTTTGGTGACGATCGTTTGGTGACGATCGTTTGGTGACGCTCGTTCAGCGGCGGCGGCGGCGACGTTCAGCGTCGATTCGGCGAGCGGCTCGAATCACCGTATCGAGTCGCTCACTCAGGTTCTCGCCCTCGGTAGGTTCCTGGTCGTCGACGATCAGTTCCGGAGCAAGTGCCTCGAGAATGGCGCTGACGCTCACCCCTTGTTCGGCGGCAAATCCATGCCACTGGTCATGGGCGTCATCGCTGACATAGGCGTGAAGCGCTTTTCTTCCGTTGTCTTGCGACACGGTGACTCTCCGATGTACTGGACGGCGGTGGTGACTCCATCGGCCGCTCGCACGGCTGTATGAGTCGACCGATCATATCGCATAAACCAGTGGAGTAAATGGCGAGCGGCAGGTGAAGCGACCGATCTCGACCGGTTCGACCTGTTCAGAGCGGTTGAGGCCCCGCTTCCTCAAGGTTTAGCGAAGAAGTTCCGGCGCTTCGGTTTTCATCGCTGCGATCACTTCGTTGGCGGACGGATTGACGCCAAACCAGTTGCCGACAACGACCGTGGGGACGGTTTCGTTGCCGTTGGCGAGGGAGCGGACGGTTGCGGCATGGTCAGGATCGTCCCAGATGTTCCTTTTCGTGAACGGGACGTTCTGCTTCTCGAGGGATCGTTCGAGCATCATACAGAACGGGCAACCGGGGCGCCAGTAGAAGTCGACGGTGGATGAAGGGGGACTCGTACTCATGGTGCTTCCAACCCTTCTTCGGCCTCGGGTGTTCCCGGCAAGCTCTGCTCGGCCATGCTCTGCTCGGCCATGCTTTGATCGACCAGGATTTGATCGACAATGATTTGATCGATCAAGCGGTTGTCCACCAGTTCGTGACGCTCGATGTATGCCGTCGAGAACGCCGTCAGTGTGGCAACGAGAGGCAGGGCCAAGAGTGCGCCGGCGACGCCAAAGAGTTGCGTGCCGGCGAGAACGACGGCAATGGCGATGGCAGGGTGCATGTCGAGCGTTTGGGCGGTGATTCGAGGCTGGAGGAGGTAGTTCTCGATCTGCTGATAGACGACGATGGCGGCGACCACCCACAGCGCCTTCGAAGGTTCGACACCGACGGCAACCAGCACCGGCAAGATGCCGGCAAGGTAGGTCCCGATCGCCGGAATGAACTGCGAGATGATCCCAACCCAGATGCCGAGTGCGATGGGTGAGGGAAGTCCCAACGACGCGAAGACCACCCAGTGGAAGGTGCCGGAGATGACAGCCAGGATCGTCCGAGAGGTGATGTAGCCACCGGTCTTGGTGATGGCGAGCTCCCACACGCGCAGGATTTCGTGCTGACGGGCGGGAGGAAACACCGAGCAGACTGCCCGCCGAAGCCGGGGTCCGTCAGCCGAGAAGTAGTACGCGAAGATCGTCACGGTCAAGACTTGGAACAGCACGTTGGCGATCGTCGTGCCAAAGCCCAACAGGTCGCCGGCGAGATTGCTGGCGAACTTCGATGCTTCGCCGCCGGGCTGGAGTTGGCTGAGCAGATCATCGGCACTGACCTGGATGCCGACGGTGCTATCGAGCCATTGCTGCGCGCTCTCGACGTAGACCGGCAGGTCGTCGACGAGCTGATTCAGCTGGTCAGCGATGAGCGTGCCCATCATCGCCAGGAAAATCACGATCGAGGCAACGACGCCGAGCAGGGCCATGACGGTCGCGGTTCCTCTGCCGATGCCTCGTCGCTCCAGCTTGTCGACGACCGGCTCGATCGCAAACGACAGAAAGAGTGCCATGACGATTTGGGTGAGGAGGCTCTGGAGCTCGCGCACCAAGACGAAGGTGAGGGCGATCGCGGCGCCGGTCAGCCACCAAGCAATGATGGCCCGGCGAATCCAGGGCGGTGGTATGCGTCGGTCTCGGCTTGATGCTTCGACGCTCGTCACGTTCGAGATGCTAGCGAGCGTGATGAGTTCTGGCGTGACGAAACGGTCAGCGGAGTCCAGCGGGAATGGGCGCAGGCGGTTTCGTTGGCGTGAGAGTCGGCTGTCGGTCTCGGCCCCACCAATCGGGTGAAGCGAAAAGCGCAACGATTTGGTCGTCGCTGATCGTGCCAAGTGCCTGCCGAGTTCGCGGGTCATGCACGACGATCACCGATGGTAGGGCAACATCGAGTCGGTCGAGCACGGTGGCGACCGACTCGAAATCCCACGCTCTCGGCGTCAGATGGGCTGGCAGCATGACCGTACCCACGGTGGTCCAGGATCGATCGGCATCGGGGACGCCGGCGACCATGGACGACGTGAGGTAGCCAAGCGGTTCGTTGTCCCAACGAGTGACGGGATTGGCAGAACGCACGGGCTGATGGTTGCTCCAGTCGAGAAACTGTTTGGCTGACGAACCATCGGGCACGGCTGCTGGATAGCGCACCATCAAGGCGTCGAGTCTCGTTGCATCGAGCCGTGCCCGAATGGCGGCCCCGGCAATGTCACCCTTGGCCGCTGCGGCGATGAAGAGGCCGATGGCAATGGTCATGTAGCCCGAGAGGCGCCCGGCCCATAGCGACTCGGCAAGGCCCAGGGCGACGATGAGGAGTCCGAGGGCCATGCCCATACGGGCAGCGATGAGGCGGGACCGTTCAGCATTTCCGCTGCGACGCCACAAGAACGCGGCCAACACGCGGCCGCCATCGAGTGGCGAACCTGGCGCCAAGTTCGTGACGGCCAACAGCACGTTGACGGCGGCAAGCCAGACGCATACTGCGCCACCGAGGATCCAGTACTCCTTGCCGTAGAGCAGCCAGGCAAACGAACCGAAGAGCACGCCGCAAACAACGTTGGCTGCCGGGCCGGCAATGGCGATCTGGAACTCAGCGCGCGGCGTCGGGGCTTGGCGGGTGAGCTTTGCCATGCCGCCCAACACCCAGAGCGTCAGTCCGATGACTCCGACATCGTGGCGGCGAGCCATGAAGGCGTGGCCAAATTCGTGAGCAAGGAGTGAGGCGAAGAAGAGCAGCGTGCCTGCGATGGATGCCAACCAAAGGTCGGTCGAGGCCGCTGTTCTGTCGGCTCCTGGCAAGATTCGAAGAGCGAGGAATACGGTGACGACCACACCAACGACGAGCGCGCTCCAGTGCACGCCAACCGGGATACCGGCAACTTTGCCAAGCCGAATCGTGTCCTTCAACGGATGCCTTTGGAGCGCTCTGGTACCACGAGTGCCATTGTGCCGCAGAATGCCGATCGATGACGGGCGCGGCCGTCGGGATCAGTCGAAGTTGGGGAAGGCAACGAGCCCGCCGCCGTCGAGCACGATCTTTTGGCCTGTGATCCAACTACCGGCATCGCTCGCGAGATAGAGCGCCGCCGCTGCGATGTCTTCGGGTTCGCCCAGGCGCTTCAGCGGATACTTCTCGGCGACGCCAACACCGCGCTCACCTTCCCAGAGGAGCCGGGCGAAGTCGGTCTTCACGAGGCCAGGGCAGATGGCATTGACTCGGACCTTCGGGCCGAGTTCGGCGCCGAGCTGCTCGGTCATGTGGATCAGCGCCGACTTGGTGAGGTCATAGACACCGATCACAGCATTGGTGCTGAGACCACCGACCGATGAGATGTTGATGACGACCCCACCGTGTTCCTTCATCGTCTTTTGCCAGGCGACCTGGGTCCAGATCAACGGAGCGGTGAGGTTGACCTGAAGGGTCTTTTCCCAACGGCCGGCATCGACATCGATCATGGGGCCGGCGTAGGGATTGGTTGCGGCATTGTTGACGAGGATGTCGAGACCGCCGAGTCGTTCGATGGTCGCATCGATCGCGAGGGCGGCCGAGTCGGGATCACCAGTGTTCGCCGCCAACCATTCGCATCCGTGACCGATTTCGGCCGCCGCGGATTCGAGGGTCTCAGCCTTGCGGGAAACGATCATCACCTTGGCGCCGGCTTCGGCGTACATCGTGGCGATCGCCTTGCCAATGCCACGGGATCCGCCGGTGATCAGGGCTACTTTGTCGTCGAGTCGAAGGTCCATGGAGCGAGACGTTAAGTCGTTTGGTGGCTCCTGTCGAAGTCGACCATGGAGGACGCGCCCATTCCAGGGCGGTGGCTGGGGGTAGGTTCATTTCCATGACGCAGCGACGCTCGATCTCGGTCCCGGTCGAGGGGGGCGAGTTGTCCGTCGAGGTCGCTGGACCGATGCCGAGTCAGCGATCGCCAGTCGTGCTCTTCTTCCACGATCTGGCGTCGAATGCCGTTGTGTGGCGTCTGGTGACGTCCCGCCTCGACGAAACAGCTACCTCGTTGTCGATCGAAGCGCGAGGCCGAGCGGCGAGTGCTGAGGTGTCGGAGCCGTACGGAGTCGCCCGCCATGTCGCTGATGCCGTCGCCGTTCTCGACTATTTCGAAAGCACCCATGGCGCCAGCTCGAGTAACGAGCCGACCCGATGCGTCGTCGTTGGCCACGGCACCGGCGCTTGGGCTGCGATGCACGTTGCCGCCGCGATGCCCGACCGCGTTCTTGGTGCAGTGTTGGTCGATGGTGGCATGCCGCTCGAGGTCAGCGGCGACCCACGCCAGGCCATTGATGCTGCGTTACTCCCGGTACTGCGCCAGCTGCGCATCGTCTACGCCGATCGGGATGCAGCGCTGCTGTCGGCAAGGCGCACGGGCATCCCCGGTCTTGCCCAGCACGTCTTCGACGACGTGGTGCTCCACGATCTCTGCGGAGCGCCACCTCGAGTGCGACGTCGAACCAACGAAGCTGCGGTGTGGTTCGATGGCAGCGAACTGCTGCTCGACCCGTCGATCTCGAGGGTCATCGAACGCCTCGATCTCCCGATCGAAATGCTCCGAGTCGAACCGGAGCCGGCCGGGTTCGAGGCGCGTGCGCTCGCTGCGGGGCCATGCGTCGGGACGGGGAGTTTGGCAGCAGCGAACGACCTCGAGCGACGGCTCGATCATCTCTGTGTCGTCACGGTGCCCGGACTCGACCACGATGGCCTGGTCATGCACCCACAAGGCGCCGATGCCGTGGTGCGATCGATACTTCGCGTGATCACCCGTTCCGCTTTGCGGTAACGAGGATCAGGTCTGCGCCAGCAACACCATCACCACGAGCATGACGGCAATGAAGCTGACGAAGAGCCACTCGACTCGGTTGCGAGTGACTCGTTCGAACTCGATCGCCGTCGCCAATTCCGTCGCTTTGCCCTCACGTTCGAAGAGCTCTTGCTCGAGCTGCGTCAATCGTAGTTGCTTGCCGGCCGACGCCTTTCGGCTGACGTCGAGCTGTTGTTTCACGGTGTCGAGTTGTGCTTGCACGTCCTGGAACGCACCTTCGCTCTCTCCGAGCTGGGTGCGCAGTGCGACGATGTCGACTGACGACTCGTAGATCTCCGCTTCGTCGTCGTCGGTGACCGGGTTCTTCAACCGGCCACGAAGTTGTCGCAGGTGTCGAACCGGGTCGGGATCGACTGGGGCAAGAATACGCTCGATCGCGAGCAGTATTCGGTCGAGGTAGGCCGTGTCATCGGGCAGGTTGAAGTGGGCCCAGAGGTTTCTGGCCTCGACCAGTTGGGCAATCAGACCGCGAAGATCCTGGCCAAAGAAGTCAGCGAAAACCGGCGCCCAAAATCGGCGAAGAACGAGCAGCTGGAACAGCGGATCAGCGGCGCCGTGCTCATTGGCGCGACCCATCCGGTTGGCTGCTGCCTCTTCCCACGAGGGATCGTCGGCAAAGTACCGAGTCATGCGTTCATCGATGAACGGACCCATACCCGAGGCGAAGATCTCGAAGGCTTCGGCCATCTGGGCGTGCCGGCTGAGGGCCAAGCTTGGCGTTCGTGAGCGTTCGGTGGTCATGAAGAGAGCAAGGCCTCCTTTCCGGTACTGGCTGGGCGGGCTGAGCGTGGTCGGGCTGCAGGGTATTCGTGCGTGTGCGTGGAAGCTCAGTGGCGGGCTGGCGCTTCGATTCTGCTTCAGACCGAGTATCGGCAGAAGTGTGGCCGACCTGAGGCTCAAGTCCGGCAACGTCGTGCCGAAATGAGGAGGGTGTACGACCGCCGCGTAGCCCTGTCACCAGGGATAGTGATCGGCTGTGGCATTGCCACAGCCGTTGTTTGGCTTGCCGTGCTCTTTTTGTTCGCCGATCTTGCCCAATACTCCTTGGTCATTGCCGGCGCGTCGGGTGCCGTTGGCGCGATCGGCGGAGGCATCGGCGCAATCTGGCAGACGTGGTCGCAACGCCACAACGTGCAATCGCTTGCTCAGGCCGAGCATCAGGCTCAGCATGACAACCTGACCGGACTCGCCAATCGCCACTCGCTCTTCGTCGAACTCGAACGGGCATCGGAGCGTGCGAAGAAGAACGACACGGTGCTCGGCGTCCTCTTTCTCGATCTCGATCGTTTCAAGGTCATCAACGACTCGATGGGTCACGAAGCGGGCGATGAACTGCTGCGAATCGTGGCAACGAGATTGAAGAGCGCGGTTCGGGGTACCGATCTGGTTGCCCGATTCGGTGGTGACGAGTTCGTTGTCGTCTGCCGAGACTTGCTGTCGGAGCGGTCGGTCCTTGCGGTTGCCGAGCAGATTCTCAAGTCGTTCCAACAGCCGGTCTCGCTCAATGGCGCAGCGCAGGTGGTTTCGACCTCGATTGGTGTTGCCATTGCGATGCCAGCCGATCCGCGCAAGCCCGAGGATCTGGTTCGAGACGCCGATGCCGCGATGTATCGAGCCAAGAAGAGCCGCAGCGGTTACGCCGTGTTCGATGAGGCGCAGCGTCAACGGGTGATGAATCGCCTCGACATCGAACGTGACCTCGTGCGGGCACTCGACGATGGTCAGCTGGTCGTCTTCTACCAGCCGCTGGTCAACGTGACCCAAAAACGGCTCTATGGCTTCGAGGCCCTCGTTCGGTGGAACCACCCGACACGCGGATTGATCGGCCCCGGCGAATTCCTGGCTGTCGCGGAGGAAACGGGAATGATGGCCCGTATCGGCGAGATGGTGTTGAAAGAGGCGTGCGCCCAGGCTGCGGTGTGGAACCATTTGTCGACCGATGCCCGCAGCATTCGTATGTCGGTCAACATCGCCGAGCAACAGTTGCTCGACTCCCAGCTTCCACAGCGGGTGGCCGACATCCTTGCTTGGAGCGGGCTTCCCGCTGAGCAGCTGGTCCTCGAGATCATCGAGGACGTGATCGTTGATCATCTCGACGGCCTCAAGATGTTGCGAGACATCCGTGACCTGGGTGTGAACTTGGCGATCGATGATTTCGGGACCGGTCAATCGTCGTTGAGCTACGTGAAACAGTTCGACATGGTGACCACGCTCAAGATCGACAAGACCTTCGTCGACTCGATGGAACGGGGCACCTCGAACCGAGCGATCATCGAGGCCATCATCGCCATGGCCAAGGCACTCGACATGACCATCGTTGCCGAGGGAGTCGAGAGCGAACTCCAGGTTCGCCAACTGCTCGAGCTTGGTGTCAGCGTGATGCAGGGCTACATCTTCAACAAACCAGTCGACGCATCGGTCATCGATCCCGAAGTGTGGTTCAAGCCTCGTGACGGGTCGTCGTTGTCGACACCGGGATTGACGCCACTCGAAGTCAGTCGAGCATTGGCCGACACCACATCGTCACGACCAGCCCGACGAGGCTGAGGCTTCTCCTGCGTCGAGGATCGACCGTTGGTTCAGTCAACCGGCGGCGGGGCAACGAAGTCGATGAGTTGCTCGACCGCGCCAACGAGACCCGGTTCGAGATCGCGGTACCCCGACACCCGGCTCAGGATCCGTTTCCACATTTCACCCGGCTCGCCCGTGAACCCGAACTCGGTGCAGATCCCACGCTTCCAATCGGTCCCCTTGGGGATCACGGGCCACTCGTCGATGCCGAGGACGGCCGGTCGCACGGCCTGCCAGATGTCGACATACGGGTGCCCGGTGATGAGCACGTCGGGATGGTCGATCGTCTCGGCAATCCGCGTTTCTTTCGATCCGTCG
>JBBQUN010000128.1:0-12661 GCA_038212405.1 Acidimicrobiales bacterium | reverse complement strand
CTAAGCCCGACGTTCGAGGTAGGACCGAGCGATGGCGCGAAGCCGGTCTCGACCGAAGCTTGGATCATGGCCGCCGTGTACCACGTTGACGGGCAGTTCCAGTAGGCGCCGCATCGTTGCGCAGTAATCGACGATGTTGGAGTCGTCGAGCTCATCGAGGAGCGGACCGTCGTAGACCGCATCGCCGGAGAACAGCAATCCGGTCGCTGCCTCCCAGAGTCCGATCGAGCCGGGGGAGTGCCCAGGCAGATGGAGGACCTCGAACTGCCGATCGCCGAGATCGACGGTGTCGCCGTCGTCGATGAGGCGGGTGACTCTCGCCGATTGCTGAGCGAACGACGCCAACTGGTAGCCAGCGGGAAGCGCAGTCACGAAGAGCGGGTCGCTCATCGAGTAACCAGAGCGCTCGAGGCCGGCCATCACTTGGGGGCCCCAGGCAACCAGCGGGTCCAGGGACCGCATCGTTGGATGTTCCAACTGGCTCGACTCGAACGGGTGGGCGAGTACGTCGGAGAACTCGTGGTGCGAGCCGATGTGATCGTCATGACCATGGGTGGCGACAGCCAGGACCGGCTTTGCGATGAGCTCGCTCATGGCATCGACGAGGCTGGCCACGCCCATTCCGGTGTCGATCACCAGGTCTCGATCACGACCGAGGACATGCCAGATGTTGCAGCGCATCAGTGGGACGACGTGCGGTTCCCACAGAAGGGTGATGGCATCATCGATTCGGCGTTGCTCGAACCAGCGGTCGGCGATTGGAAGTGTCATGGCATTGGTGAAGTTAGTCCGGCGACCAGCACCGAGTCCGGCCCAACCGGGATCGGTTGACCGACTGGTCAACCATGGCGGCACCACGTAGCGTCCCCCCATGAGCAAGATCACGACCGACCCTCGAATCGACCCGCGTATCAAGGCCGTGATGGGCGCCATGCCCGAGCCGTCCGGCTCCGATGTCGCCGATCGAGCCACGTTGCTGGCACAGAACAACACGCCAGAGGCCAAGGCCATGCAGGCCATGATGGTTGCCGGTCTCGCCATGCTCGACAACGAAGAGGTCGCACCGTCGGCCGGCCTCGACATCCATGACTTCGAGTTCACCTCGCAGCCCGACGGGAACACCGTGAAGATGAACTTCATGCGCCCGAAGGTCGCCGACGGCTCGGCCGATGTCGCCATGCCCTGCGTCTATTACATCCACGGCGGAGGCATGCAGTCGCTGTCGGCGTTCGACGGCATGTATCGATCGTGGGGCCGCATCATCGCCAACCAGGGCGTCGCGGTGGCCATGGTCGACTTCCGCAACTGCCTCATTGCGTCGAGCGCACCCGAGGTCGAACCGTTCCCCGCTGGTCTCAACGACTGCGTCTCGGGGCTGAAGTACATCATCGACAATGCCGACTCACTCGGTATCGACCCGGCGCACATCATCGTTGCCGGCGAGTCGGGTGGCGGGAACCTGTCGATCGCCACCACCCTGAAGCTCAGCCAAGACGGCGACCTCGAACTGATTCGTGGTCTGTACGCCCTGTGCCCGTACATCGCCGGTGAGTGGCCGCAGGATCGGTTCCCATCGTCGATCGAGAACGAGGGGATCCTGCTCGGGCTTCACCACAACCAGGGCCGGATCGCCTATGGCATCGAGGAGTTCGACGCTGGCAATCCGCTGGCCTGGCCATCGTTCGCCACCGAGGAAGACGTCAAGAGCTTCCCGCCCACCATGATCAGCGTGAACGAATGCGATCCGCTGCGCGACGAAGGCGTCGAGTTCTACCGCCTCCTCGTACGGGCTGGTGTCAATGCGCAATGTCGCCAGGTGATGGGCACGATTCACGGGACCGAGATCTTCTCGCTTGCCTGCCCCGACATCAGCTACGAAACAGCCCGCAGCATCGCCCACTTCGCCAAGACGATCTGAGCCGGCGCCTGGTAGCCAGGCGCCGGGATCCGCTCAGCTGTTCGGTCGGATGAGCGCCTTCTCGCCCGTCGCCTGCTTGGCGTAGACAGCAACCTGCGCCGGGTCGAGTACCTGGCTGAGCGTGAGCTCGGTGGTGTAGCTGCTGGCAAAAGTGGTGAGCATCTCCTCGACCACTCGCTGACGCAACGCCCCGGCCACCTCGGGTCCGACATCGTTGATGAAGTTGGTGAGGAGATAGCCGCCGATGCTCCACTTCGTGCCGTAGTTGCGAGACAGCTCGGTTGGTCCGCGGTCGAGGCCACCATAGATGTAGACCTGCTTGTGAACGGTCGAGCCGTAGCGGCTGTAGCCCTCGGCATTGGCGATCGCCGCCACCTCCATGGCCGAGAGGATCTGACCGGCAAGGGGCCCACCACCAATGGCGTCGAAGGCGATGGTGGCGCCGGTGGTGGTCAGCGCAGCGATGAGGTCGTCACGGAACGAGTCGCTGCTCGAATCGACGATGTGGGAGGCGCCAATCGAACGGAGTAACTCGGCCTGGCTGGGCTTGCGGACGATGTTGACCAGCTCGATGCCGTCGGTGATGCAGATCTTGTTGAGCATTTGACCCAGGTTCGAAGCCGCTGCGGTGTGAACGAGCGCCGTGTGGCCCTCTCGCCTCATGGTCTCGGTCATGGCCAGGGCGGTCAGTGGATTGACGAACATCGACGCACCGTCGCGCGGGTCGGTTCCGTCGGGGAGCACGAGAGCGCTGGCCACCGGGACGCAGCGATACTCGGCGTACATCGCGCCACCGAGCACGGCGACGGTGGAGCCCAGGAGAGCCCTGGCCTCGTCTGAATCGCCGGCTTCGACCACGACACCAGCCGACTCGTTACCGACCGGCAACGACTCGCCAACGCGGCCGGCCATCGCAGCGAACACCGCAGGAGGAAGCTGCGCCTCCAGGGTCGGGTGCGACTCGGAACCGCCGGCAACCAACGTGGTGAGGTCTGCGCCGGCCAGGAGGAGGCCGAGGTCGGAGGGATTGATCGGCGTTGCTTGCACTTCCACCAGAATCTCGTGCGGCCGAGGCGTTGGTCGCTCGACGTCGACGATCGAGAGTTGGAGCATTGAGTCGGGTGTGACGAGCGATTGCAGCTGGCGCATGGTGGTCATCAGTGTCTCGAATCTGTTCGATGGCGTTTGACGTTTGTAGCACCGATCGCAGTGCTCGATGGCATGCTGTTGTCATGCTCGTCGACGCCGTCCTCTACCGTGACGGTGTCCGCCAACTGACCGGGCCGCTTCGTGAACTGGTCGACCATGCCAAAGCCGATGGCGGATTCGTTTGGGCCGGTTTTCATGACCCGTCCGAAGGCGAAATCCAGACGTTGGTCGAGACCTTTGGTTTGCATCCGCTCGCAGCGGAAGACCTCATCAAAGCGCAGCAGCGCCCCAAGGCCGAGCGATACGGCGATTGGTTGTTCGTCGACATGCGAACGGCTCGCTATCTCGATGAGCCGGAGTCGGTCGAGTTCGGCGAGATCCAGATCCTCTGCAACGAACATGCGGTCGTGGTGGTGCGTCGCGGTGAGCCCGTGCCGCTCGCCGCAGTGCGCACCCGCCTCGAGAGCGACGAGGCGGCTCTGAGCGCTGGACCGGTCGAAGTATTGCACGCGATTCTCGATGTGGTCGTCGACGCCTATCAACACGTGTTGGACGGGCTCGATGATGACGTCAACGAGGTCGAGCTCGACGTCTTCTCCGACCACCAGAGGAACCACAGCAGTCGGGTCGTCTCGAGGATCTACTTCCTGCAACGCGAGGTTCTCCAACTGCACCGCGCCATGCACCCGCTGATCACGTCGATCGCCGTGCTGCGCAGCGACCAGTTGGTCATCCAGGATCGTGGCTGGGATGCCTACTTTCGTGACATCAACGATCACCTGATGCGAGAAGTCGACCAACTCCAAACGCTGCGAGACTTGATTCTTGCCGCCCTTGCTGCGAACTCGGCTCAGGTCAGCCTTCGTCAGAACGACGACATGCGTCGCATCTCGGCATGGGTGGCGATTGCTGCGGTGCCGACCATGCTCGCTGGTATCTACGGCATGAACTTCGAACACATGCCAGAGCTCGAGTCACGCGTTGGCTATCCACTCATTCTTGCGGTGATGGCGATCGTGTGCGTTGGGTTGTACCGTGCCTTCCGACGTAGCGGCTGGCTGTGATCGGAACCGTCGCCCCCTCCTCCGAGACCTACTTCACGGCTGCGGCGCTCCGCCGCCCGGCAGTGCCGATCTGGAGCGATGTCGGACATGTCCCACACTGGGAACGACCCGACCGCTGCGCCGAACTCCTTGCCGGTTTTGGTGCTACTGCCCCTTCTCGAGGAGCGCCATCGGGAGGTCGTCGTCGATGATGTGTCCCAGTTCGACGACACCGGCAAGGAGCGGTTGTGCCGACCGGAGCACGTTGTGCCACGTGCCGGCGGGCAGGACGATGGTTGCGCTCGGGTCAACGGGTGGGGTGCCGAGTGCGACCACCACGAGCATGTCGGCGTTCCGATAGGCAAGGACGCTCGGATCGCTCGAGACGATGGGCTCGTAGTTCGTTGCCGATGCCGATGCCGATGCCGTTGTCGTTGCTCGTCGGCTGGTGAGCGTCCGTTTGATGAGCGTCATCTTTGCCAGGTCCAACGAGATCCTCAACGCTGAAGCAACGTCGAGCTCATCGCTCGCTGCGCTGAGGTCATGCAGCGGTTCCCAATCGAGTCGGCGACGATTGTCAGGATCGACGAGCGACAAATCGGCAACCTCGCTGCCCCGGTAGAGATCCCCAATACCGGGTGCCGTGAGGCGGAGCAGCGTTTGGGTGAGCGAGTTCGTTGCCGCCCTTGCCTTGATCGACGCAACGACGCGTTCGATGTCGGTGACGAACGACTCATCGGCGAGTGAGGCAGCCACGCTGGCTGTCACCTTGGATTCGTAGTCGGTGTCGGGGTCGATCCATGAGGAGCGAAGTGCGGCTTCGCGCAGCGCTTTGATCAGGTAGTCGGCGAGGCGCTGTTCGGTGATCGGCCAGGTGCCGATCACCGATTGCAACAGCAGCAGCGTGTCAGCCGGATGCAGATCGAGTGGAGTTCGCCACGCGTCGACCAGCGACCGCCAGATCTCGGGCTGTTGAGCGAGGGCCAGGAGCCGGGCCCGGACGTCGCCGCTGCGCTTGGTGTCGTGGGTCGAGGTGGTGAGCAGCGCTCGGGGGTGGTTCGAAGCTGTTCGGGCGGCCCAATGGTGGAAGTCGGCGGGGGTGGCTTCGTCGCAGCCAGGGTTGCCGCCGACCTCGTTGAGTGCGGCAACGGGAAGGTGACGATAGAGGGCTCGGTCTTCGCCACCTTTGGCCAGGGCCGGGCCGGTCAGCTGCTGGAACAGCGTCTGCGCGTGATGCTGAGATTCGGTCGTTGGCGAACTGATGATGGCTGCAAGTCGGGCGATCGCTCCTGCGGCCAACGGCTGGGCCCGCTGGGCCCGCTCAGCCGCTTCGATGACCAGCGTGGCGTCCGGTTCGCCGCCACTCGGCAGGTAGGTTCGGTAGCGACCGGTCGAAACGACGAGTGCAGTGATTGCCTGCACACCTCGATCACCGGCAAGTTCGTCGTCATCCTCGATCAGGCGATGGATCCGTTCGACTTCGGGTCGCAGACGATCGGCGAGCACTTCCTCGATTGCGGTGTGCTCGACCGCGTCGTAGGAATCGCGATCGCCGGTGGCCTCGACCCAGATCGAGCGCATCGCTGCGAGATCATCATCATTCGTCAGCAGACGGTCGACGAGGAGCGCGAACTCGTACCCCGTTGTTCCATCGACCGGCCAACGCTCAGGAAGCGTTTCGTCTCCGACAAGGATCTTCTCGATGATCAGCAGCCGGTCGTTCCCGATGAGCTGACGCAGCCACACGAAGTAGTCGTCAGGATGAGCGAGCCCATCGACGTGGTCGACGCGCACGCCGTCGATGATGTTCGGCCAACGCTCGAGGAGTTGCGAGAGGAGGGCGTGTCGATCACGGCGAACGGCCTCGTCTTCGACCGCGACCCCGGCCAACGAGTCGATCTCGAAGAAGCGGCGCTGGTTCCGTTCGGTCGATTGCCAAGGGACGAGGCGATAGGGCTGACGGGCAAGCACCGTGGCGACGGCATCAGGGGCCATACCCTCGATTGGTTCGTCGACGGGAAGGCGCATGCCGGTGCTGAGGACGATGACTGCTCCGCTCGCTCCCGTGGCACCGGTGATGGTCGCAATCTCGTTGCTGAGCGGTTGCGTCAGGACCGGCAACAGGACTTTGCCATCACCGCCCTCCCAGTCGATGTCGAACGCATCGGCATGGATGCTTGCCGTTCCATGACGAAGGACATCCCAGAACCACGGGTTGCGTTCGGGTGTGGCGATCGAGAGGTGGTTGGGAACGATGTCGATGATGAGACCCAGATCAAGTCGGTCGAGCTCGACACACAACCGGTCGAGCGCATCGGCGCCGCCGAGTTCGGCGCGGACCTTGGTCGGGTCGGTGATGTCGTATCCGTGTCGACTTCCGATCTCCGCCTCGGCGATGGGGGAGACGTAGAGGTGGCTGACCCCGAGCGTGGCGAAGTAAGGAACCAAACTGGCGGCGACATCGAAGTCGGCATCGGGTGTGAGTTGGAATCGGTACGCGGCCACGAACGGCCGGCGACCGCTGCTCATGGTCGGCTCCGGTGGGCGAACTGTGCCGACCAGGGAGCAAGTACTCCGCGCTGCTGGGTCGACGCGGTCGTTGGTCCGCCGTAGCGCTCGTCGGAGGAGTCCATCACGATGGTCCAGCCGTCGCTGGCCCACGTTCCGGGTTCGTCAGCGAAATGCAGGAGAAGCGCCACCTCGTTGTTGTCGAAGTGGCGTATGACCTGGATGGTCGCACCGCTCGATGGCGAAGAAACCGTGGTCGACGAAACGGCAGCCGACGAAACCGTGGTGGTGGCATCGGGTGCGGTGACCGCCCGGTTGGCCTGGCGATGGAGCAGGAGGTCTCGATAGAACTCGAGCACCTGGAGGTGAGGCGGATCGGCCATCACGGTGTGATCGAGGATGGCGGAGGCGAAGGTGTCGGGAGAAGCCGGATCCGGAATCGATGCAGGCGCATGATCGGGGAACTCGGCCCGACGACCGGTTCGCGTGGCCTCGACGATGCCCGGATCGCTGTGGTCGATGAAGAACGGGAACGGTGCTCGCTCGCCGTACTCCTCGCCCATGAAGAGCATGGGCGTGAAGGGGCTCAGCATGACCGCAGCAGCCGCCAGCTTGCGTCGCTCGGGATCGACCAGAACATCGAGTCGTTCACCGGCCGCCCGGTTGCCGATCTGATCGTGATTCTGATCGCACACGATCAGCTGGTGAAAGGGCACCCCATCAGGACCGCTGCTCGTCAACGCCTTGCCATGGCGTCGCCCACGAGCGAGGGAATGACGGCCCTCGAAGGTCCAGCCCGCCTCGAAGCAGCGAACGAGGTCGTCGACGCCGCGGTAGTCCTCGTAGTAGCCGGGCCGTTCCCCGGTGAGCGCGACTCGCAAGCCATGATGGAAGTCGTCGTTCCACACGGCATCGCACCCCTGCCCATGCTCTGCGGTCGGTCGGATCACCAGGGGATCGTTGGCTGACGACTCCGCAATCACGATGGCCTCGCGACCCTGGGAAGCCGCTGCTGCATGCACGGCGTCGCAGAGCTCGGCGAGGAAAGTCGAAGCCGTCGGGTCGACAATGGCGTGGACTGCGTCGAGGCGCAGCCCGTCGATGCCCACGTTGGTGATCCACTCGACGGCCGAGTCGATGTAGAAGCGGCGCACGTGATCACTGTTCGGTCCAGCCACGTTGATGGCGGGGCCCCAGGGAGTTTGATGCTCGTCGGTGAAATAGGGGCCAAAGCGGCCGAACATGTTGCCTTCCGGGCCTACGTGGTTGTGGACCACATCGAGAAACACAGCGATGCCGCGAGCGTGCGCAGCATCGACGAGCTCGATCAGCCCGGCTCGGCCGCCGTAGGTGTTCTGCGCGGCGAAGGGATAGACGCCGTCATAGCCCCAGTTGCGCGCTCCCGGGAACTGATTGATCGGCATCAGTTCGAGGGCATTGATCCCGAGCGACGCCAGGTGGTCCAGTTGCGCGATGGCGGTGGTGAACGTTCCGCCGCTGGTGAAGGTGCCGACGTGGATCTCGTAGAGCACGAGTTGATCGAGATTCGGCGCGGCCCATGAGCGACTCGGCGGCGCGTTCCGTCCCAAGGCAATGACTTCTGACGGAGCGAACAGCCCGTCGGGCTGGCTCCGAGTGGCAGGGTCTGGCAGCACATCGCCGCCGTCGAGCCGGTAGCCATATCGCTGCCCGCTCGTCACGCCCTCGATCGTGCAATGGTGATAGCCATCGGCGGTGGCAGTCATGTCGATGCTTCGGTCGCCCAAGTCGATCTCGACTCGTCGTGCGTACGGGGCCCACACCGTGAACGTGGTGGCGTCATCGGTGGGAACGGCCCCCAGCTGCTCGCTCGTTGTCATGTCTTCACCAATCCGGCGTCGGTCTCGCCATCCGCCGTTTCATCCTCGTCATCGGTCACCGGCGCGGCAACCGCCTGGAAGACCACGACCGACCGGGCTGGCAGGGTGAGCAACTCACCACCGGTGATCGTGGCATGGTCGCCACCAAGCGCGTCGATCGGTTCGACCGAGGCGTCGCCGATGCCAGAGGGCCGATGGATGACAGAGGTAGCGCTCTGACCCGGACCGGTCTGCGAAGCTGCGGCACTGCTGGCCGTGTCGATGATGCGAATCCACGCTGTAGCGAACGGCGCATCGGGGAGCTTCCACTCGAGGGACTCATGGTCAGCGTTGATCAGGAGGAGGAACGAATCGTCGCTGATGCGTTCGCCGTACTTGTCGCGAGTCGAGATTGCGGACCCATTGAGGAACATGGCTACCCGAGCCGGGCCTGCGTCATGCCAATGGCCGGCCTCCATCTCGACCCCGTCCGGCCGGAACCACGCAATGTCGTCGACGTGACCGTGGATGGCCACGCCTTGGAACCAGCGGCGTCGACGGAACACGGGGTGCTCGGAACGGAACGCGATGAGCGCGGTGGTGAATGCCTGGAGATCGGTGTCGACCGTCTCCCAGTCGAACCACGAGACCTCGTTGTCTTGGCAATAGCCGTTGTTGTTGCCGCCCTGGCTGCGCCCCATCTCGTCGCCACCGAGCAGCATCGGGATGCCTTGCGACAGCAGCAAGGTGACGAGGACGTTCCGCTGTTGGCGACGGCGAACCTTGAGAATCTCGGGGTCGTCGGTCGGGCCTTCGACGCCGACGTTCCATGATCGGTTGTCGTCGCTACCGTCGCGACCGCCTTCTCCGTTGGCGTCATTGTGTTTCTCGTTGTAGGCGACCATGTCGGCCAGCGTGAAGCCGTCATGTGCAGTGACGAAGTTGACACTGGCCGTCGGTCGACGTGCGTCTCCTTGATAGAGGTCGGAGCTGCCGGTGAGTCGATCGCCGAACTCG
Source organism: Acidimicrobiales bacterium (assembly GCA_038212405.1). Taxonomy (GTDB): domain Bacteria; phylum Actinomycetota; class Acidimicrobiia; order Acidimicrobiales; family SZUA-35; genus JBBQUN01. Next base: position 3,188 of record JBBQUN010000128.1, on the reverse strand, counting down.
CCGACCGTTCCGGGCTCGCTGCGCCACACGTCGCGGACGTTGTCTCGGTAGCGGCCGTTCCACTCCGACCACAGCGGCGGGAACTTGCCGACCTGATACCCGCCTTCGCCAATGTCCCACGGCTCGGCAATGAGCTTCACCTGGCTGATGATGGGGTCCTGCTGGATGATGTCGAAGAAGGCCGAGAGCCGGTCGACCTCGTGCAGTTCGCGAGCGAGCGTTGCTGCCAGATCGAACCGGAACCCGTCGACGTGCATCTCGGTGATCCAATAGCGCAGGCTGTCCATGATGAGCTGCAGTACGTGGGGGTGGCGCATGTTCATGGAGTTGCCGGTGCCGGTGTAGTCCATGTAGTGACGGCGATCGTCTTCCATCAACCGGTAGTACGCCGGATTGTCGATGCCTTTGAGCGACAGGATCGGTCCCATGTGGTTGCCCTCGGCGGTGTGGTTGTAGACCACATCGAGGATGACCTCGATGCCTGCGTCGTGCAGCGAGCGCACCATTTGTTTGAACTCCTGCACCGCGCCGCCAGGCGTGGTCGACGCGGCATATTCGTTGTGCGGGGCGAGAAAGGCGATGGTGTTGTAGCCCCAGTAGTTGCGCAGGCCCTGTTCTCGTAGGTGGTTGTCGTGCACGAACTGGTGGACGGGAAGGAGTTCGACCGCCGTGACGCCCAGGCTGGTCAGATGCTCGATGGCCACGGGATGCGAAAGCCCGGCGTAGGTGCCTCGCAGATCCTCGGGAATGCCGGGATGCAGGCGGGTGAAGCCTTTCACATGCACTTCGTAGATGACGCTGTCACTCAGGGGGATGGCTGGCGGACGGTCATGGCCCCAGTCGAAATAGGGATTGACGACAACGCTCTTCGAAACGTGAGCTGAGGAGTCGAGATCGTTTCGACTCGTTGGGTTGCCAAAGTCATAAGGAAAGCAGGCCTGGTCCCAGTCGATGAGTCCATCGACGGCCTTTGCATAGGGGTCGAGAAGCAACTTGTTCTCGTTGCACCACAGACCGTTCTCGGGGTCCCACGGGCCATTGATGCGCCACCCGTAGCGCTGACCAGGACCGACATCGGTGAGCGCGGTGTGCCAGACGTGGCCATCGACCTCGTCGAGTCGGATCCGTCGCTCCGTCGTGGTGCCGTCGTTGTCGACGTCGAACAGGCACAGCTCGACTGACTCGGCCGCCGAGGAGAAGATCGAGAAGTTGACGGCGGCACCGTCGTAGTTGGCGCCGAGGGGATAGGGATGACCAGGTGTGAGCTGCACGTCGGGATCTCCAGGGGAAGACGGACCCTTGATGGTCCGTGGCGGAGCGCGCCAGACGGTCGACAGGAAACAGCATGGCGAACCATGTCGAGCGTATGGCCGTGCTCCATACTCTCTCCTGCCGGGGGCGAGATAGCGCCATTGACCGAACGAGTGTGACGAATGTCATCGGTCGTCTGGCCGGGTCGACGACACCGGCGTATGGTCAGAAGATGTCTCAGCCATTGTGGAAGCGAGTATTCGACACGGTCGAGCGCGGGTCAGGCCCGGTGCTCACCAGGACACTCTCGAACCCCGACGTGCTCGAGATGATGACGTTGGCCGTTGCGGTGCGCCGAAGGGCCGAGTCCGATCTCGCCGGACTCGCCCGGCGAGGACTCCACCTCTTCAACCTTCCTGCCGGCACCGACATCAGCAAAGTGTCACACCAGGTCGCGGGACTCGAACGTGAAATCCGCCAGCTGAATCGGCGGATCGCCGAACTCCAGAGCACCCCGCCCAAACACGAGGCCAAGGAAGAGACCGAGTCATGACCGCGACCGAGAACGCGCAAGCCGAGGGGCAACCGATCGACAGATTCGTCGGGTTCCTTCGCACCCAGACCGAGCGCAACGTTCGGAGTGTGCGCAACGGGTTGCGCCACTACGCCCGACTCGATCGACCACCGATCTCGAGTACCGCGAAAGACACGGTGTGGCAGCGAGACAAAGTTCGGCTGTGGCGCTACCGCAGTGAGAACCGAAACGGCGGACCGCCGCTGCTGCTCGTCCACTCGTTGGTGAACCGCAGCTACATCTTCGACCTCGTTCCCGGGAACTCGATGGTCGAGGTGCTGCTCGCCCGAGGGCAAGACGTCTACCTCGTCGAGTGGGGCGTTCCCGACGCGGCCGATGCCGAGAACTCCTTCGAGACCTACTGCGACGACTACCTCCCTGAAATCGTTCAGTTCGTCGTGAAAAACAGCGGGGCCGAGGATCTGAACCTGCTCGGCTACTGCTTTGGCGGCATCCTCACCCTGCTCTACGCCGCTGGTCATCCCGATGCACCACTCCGCAGTCTCACGACGCTGGCAACCCCAACCGACATGACCCAGATGCCTCCGCAACTCCGAGGCGGTCCCGGTTCCTCGTTCGACCCGGCATTGATGATCGACGACACCGGCAATGTGCCAGGCACCACGATCGGCAACGCGATTCGCTCGCTCGACCCGACCGCAGAGTACGCGGCCCGCGCCAATCTGCTGGCCAACCTGTGGAACGACGACTACGTGGCGGCCCACAACGCCATCACGATCTGGGGAAATGACCAGATCCCGTTCGCCGGCGCCACGTTCGCTCAGATGGTCGAAATGTTGAATCGGGACAACGGCTTCATGACCGATCAACTCTCCCTCGGAGGACGCCGCATTTCCCTGTCCGACATCACCGTGCCGTTCCTCAACGTGTTCGGAGCGAAAGATCACATCGTGCCTGCAGCGGCGACCCGACCGCTCAGCACGCTGATCGGATCCGACGACGTCACCGATCTCGAGCTGCCGGCTGGCCACGTTGGGCTGTTCATCGGTCGTCGAGCTCACCAGGTCGGTGTTCCCGCCATGCTCGACTGGATCGAGGCCCAGTAACCCCGAACCCAATCCCCCATGGTGGGGGAATCGGATGGGGGTATCCCCGATTTGGCCATTTGGGCGTCGTCGTATGGTGGGTTTCAACGAAGCAAGCAGCCAGCAATACGAACGAATCACACCCAACGGAGGGAAACCGAAATGTCAGAAATCACTGATGTCCTCGAGTCGATCATGCGCAAGGTTCTTGGTAGCGAGACCGAGGCGTTGGCGTATTCGGAGGATCCGCATGGTTATCTCGTTGATCATGGGGTCAATGATTACGATCTTTCGTCGGTCAATCTGGGTGACACGGT
>JBBQUN010000127.1:0-12780 GCA_038212405.1 Acidimicrobiales bacterium | reverse complement strand
AGTCGGTGGGCCAGCTGCTCGTGGGGGAGGGGTGGCGGGCGGAGTAACCGATGGAACGTCGAGTGGGGTTGGTGACGCCTGGCGCCCACGGCCTCGGTCCATGAAATCGGGGAGTCCCTCGGAGATGTGGGGGAGCTCTTGGAACATGCCGCCAAGCGGCTGGCGAATGTTGACCTCGTCGTCGGCGGAAACCTCGCCGGATGGCATGGGCGTGAACGGCGCGGCCGCCGGGGGATGGACGGGCTCCGAAGCAGGCGGAGCGGCCGCCGCTTCCGAGGTGTTGGCAACGGAGGCAAAGGTTGCGGCACCCAAGGCGCAGGAGTGTTTGGGGTGGGCATCGGTGGCGAGTGGTCGACCGGTGTGGCTGGCGACCCGCTGAGCGACGAGCGGAATTCGGCTCGATCCGCCAACCATCAGGATCCGATCGACCTCGTTGTAGGAGAGGTCCGAGGCGGCAAGGGTGTTGTCGAACGTCTCGATCGAGCGGGTGATCGCCGGGCCGATCAGCGCTTCGAACTCCGAGCGCGTGATGCGGACTTGCTCGGAGCGACCGGGCAGGAGGACGGAGATGGTCGCCGACGTGTCAGCGGAGAGGGCGTGCTTGGCCTCGGTGCAGTCAGCTCGAAGTCGGGCGACGGCAGCTCGCACGGCGAGGTCGTCGTCGTCGAACGCATCGAGGTCGAGGTCGAGGGCCCCCACCACGTGTTGGAAGATCGCCGTGTCGAAATCGATGCCGCCGAGTCGTTCGATGCCGCCAGGGCGGCCGATGCGCTCCCAGCCACCGGCGGTTTTCCGCAGAATCGCAACATCGAACGTGCCACCGCCGAGGTCATAGACCGCAACCGTCGTGCCGTCGACGACTCGTTCCTGGCTGGCGTAATGGACGGCCGCCGCCTCCGGCTCGCTGATGAGCCGATGAGGTGGCAGCGGGGAGTTGTCGAGTGTGTCATCGAGCAGCGAGGTCTTGAATGCACCCCAGTTCGCAGGATGACACACAACCAGCTCGCTCGGTGCCTCTCCCTGGAGTTCGGTTGCCGCACTGACCAAGTGTGTCGCCATCCAGAGGGTGAGGTCATTGGCGGCGACCGGGGTGCCATGGAGCAACAGGGGGGTCGTGTCACCGAATCGCCGCTTGAATTCGCGAGCGACGCCCGCCGGGTCGCTTTCCGCGCGCCGCACCGCTGCTCGTCCGAAGGTGATCGCTCCGTCGATCGTGATGTGGATGACGGAGGCAACCAGGGGGCTGTCATGGCCAATCGACAACATGCGTACGCCCTGTTCATCGGCGATCGCTGCTGCTGAGTTCGTCGTGCCGAGGTCGAGCCCGAGCGAGTAAGTCAACCGAATTCCTCCGCTGGGGATGGTAGCTGACCGTGAGCACGGGAGTGGGGGGCCGGTACCGTAGTCGATCCTTCGAGATACGAAAGGTCTCACGGTGTCTGACCAGAGTGCGCTGCGCCGTGGGATTGGCCATGTCATGAACATGGTTCGGCTCCATCCGGGGCCGTTCGGTATCGCGGCCACCGGCGCCGCGGTCTTTGCTGCGGGCACGGTGCTGTCAACGGTCATTCTTGGCTGGATCACCGATGAAGTCGTCATCAAGTCGGTCGAGGCCAACGCCGTTGTCGATGGGATCCTCTGGAAAGCAGCCATGGCGATCGTCGCCGTCACCATGCTTCGCGTCTCGGGCGTCGTCGCCCGTCGCTACTTCGCCGGCATGGCTGCTGAACGGGTCCAGGTCACGCTCCGGCGCCGTTTGAGCGACCAATATCTCGCCCTGCCACTTTCATGGCATCAGCGAATTCCCGCAGGCCAGCTACTGGCGCATGCCGACAACGACGCCGAGGTTGCGGTCGAGGTGTTGCATCCGCTCCCGTTCTCGCTCGGCGTTGGCTTCCTCGCGGTCTTCTCGGCTATCAGCATCGTGCTCGTCGATCCGCTGCTGGCGCTGATCGCCTTCATGATCTTTCCTGCCCTCACCGTGCTCAACCAGATCTACTCCCGCAACGTCGAGGGTCCGGCGGCGCAAGTGCAGGCCGGGGTCGGGTTGGTGTCTTCGGTGGCTCACGAGAGCTTCGATGGTGCCCTCGTCGTCAAGACGCTCGGCCGGGCAAAGGACGAGTCCGATCGATTCGCTGTTGCGGCGCGTCAGCTCCAGACCGATCGCGTTCGTGTCGGCTACCTGCGCGCTGGGTTCGAGGCGACCATGGATGTGTTGCCGAACATCGGGATCATCGTGGTGATGATCGTTGGCATCTACCGAGTCGAGGCTGGTGTCGTCGGCCCGGGTGATCTCGTGCAGGTGGCATCGCTGTTCACCGTCCTGGCTTTTCCGATGCGTGTTCTCGGCTTCTTCTTCGAGTCGATGCCGCCCTCGGTCGTTGCCAATGAGCGACTCGACGCCGTCTTCGACGAGCCGCTACTCCCGCCTCCGGCAGCGTTCGCCGAGTTGCCTGACGGCCCGCTCCCGCTCGAGGTGGTCGGCATCGACTTCCACTATCCCGATGGAACGCACGTTCTGCGCAACGTGAGCCTGCATGTGGAGCCGGGCGAAGTGATCGCCCTCGTTGGCTCGACCGGAGCGGGCAAGACCACACTGTGCAACGTCATCTGCGGACTCGTGCCCCCGAGTGCCGGATCGGTGTTGCTCGGCGGCGTCGACCTGACCGACATCGATCCAGCCAAACGCACCGATGACATCGCGTTGGTCTTCCAAGAGTCGTTCCTGTTCGCCGACACCTTGCGGTCCAATATCGACCTCAGTGGTCGTGCCGACCAGGAGCGGGTCGAGCGAGCCGCCGATATCGCGCAGGTTGGTGGGTTCGTTGGGGAGTTGCCGCAGGGCTTCGACACCGTCGTCGGTGAGCGAGGCGTCACCCTGTCGGGCGGACAGCGTCAGCGGGTGGCCTTGGCTCGAGCCCTCATTCGCTCCCCTCGATTCCTCGTGCTCGATGACGCAACGAGCGCCGTCGATGCTCGAATCGAGCAGCAGATCCTCGCAGGTTTGCGTGCCGAACTCGACACCACCACGTTCCTCGTCGCCCAGCGGGTATCCACCATCGAACTGGCTGACCGAGTGCTGTACCTGCGCGACGGCTCGATCGAAGCAGCAGGAACCCACGCGGAACTCATGGCCAATGCTGGGTACCACGCACTGGTCACCGCCTACGAGGACGTCGCAGCATGACGACTGACATGGCGGCAGAAGTGACACCCAGCGCGACCGAAACCGAGGTCGGAACGACCGAAGGCGCGCTCTCGGTACTCCGACGTGGGTTGCGACAGAGCACCGAACTCCGCCAGGGGCTTGGACCGACCGTGATAATGGGCCTTGCGGTTGCGCTCGGCCGCCTCGTCGTGCCGGTGCTCATCGAACGAACGATCAACGACGGCGTCCTCGACCCGGCCGGTATCGATCCCGGCGCCGTTGTCCGCGCCGGTCTGGTGATGGGTGTGATCGTGCTCGCTGCCGCGGTTGTCTCTTGGCTGACCCAGCGCCGGCTGGTGAATCGAGCCGAAGCCGGGATCGCCAATCTTCGAATCGCCGCCTTCGACAAGGTCCATGCCCTGTCGATTGCTGATCACAACGAAACCAAACGGGGTGTGCTCGTTGCCCGAGTGACCGCGGACGCCGAGGCCCTGTCGCGTTTCGCCCAGTGGGGCCTGTACTCCTGGACGGTCCACCCGACCGTCATTCTCGGCACATTCGCCGTCCTTGCCTACTACTCACCGGTGCTGGCACTGATTGCGTTTCTGGCCTACACGCCAGTGATCCCGATGATGCGCTGGCTTCAGATCCGGCAGCTTGCCGCCTATGACCTGCTTCGCACCAGGATCAGCGACATGCTCTCATCGTTCAGCGAGGCGGTCATGGGAGCTGCAGTCGTTCGGGCCTACGGCGCCGAAGCCCGGACTCGACAAGATCTCGATGACCGAATTTTCGCTCGCTACAAGGCACGGCTCCATGCCAACAAGTTCATGGCCGCTGTCTTCGTCGTCGGCGATCTCTTCGGCGCCCTCGCCTTCATTGGCGTGCTGGTGGTTGGCGTCACCCAACGCGAGCAGCTCGGACTCGGCGCAGGCGACATCGTCGCCTGCCTCTTCTTGACAACGCTGTTGCAGGGCCCGATCGCCGAACTCGGTGAAACGATGGATCAGACGCAGACCGCCGTTGCCGGGTGGCGCAAGATCCTCGACCTCCTCGATCGTCCAATCGATGTCGCCGAAGCACGGCACGGGGTCGATCTGCCTCGTGGCGCTATCGAAGTGAGGGCCGATCGGGTTGGCTTTGCCTATCGAGACGGCGAGGCGGTGCTGCACGACGTGAGCGTCACGATCCCAGCGGGTACCAACGTTGCCATCGTTGGTGAGACCGGCTCGGGCAAGACCACGTTCGCGAAGCTGCTGTGCCGATTGGCCGACCCGACGACTGGGGTCATCAACCTGAACGGGGTTGCCTTGACCGAGGTGTCCCACGACGCACGGCTGGCCAGTGTTCGCATGGTGCCCCAAGATGGGTTCCTGTTCGACACCACGATCAGAGAGAACATCCGATTCGGCAAGCCGGACGCCGAGAACGACGACATCGACCATGCATTCGATCGGCTTGGCCTGGGTTGGTGGATCGAACGGCTGCCCAATGGGCTCGAAACCGAGGTTGGCGAGCGAGGCGACAACCTTTCGGTCGGCGAGCGCCAACTCGTAGCGCTCGCTCGGGCCGCCCTTGCCGACCCCGGCCTCTTGATCCTCGACGAAGCGACCTCGGCAGTCGATCCCGAGACGGACAAGGCGCTCACCATGGCGATCACCCGCCTCGCTGCCGGACGTACGCTCGTGAGCATTGCCCACCGTTTGGCGACTGCCGAGGCGGCGGAGCTGGTGCTCGTGTTCGACAAGGGCCGACTCGCCGAGCATGGATCACATGACGAACTCGTTGTCGCCGATGGGATCTATGCCCGGCTGCATCGAGCCTGGGTCGGCAACACCCAGCAGTCGCGCTGAACCGGCGAAGTTCCGTCGCCCTCACGAATCGAAAAGGTCGATCTCTGCGTGGCCAGCTACGCTCGCAGATGGCCCGAGTGGGCTGTTCAACGTGAATGCAAGGAGTCGTCGTGAGCAAAGCCCCCGTCCGAGTCGCTGTCACCGGAGCTGCCGGCCAGATCGGTTACAGCCTCTTGTTCCGTATTGCGTCCGGCGAGATGCTGGGGGCTGACCAACCGGTCATCCTGCAAATGCTCGAAATCACCCCAGCGCTCGGTGCGCTCGAGGGGGTCGCCATGGAGCTCGACGATTGCGCCTTCCCGCTGCTCGCAGGAACCGTTCGCACCGATGATGCAAACGTCGCCTTCGGTGATGCTGACTATGCACTCCTCGTCGGCGCCATGCCCCGCAAGCAGGGCATGGAACGTGCCGACCTGTTGCAGGCCAACGGCGGCATCTTCGGTCCGCAGGGCAAGGCCATCAATGCCAGCGCGAACAAGGCCATCAAGGTGCTCACCGTTGGGAACCCAGCGAATACCAATGCTCTCATCGCCATGTCGTCGGCTCCCGACATCGATCCCCGCCAGTTCCATGCCATGACCCGTCTCGACCACAACCGTGCGCTCTCTCAGCTCGGCGCCAAGGTGGGATCGCCGATCACCGACATCACCAAGATGACCATCTGGGGCAACCACTCCACCACCCAGTATCCCGACCTCTTCCATTGTGAGGTCAACGGCAAGAATGCCGCCGAGTTGGTCGACGATCAGTCGTGGCTCGAGAACGACTTCATTCCCACCGTGGCAAAACGCGGTGCCGCCATCATCGAAGCCCGCGGTGCATCGTCAGCGGCCTCGGCTGCCAACGCGGCGATCGATCACATGCGCGACTGGGCACTCGGTACGCCAGCCAACGACTGGGTCTCGATGTCGGTCATCTCCGATGGTTCCTACGGCGTACCCGAGGGCATCATCTCGAGTTTCCCGGCCACCTGCGCCAACGGCGACTTCTCGATCGTTCAGGGTCTCGAGATCGATGCCTTCAGTCGGGCGCGCATCGATGCGTCGACTGACGAACTGGTGTCAGAACGAGACGCCGTCGCCGAACTCGGTCTCATCTGATCCAATCGCGCAAGACCGAGCGGGCTACTTCAGGAACCTGCTTGTGCTGTTGTCGGCAAGGATCCGCCCGCCGGTCTGGCGGCTGGGGCAGTAATAGACCGTGTACGCGCGGTAGTCGATACTGCGGATCGTGTCGTCACAGTCGAGACACCGCTCACCAACTCGATTGTGGACCTTCGAGGGGCGATCGACGCTTTTTCCGATGTCATCGAGCATTCGCTCATTGGTCAATGCAAGTTCGGCGACCAGTTGGATCGACCGGTGGAGCCGCCCCACGTCGTCATCACTGAGTTTCGATGCGATGACGAACGGGCTGAGCTCGGCCTCGTAGAGAATCTCGTTGGTGAGCATCCGGCCGAGTCCCGCGATCACTCGCTGGTCGCGCAGCAAGCCGTGCAGTCGTTTGGAATGCGCGCGTAGCGTCGTTGCGAGGTCATCGACCGAGAGATCGGTGGATTCCGGGCCGAGGCGATCAAGGGGCGCCTGGACGAGCGGATCACCGCTGAGCACCCAGAGACCGGCTCGCCGCTCGGTGCCTGCCTCGGTGAGGAGCCACGAGGCGGTTCCGAGTTCGTCACGAGTTCCGGGCCCGAAGGTCCAACGCATCAGCCCTCCCCGTGGTTTCTTCGATTCTTTGGGGTCGGGGCGGAGTCGTCCACCCTGCATCAGGTGCACGACGTGGGTGTCGGTGTTGTCGAACCGGAGCAAGAGGTACTTCCCCCGCCGTCCGACATCGAGCAGGGTTGCACCCTTCGCCCGGTCGGGGGCGGGGTCGTACGTCTTGAGCGAGGCGAAGTTGATCAGCCGAAAGCCAGTCAGCTCGGCACCGCCAAGCGCTGCCGTCATCCGTTCGGCGTGAGCCTGGACTTCGGGCATCTCCGGCATCAGGAAAACTCCGTGATGGCCCGCAACGCAGCGAGCCGGTCGTCGATCTCGCCGATCGGCGCTCCGGAACCGAGCAGTGCGGTGACATCGCCACCGAGCACGATGGCGCCATCGAGAAATGCACGCTGTGCGCTGGTGACCCCGGTGGCGATGGCCACGGCCAGTTCGTATCGGAGCCGAAGTGTTGCGTTGGTGTTGTGCAAACCGGGATCGAAGGAGATGCGATCCGGCCCCAACGCCAGGGTGTAGGGGCCAATGCCAGGAGGAGCATCGACGATGTCGTAGCCGACTCGCAACGACTCGTGGATCGGGGGTGTGTCGGACAGAGCGTGGGTTGCCGCCTCGAGCCAGGGTTCGCTGAGGTATCTCACGTTGGGGAGACTAGTCGTTGCAGCGAGTCGTTCGATCAGCGTCGACCAAACCGTCGGTCATCTGCTCACGGTGGATCCGGAGCGGCTGAGGGTCTCCTGGAGCCGACCGACCACCTCCAATTCGGCACGCAACGGCGCAACGACCAGATCGTCGGCGACCTCTTGAACCGACGCAGCAGCTCGCACCCGAACGGCCGATGCGCGTCGCCGGCCTCCGATGCTTGCCAGCTTCCGAGCGAGAAGGGCGAGCACCCAGCCACCAGCGAGGCCAGCGATGAGCAGTCCGGTCGGAAGCGGAATACCGCGCCATGCCGGGGTTGCGAACTCGGGAAGTTGGAGCCAGTTGTTCGCAGCGAGCGCCGTGAGCCAAACGCCACCGACGAGCGCGGCAAGCGCCAAGGCGAACTGGACGAGACCAAAGGCGCCCCACCATCGAGGCGAAGCAAACTCGGCGTTTCGAACCGCATCACCTACCGCTACATCGAGTCGATCGTGGAGTTCCTGCGACCGTGGGGTCGCAGCGTCACGAAGCAGCGTTGGCCACGGCTCGTCGAATCCGGTTGAGGCGGTCTCGGCGACCTCACGGATGGCTGCCATGGCCCGGGCGGTTTGGGCGCCGCTCGGTGCCGGTAGAGAACTTCGCCCCCTGGTGGTGCTGTCGAGGTGGAGTCGCCGAAGCGGATCAGGCCTCAGTCGCCGGACCCACCGGGTCAACGGCCAACCCGTGCGCTGCGCTGCGTCCTTGCGGTAGGACGCAGCGGAGGCATCGGCCACCACCTCGACGCCGGAGGCGTTGGCCAGATCAACAGCGAGGCGCCGAACCGCGTCGTCGCCGATGGTGGGCGGTGGGGGAGGTGGCACCTGATGGGCCAAGGCATCGGCCGCCAACGCAACATCGGCTGCGAGTCGCTCGGTCATTGCTCGCTTGGCGGCGACGGTGTTGGCGAGTTGTCGCAGGACTTCAGCGACTCCCTCGCCGGTCACCGCAGAGACAGCGAAGACCAGGGGCGCCTTGATGCCGTCGCTGCGGAGTAGTCGCTCGAGATCGGCCGTGCAGGCATCGAGCTCGGCAGCTGTGAGGCGGTCGGCCTTGTTGAGGATCATCAGCGTCACCGCATCGTGGCGTGACAGCGCCCTCAGATAGTGGTGCATTGCCTCGTCGGCGTATTTCTCCGGATCCGTCACCCACAGCAAGAGGTCGACGTGCTCGGCGATCCGCTCCATCTCGAGTCGGTGAGCCACCGCAACCGAGTCGTGATCGGGAACATCGAGGAGCACGAGACCAGCAAGGGCGTCGTTGTCAGTGCCAGAGCGCTGACCGCCGCCCGAGTCGTTCGGGGCTGCGAACCTCACCAGGTGACGGTTGCTGACGCTGAGCCAATCGAGCAATTTCGACGCATCTTCGTCGCCCCACACCAACCCAAGCGTGCTCGACGTCGTTGGTCGACGAACGCCGGTGGTGGCAACATCGGATCCAGCAATTGCGTTGGCCATCGACGACTTCCCGCTTCCCGTCGCACCCAGGAGGGCAACGAGGGTGTGGGTCGTGCCGTGGCGCAGCCGGGCATCGGCCTTGTGGACGATCTTGCGCGCCGTCTCGACCGTCACGGGGTCGAGTCGGCCCTCGGCCAAGGTGGCTGCTTCGCTGAGTGCCTCGAGCCGGTCGGGAAGTTCGGCGAGATCATCCTTCGAGCGGCCGAACGAAGGCAGCTTGATCATCGGCGGCCGCCCCGATCGTTCTGCAACACTGCGGCCAGGTCTTCGATCGCCGTTGCCAGCTGTGCTGATGCCTCGGGTGGTGGGATGGTGCCCCACAGCGCCCGCCGAAAGCGATTGGCATCGACCTCGAGAAGGGCGCCCAGTCGTTCGGCCAGAAGTCGTCGTGCCTCATTGGCCAGATCTCGCACTGCCTGTTCGCCGAACAGAGCGTTGAGGAGCGCCTGTGAGATGCCAGCAGTGCCAGAGGCGACGGCGACTTCGCCACCGGTGATACCACCGGTTTGGGCGAAGATCACGATCATCAGCGCAACGCCGACGCCGTTCACTCCAGCAGCGAGCACCCGAGCCGTCGTGCGCTTGCCACTGCCGGTCGCCCGCACCAGCTCCAGCACGTCGTCTTGCCAAGCGCGCACTTCCGGCACCAACGAGCGCTCGAAGTCGGCCGAGCGGTGATCGAGGCTCTTGTCGACCAACATGACCTGCGGGCCTCCTGGAAGCTGACGCCACGCAGTGGTGGCAGCGAGCGCTGCGGCATCGGCGTGGTCGAGGACCAAACGTTCGAGGGCGGAGGTGATCTCGCCCTGGACTTCGCCCGTGGCGGCGGCCCGACCCCGCAAGGCGGCACCGATGCGATCGCGCAGCAGCGAGATGCGCGACTGCACGGCCCGCATCAGGTCGCCGGTACCGATCAATTCCTGCCAGCGATCGAGCACCTCACTCCGCAACATCGTGCCGCTGCTCAGATCGGCGATGATGGCCTCGTTGGCCTGGCGGTAGGCGCGGTCGGCGGCGCTGCGAAGCTCATCGCCGATGAGGTCTTGCGTCTTCGCAGCGGCGAGGATCGTCGCGGCACGAGGCCCGATCGAGGCCAGTGCGCCATCGAGCGTGCTGCGAACGATCGCGGCGCGCTGCTCGGCGTTGTCGGTGAGGTTCGTGATGACCTCACGAAGTTCGGCGATCTCGGATTCGGGCAGCTGGCCATCGGCAAGCTCACCTTCGACCATCGGGAAGAGCGAGATGTCGTGGAGGCCTCGATCGGTCAGCATCTGCGCCAAATGCGTGCTGATGTCGTCGGCCGCTCCCCGGGGGACGCGATTGATCACGATTGCCAGCTCCATGCCGCGCTGCTGGGCGCGGCCGAGGAACTGCCACGGAACAGCGTCGGCATAGCGAACCGCGGTCGTCACGAACAGCCAGAGATCAGCGGCAGCAAGGAGCTGGGATGCGAGATCACGGTTCGCCAACTCGACTGAGTCGATGTCGGGAGCATCGATGAGCGCAACACCCGGGCCAATGGTGAGGGTCGGCTTGATCGCAAGGACCTGACCGATGGCTTGGCCGGTGCCGGTGACTCGCGGGAGGTCGCCAAGAACGTCGGTGGTGGTGAACCAGGCGACGTCGTCGGGGTGACAGATCAACACCGGCGCCCGGGTGGTTGGGCGCAGCACTCCGGCCGGTGACACGTTGGCTCGAGCGAGCGAGTTCGTGATGGTCGACTTGCCCGATCCTGTCGAACCTCCGAGGACCGCGAGGAGCGGCGCATCGAGGCGAGACAATCGTGGCACGAGGTAGTCGGTGATCTGATCGGAAAGCTCGGTCGCCACGACCCGAGCGTCGTCGAGGCCGCTGGCGCCGAGGCGCAGTGGCGTGGCCTCGATGGCCTCGTCGAGGAGGCAAAGCGCATCGACCACAGGCCCCAGTGGGGTGGTCGATGTCTCGGTGTCGTCTGGTCGCCCGGAAGTCATGTTCGCAACAGCGTAGACGCCGACCTACGGTGGGAGAGTGCCAAGGTCCGACGCCGCGGTGACACCGCTCGACGAACAGCGCCACGATCCGGTGACCCATCCGGGTCGACGCTGGTTCGAGGGTCATCGTTTCGAACTGTTCGTCCCGGCAGCTCACGAGTACGGTCTCGCTTCTGTTTCGCTGTCGATTGTTGCCGAACCAGCAGTTGGTCAGGTTTCGTTCGTTGCCGTCTTGCTTCGATCAGGGACCGACCCCGTGGTCGTTGCCGATGACGAGGTCCCACTCCCTGATCGGGGGTGGGAGCTACGCACCTCGGGTCTGTGGGCGGATCACATCTGTGAGGCTCCGCTCGACCATTGGAGCTACGGACTGGAAGCGTTCGGGTTGTCGCTCGATGATCCTGAAGCGCTGCTTGGTCGAGCGCTCGGCAATCGGGCGCCGCTCGGCTGGGAACTGGAGTTCGAAGCGTCCGAGGCCGCGCAATGGGAGTCGGCGGGTCACTACCGCCAGATCGGTATCGGCCATGGGCTGTTGCTCGATGGCGGAGGGCAACATGAGGTGGAGGGGGCAGCCGTCCGCACGCACTGGTGGGGCCACGACGTTCCCCCGCTCGTGATGGTGGGATTGGCACCGGTCGATTGGCCTGAACCTGTCTCGAACGTGACCGTGCCCAGCAGAGAGGCGGTGTGGCGCTACGCGTTGTGGGGGGCTGGAGCGAGCTCTTCTTGGATCGATTCCTGATCGGCGTCGGCGAAACGGACGATCACCATGGTGACGACGAACGCAGCAGCAGCCAGGGCGATACCGCCAGCTGCTTGACCGGCCTCGGGTAGGTGCATGACCGTTCCCTTCACCACGTTCTCCTGTTCATCAGAGACCACGCCAACGCCATTTGGCCACGGCCACAGCACGCGGAACGAGCCGAGCATGAGGCCGAGGAGGGCAGCAAGCAGTGTCTGTTCATGTTTTTCCAGGAGCCAGTTGAGGACCGAAGAAAACAGGGCAAGTCCGATCACGGCACCGATGAGAAAGACCAGGAGTTCAGCTGGGGCCCCGGTGATCACCCCGGCGTACATGCCAAGCATCAGCATGATGAACGAGCCGGAGATGCCGGGCAGGATCATGGCGCAGATCGCAATGGCGCCGGTGGCGAAGTACATCCAAATCGCAGGATCGGCGATTGCGCCGGATTGGAATCCGAGCAGAACGAACGTGGCAATGGTGACGACTGCCAGCACGCCGAGCCGGAGCCCATCTCGCGAGGTGAGTTGCTGCCAGACGAGGAAGGAGCTGGCGAGCACCAGGCCGGCAAAGACGGCGGCGGTGCCTTCGGCGTGGTCGACCAACAGCGTCTCCATCGGGTGTCGCAGCAACAAGAACGCTGTTCCGACTCCGGCACCGAGCGGAATCAGGAACAGCCAGTCGATGGCCTTGAGATCATCGAGAAAGCCGCTCGGCTCGCCGGTCACGAGGCGCTTCAATGCGTGGGCGCCGCCCCGAACGTTGTGAATCAAGTCCTTGTAGATCCCGAGGATCAGGGCGACGGTGCCACCGGAGACGCCGGGGACGATGTCGGCCGAGCCCATGAAGAAGCCGCGGAGGTATTGCAGAGCGATCTTTGCCACGACACCGAAGCTATCTCAACGGCTCGACAATCTCGGTCCACAGAACTACCTGGAACGCGCACCACCTGGAACGCGCACCACCTGGAACGCGCAAATGCCCACCCCTTCAAAAGGTGGGCATTTGCTACAGGAACGCTGAATCGCTAGCGCTGGCTGGCGAGGCGGCGGTTGACTCGTTTGGACTTCATGTAGTCGCGGTTCATGTAGGCGATGAAGTCGAGGCTGATTTCCTTGGGGCACGCATCGGCACACTCGCCGTGGTTGGTGCAGGACCCGAAGAACTGTTCCATCGTCTCGACCATTGCCTCGGTGCGGCGGTAGCGCTCCGGCTGG
>JBBQUN010000126.1:0-12800 GCA_038212405.1 Acidimicrobiales bacterium | reverse complement strand
CCGAACTCGCCAACGCCCTGCTCCTGACGAGTGGCGGTATGACCGTTCGACTGCACCGTCTCCAAAAGGCCGGACTGATCGACCGCAATCCCAACCCACACGACGGCCGAGGGGTGCTCGTGCGTCTCACACCCACCGGTATGGACCTGGTCGAATACGCGCTCCCCATCCTTCTCGCCACCCAGACCAAAAGCCTCGCCAGCCTCGAGCCCATCGAACGCGAGCAACTGGCCGGCCTGATGCGGACCATGCTCGAAGGTCTCGGCGACACTCCGCCATTCCAATCACCGATCACCCTCAAACGAGACAACATCTGAACACCAGCTGCGGACATCGAGTTCGACAGCACACGTTCACGACCGACACGAAAGCGACAATGACTATGAAGACCCAGGTCAACACCGACAGCAGCGTCGAGGGCAGCGACGCCCACACCCTGATCGTCGAAACCGCCATCCACGCTGCGCTCGACCGTTACGGCGACCGGCTCACCCGAGTCGGGGCTCACCTCAGCGGCGACGACCGCGCGGGCACGAGCGGAACGGGAATCCGCTGCCTGCTCGAGGCGCGGCCAACGAGCATGGACCCCGTTGTGGTCACCGGTACCGGCGACACAATCGAGCATGCATGCCACGACGCAACCCGAAAGATGCAAAGCCTGCTCGACAGCACCTTCGGACGAATCGATTCATACGACGCGACCGAAACCATCCGCCAGAACCGGCCATGAGCCCGAACGAACCCTGACTGCTCGATCGTCCCACGCCACCGACAGCCGCTTTCGCTCGGATCAAGATACTGGAAGAAGAACGACCAACTCGCCGAGCCCCGATCTCGTGTTCGTCGCCACGGCGCTCGGCGACGATTCCGGGCGTCGGTGCGGCGGTCAGCCGATCGTTCACAGCAACTCCGTCCTCGGGACCGTACGCCAGGCCGAAGGATCGCCCAGCTCACTCAATCGTCGTAGCGGAAGCCCACTTTGAGCGTGACCTGAAAGTGCTGCACGGTCCCGTCGTCGGTACCCAGTTGACCGCGGATGTCGGTCACTTCGAACCAGTCGAGGTTCCGCAACGATTCAGCGGCCTTCTTCAGGCCGTTCCGAATCGCGGTATCAACCCCCTCAGGTGACGTCCCGACGATCTCGCTAATTGCATAGGTCGCATCAGCCATCATGGCCTCCTTCATCGTTTGTCACCAGCTTGAGGGAGCATGCCGTAGCTGAGCAGGGTCCAAGGGCCCTGCCTGTGGAGGGCGGGCGACGAAATCGCAGGGTTGATCATCGCCGCACCCAAAACCAGTGGCGGCATCGACGCATGGAGACGCGATACCCGCTGTGACGAACCCAGCAAGTACCGAGCAGTTCACTCGCGTCCACCAGATCGGGTGAACTCCACTCATGCTGTGGATGTTGCCTCTGGTGCTGATGGGGGTTTGGTGAGTGCTTGGACTTCAACTGTTTTCGAGGTCAACTCAGCGCGGCCGACGAGGGTCGCAAAGGGAGCGTCGGCGGCGTCGCGTCCGTAGCCGATCCGCACGAGTGTGTTTGCCGTGGCCATTCCGGTCGGGTCGAACAGGTACCAGTCGGTTCCGATGAAGGCCTCGAAGAAGCCGTGGAAGTCTTGAGGTTCGACGCCGATTCCGTAGCCGGACACGTAGCGGGCTGGGACGCCGAGGGCTCGGCAGAGCGTGATGGCGACATGGGCGAAGTCGCGACATACACCGGCCCGTTGGAGCAGTACATCGGTTGCGCTGCTGCTGCCGTCGGTCGAACCCGGCTCGTAGTTGATGTTGCTGGTCACCCAGTCTGAAACGGTTTGGACCCGGCTGTGTCCTGGAGCGGCGTCGCTGAACTCGCGCTGTGCGAAGGTGCCGAGTTTGTCGGACTCGCAGTAGCGGCTGGGATTCAGGTACGGGAGGACGTCGGCGGGGATGTCGGCGAACGGGATTTCGTCGAGATCT
Organism: Acidimicrobiales bacterium; assembly: GCA_038212405.1. Classification (GTDB taxonomy): domain Bacteria; phylum Actinomycetota; class Acidimicrobiia; order Acidimicrobiales; family SZUA-35; genus JBBQUN01. The sequence goes on along the minus strand of JBBQUN010000126.1, from coordinate 10,841 downwards.
TCTGGGTCTGCGTCATGGCCGTTCACCGCTACTTCGGATTCATATGACAGTTCCAGTTGGCCTGGTTCGGTGGTGAGTCGCAGGAGTTGATGGGTTCCGGTGCCGTAGGGGACGAGTTCCCAGGGTGTGTCTCCGTCTGTGGTGATGTCGATGCTTTCACTCGTCACGGTTTGGAATGGTGTGCGGGCGGCCACCACAGCGAAGGCAAATGAGGTCGGTGTCTCGACGCTGTAGGTGAGGCGAGAACGAATGCCGAGTTCGGTCATGTGGAACTTTCATTGGGGTCGGTTCGAAGGAGGCGGGAGGCCCATTCGTCAGGGAGCTGATCGAGAGCGGCGCTGAGATGACTGTGCCACTCACGGTGGACGTTTGACAGGTCGTCGAGGTAGAAGCGCTGTTCGGTGAAGGTGTGTCGGTCTGTGGTGAGAACACCGACGTCGATGGGGAAGTCGACGTCGGTTGCGCTGGCTCGTGTTGCGTCAAACGCAAGATAGGCCAGTGAAACTGCTTGTTGGAGCGTTGACTCGGCGGTGAGGAGCCGATCGAGGATCGGTTTGCCGTAGGACGTTCGTCCGATGATGAAGTACGGCGAGTCGTTGGTCGCCTCGACCCAGTTGCCTTCGGGGTAGACGTGAAGCAGCGAAGGTTCGATGTCGTCAGCGAGACGTCCACCGAGGATTGCGTGCGAGTTGAAGATCAGGCCGCCGCCGACCAGGGCAGCTTCGTCTTCGTTGCGGACCGTGCGCAACGCAGCGCCATAGGCGGTGGCAAACGCATGAAGCCGCGAGTACGAAGTGCCCGCCGCCAGCGCGTCGTCGACATTGGCGACGACCTTGTCCCGAACCGATCGAAGCCCCGACGTCATCAACGCGACGTCGTCGCCGCCGACGTCGAACATCGAGAGCTTGGACTTCTGCGAGATCTCGGAGCCCTTTACCACGCGAGTATCAGCCAGGACAACGACTCCCGCTTTCACCCGGATACCGATGCAAAAGGTCACCGGACGCATCGTAGTTAGGGCGACGCACAACAATGGCTATGCCCGTGAGCAACCGGAGTCCGACCAACCACCCTCACAAAGTGGTCCCATGTAGCTGGCGCAACCCCGGTCCATTGCCACTGGCGCACGACGGCTCGCGGTACTCGCTCGACTCGATAGCTGCGTGGAGAGGCTGACCCCTGGGCGACCATCAGACCGCCATTGCGACGCGGACCTGTTCGAGAGCACCCGGGCCACCCTCGCCACTTCCGGTGATGCGACCCGACTCCAGCACGTGGTAGCTGTTCGTTGAGCGAAGAGCGAACCCAATGTGTTGCTCGACCAACAGCACGGTGAGGTCGCTCCGCTGGGTCAGGTCGACGATGATCCGTTCTATTTCGTTCACCACGTTTGGCTGGATACCTTCGGTCGGCTCGTCCAGGATCAACAACCGTGGCTTGGTGAGCAGCGTTCGGGCGATCGCGAGCTGTTGCCGTTGGCCACCGGACAGCAGTCCCGCAGGCCGAGCCAGCAAGTCAGTGAGTGCGGGAAACGTGTCGAGCACTCCGTCGATCTCGGACTTCACGGTTGAGACCAGCTGCAGATTCTCGTGTGTGGTCATCTGTGGAAAACAGAGTTGACCCTGCGGGACATACCCGACACCACGCTTCACCCGCCGGTTGGTGGGCAGCTTGGTGACGTCCTCACCATCGAGGAGGACCTTGCCGGACTTCACCGGGACGAGTCCGACCACCGCTCTCAACAACGTGGTCTTGCCGGCGCCGTTGTGCCCCATGACGGCCGCTGCGCCGCCGACAGGGATCGACATGTCGACATCGAACAGGACCATTGCTCGCCCGTACCCCGCCGTGACACCAACGATCTCGAGCATCGGCTCAGCCATTTGCAACCACCTCTCCAGCGGTCCCCAGGTAGACCTCCTGGACTTGCGGGTCCGCTTGGATCTCGACGACCGTCCCCTCGGCAAGCACCTTGCCACCGTGCATGACCGTCACGAAGTCGGCGTACCTGCGCATGAAGTCCATGTCGTGTTCGATGACGACGATGGTGCGGTCACCAGCGATCCGCTGAAGCAGCTCGCCTGTCTCGTCACGCTCCTCGGTGCTCATGCCTGCAACCGTCTCATCGAGGAACATCACCTGGGCATCCTGTACCAGCAGCATGCCGACCTCCAGCCACTGCTTCTGCCCGTGGGCGAGTATCCCGGCGGGGCGATTGGCAAGCGAGGTCAGGCCGATGGTCTCCAATGCGCGTTCGACGCTTTCGGGTACCTTCCGACGTCGGAGCAACAACCCGGCCGCCTTGCGGTGGAGGCCGGCGGCGATGTCGAGGTTTTGCAGGACGCTGAGCTGCTCGAACACGCTCGCGGTCTGGAACGTCCGGCCGACTCCCAGGCGCACGATCTTGTGCGACTTCATGGTGAGCAGGTTCTCGTTGCGGAACTCGGCTCTCCCGGTGCCCTGAACCAATCCGGTGAGGGCATCGACCAGGGTGGTCTTGCCGGCGCCGTTTGGCCCGATGAGGAAGTGCAACCTCCCTTGCATGAAGGTGACGTCGACTCCTTCGATCGCCTTGAAGCCATCGAAGTCAACCGTCAGATCCCGGACCTCGATGTAATCCTCGCCGCGGAACGACTGGGTCATGACACCACCTCCGGCTCGGGCGTGGTCGCGCCAACAGCCCTCGATCGTCGCGGAAACACTCCGGTCAGCTTCGACCACAGTGAGGCAACTCCCCCGGGGAGGAACAGCAGGACGACGATGAACAGCGCTCCCTGGAAGTAGGTCCACTGCGTCGGGAACTGCTCCGACAGCATGGACTGCCCGAGGCCGACGGCGAGAGCTCCCAGGGCGGGCCCAAGCAACGAAGCACGTCCCCCCAAGGCGACACCGGCGATCAGCATGATCGATGCCGATGCGTCGACGTCGGAGGGCGAGATGATGCCAACGAGGGGGACGAACATTGCCCCACCGATACTCGCCATGATGGCCGCCACCACAAAGGCCACCAGCTTGATGTCGGCGGGGTCGTAACCAAGGAAACGAATGCGTTCCTCAGCGTCGCGAGTCGCGACGAGGAGCTCGCCGTAGCGACTCCGGGAAAGCTGCCAGACGATCAACAGGCAAAGGATCAGCAGGCCTGCCACGATCAGGTACAGGTTTTTCTTGATCGCCGGGTCGAACAAGTTGTGCCCGAAGACCGTCGTGAAGCTGTTCAGACCGTTGAAGCCGCCGGTCTGCTTGATCGTCGCGACCAGCAGTGTGGCAAAGGCAACCGCCAGGGCTTGGGTGAGGATGGCGAAGTACGCGCCCTTCACCCGACGTTTGAGGATGGCAGAGCCGAGAACGAACGAAACGAAGGCAGGCAACGCAATGATGGCGAAGAGTGTGAAGGGCCCGCTGCGAAACGGCTCCCACCACGAGGGCATCGTGGCGTCGCCGTACAACACCATGAAGTCGGGCACGTTGCCCGGCCCGGCGGCTTCGAGCTTCATGTGCATGGCCATGACATAGCCGCCCAGCCCGAAGAACACACCCTGGCCCATCACCAGCATGCCGCCACGACCCCAGGCCAGGCCGATACCCACCGCAGCGAGAGCCCATGCGCAGTATTTGCCGAGATTGCCGAGCCGGAAGGACGAAAGCGAGTTTGGCGCCCAGACCAGCAACACCAGCGCCAAGATGGCGATGCCGGCCAACGGAGCGTAGGTGTGAAACAGGTTGGCGGCGGAGAAATCTTTCGACTCCACAACCGACGGTTCGGGTAGCTCTCGCTCGTCGGGTATCTCGGACGCTTCGGTGATGGTGGATGTCATGCCAACCCCCTGGTGCTGACGGTGAAGAGGCCCTGCGGGCGGACCTGAAGGAAGACCACCACGAGGGCGAACGTGATGACCTGCGCCATGCTGCCGCTGATCCAGTCGGTCAGGAAGGCTGTGAGCACACCGACCACCCATGCGGCAACAACGGTGCCCTTGAGCTGGCCGACACCACCCGCCACCACGACGAGGAACGCGGGGATGATGTAGCTCGTGCCGAGTGTCGGGTTGGTGCCCGAGATCAGGGCGATGGCAACTCCGCCGACTCCTGCCAGGCCGGATCCGAGGAAGAACGTGATTCGGTCCACCGTGCGAGTCGAGACGCCCATCGTCTCGGCCAGCTCACGGTTCTGCACCGTCGCTCGGATCTGCCGGCCGAACGAGCTGTACTTCAGCACGGCGCCAAGCGCTCCGAGCGCGGCGAGGGCCAAGACGATCGTGAAGAGCTGACGGTGCGGCCAGTCGTATCCGAACACCGTGATACTGCCGCTCATCCAGCCCGGGGGGCTCACCGGATCGCCCTGTGCGCCGAAGATGTCCCTCGCGAGCTGTTGCAGAACCAGCGCCACACCCACGGTGACGAGAAGGGTGTCGAGAGGTCGGCGATACATCCACTGGATGATCGAAACCTCGAGAAGCAGTCCCAGGATGCCAGCGGCCAGAAAGGCCACCGGTACGGCGACCACGATCGAGAGGCCAGCGCTGCTGATCACCTGCTGGGTGACGTACGTCGCGTAGGCGCCAGCCATGAGGAACTCGCCATTGGCCATGTTGATCACGCCCATCTGCCCAAACGTGAGCGTCAGGCCGAGCGCTGCGAGTAACAAGATGGCCCCGGTCGCGGTACCGGTGAGAAAGGGGGTAGTGAGTACGTCCATGATCAAGCTTTCGAGAGTCGCTTTTCGGGGTTGGGTCGCAATCCCCAGTCAGGGGTGCCGTGCGTTCCAGCACGGCACCCCTGACGACGAGTGCTGACCAGGGCAGCCGAGCGCTACCGGAGCGTCACTCTGCGTTCGGGTCCCACCAGTCGTAACCCTCGAGGAAGGGATCCGGCTCGATCGGCTCCTCGGAAGACCAGACGATGTCGAACTGGTTGTCAGCGTTGATCTGACCGATGAGTCCGGTCTTGGCGATGTGGTGATTGTCGCCATTGATCGTCACCGTGCCCTCCGGGGCCTCGAAGGTCACACCGTCGGACGCTTCGTTTACCGCGTCGACGCAGAAGGACTCAGCCTTCTCGACCATTGCTCGGTAGAGGTACAGCGAGGTATACGCCGCTTCCATTGGGTCCGACGTCGGGCGATCCGAGCCATATGCCTCCTGGAAGGCCTCGATGAAGGCAGTGTTCACCGGACTATCGACGCTCTGGAAGTAGTTCCAAGCTGCGTACTGTCCGGTGAGGTCCGCACCCATGGCAGGCGCCTCTTCCTCGGCGATCGATACCGAGATGATGGGCGAGTTGTCGGCGCCGAGGCCTGCCTCGTCGTATGCCTTGATGAAGCCCACATTGGATGAGCCGTTGATCGTGTTGAACACGAAATCAGGTTTCGCTGCTGCGATCTTGGCGACCTGCGTCGTCCAGTCGTCGCTGTCGAGCGGCACGTACTCCTCACCGACGATCTCGATGCCCAGTACCGCGGCGTACTGCTTGATGATCTTGTTCGCGGTCCGCGGGAACACGTAGTCAGACCCAGCGAGGAAAAGCGTCTCGACGCCTTCCGATGCGAGGAAATCCATCGCCGGGATGATCTGTTGATTGGTCGTCGCTCCGGTGTAGTAGATGTTCTCGGACGCCTCGAGCCCCTCGTACTGCACGGGGTAGAAGAGCAGACCGTTGACGCCCTCGACGACCGGAAGCATCGCCTTGCGCGAAGCAGAGGTCCAGCCACCGAAGACCGCCGCGACCTCATCCTCGGTGAGCAGTTTGTTGATCTTCTCGGCGAAGACGGTCGGCTCGCTCTGCCCGTCTTCTTCGATGAACTCGATCTGCTTGTCGAGAATACCGCCGTCATCGTTGATCTCAGTCGCAGCGAGCATGAGCGAGTCGCGGACGGTCTGCTCGCTGATTGCCATCGCACCTGAGGTCGAGTTCAGGAAGCCGAGCGTCACGGTGTCACCGTCAACGCAGGTGTCCGACGAAGCTGCCTCGTCACTGACAGGCTCACTGGACGATTCCTCCGAGCCACACGATGCCGCGAACATTGCGAGAACGGCCAGTGGGGGGACCAACCGATTCTTCATGGACATTGCTATCTCCCTTCGATCCCGCGCTGATGTGCACGAGTAGGTTGAAGCTAACGATGGTCGATTTTCTGTCAGTCTCTGCGCCGTTTCCAATGTGTGAACTGAACGAGGTTGGAGGAAGTCAGCCTCGAGCACAGCCGTTCTTCTTGCGCTCCTCGCAACGTCTTCGAACCCCACAGACCGATCACGCTGCCATTCTGGCGAGGGCCGCAAGAACCGTTGGCCTGTCGGGACCCGCTGCGAGCGCGACGCCGACGTCGGCCGCAACGGGCAACCAAGCACAAGCAAGACCACCCGGCCGTGCCGGATCGGCAAGCTCCACCGTCGACTCACCTGCGAGCGGACCGACAAAGACGGCCGCCAGCACATGCCGGGCATACGCCACCGAGGCAACGCTGCCCGCGCCGGGCTGCGAGGGCCCGAAGCACTCGCCGTGATGCACGAGCGCCCGACCGTCTCGAACAACTCGTAGCTCGGTGGCCAAGCGGCCGGCACTCTCGCCATAACGTCCAAGCGAATACTCCTCGACGAACTCACACGTGGCACCTTCAGCGAGATCGATCAACGTCCGCGCGATGTGATCGGAACCCTCGACCGACACCGTCGGCTCGGGCCGCCACACGAGGTGAGCGCCGGCTCCGACCCGGATCCTCGTCGTGAGTCGGGACGGAGCCACCGTGGTTGGGTCCGGACCGGGCCAGACCATGGTCGCTGCCACGGTGCCGACGTCGGCCGTCGCTCCAGGCGCGACATCAACCGACAGCTCGAGGATGTCACCGCGAACTGGAGCAGCGGCCGTCCCGACGATGAGGAAGCGGCCGCCTGCTTGCCGAATCGCAAAAGGTGGCTCAGAACGAACGTCGTTGACGAACGAGCGTCCATCAATGACATCGACGGAAAGAGACGCCGTTGCCTTCACCGCGCCTGCGTCGCTGATATTGGTTGCCCCGCCTGCCACTCTGACAAGCGCTGAATCAACCAGCTGGCGACATCGGTCGCCCCCTCGGGTGTACACAGCGACAATCCCAGAACCGGACCGGTTCGTCGGGCGATCGCGTCAGAGACCATCCGTTCCACGTCGGCACCGACATAGGGGGCGAGGTCGACCTTGTTGATGATCAAGAGGTCAGCGTGCGAAATACCGGGACCACCTTTGCGAGGCACGTCGTCTCCCCCGGCCGTGTCGAGCACGAAGATCTGGACGTCGACGAGTCCCTTCGAGAAGATCGCCGTGAGATTGTCGCCACCTGACTCGATCAGTGTGAGGTCGACCGGATCATGAAGGGCTTCCGTTTGCTCGACCGCGTCAAGGTTGGCGGCGATGTCATCACGGATTGCGGTATGCGGGCAGCAGCCGGTTTCGACAGCCGTGATCCGTTCGACGGGCAATACCGCAGCGGCCTTCAGGGCCTGTGCGTCTTCAGACGTGAAGATGTCGTTGGTCACGACGACAAGCGAGTAACGATCACGCAACAAGGTGCACAACGCCCCCACCAGCGTCGTTTTGCCGCTTCCAACGGGTCCGCCGATACCGACACGAAGCGGTCGACTCCCTGGTAGGTCAGGGGCATGGCCGACGCGCTCGTGGCTGGGGTGAACACCATCCAGGCTGATCTCGTGGGGTGGCATGATCGTTCTCTTTCCTCAGGCAACTTGGTACTAGGCAACAAAGAGTCGGGCATCCCACCGTCCGTGATCCTCGGCGAGAACCTCGGCCATGGTGCCGGTCCGTGCCGGCAGATCGCCGGGGTCATCGGTCGCCCACCGTTCGGCATCAGCAAGCACTACTTCGAAATCGCGAGCGACGCGCGCTTGGGTCGCGGACGCGGTGAGAGGGTCGAGTCCCAACATTCGCACCGCTGCCGTAGCGACGGCACCAGACAAGTGATGGAGAACCAGCACGGCTGCGTCCGGCGGCGTGCCGCCAGCAGCTGCTGTCGCCAAGCCGAGAACAACCGCTTGGTGGCACCCACCCGAATATCCTGCCGCTTCCTGCAACGCTTGATGAGGCCAAACCGCAAGCGCAGAACGACACAGCTGACGACCCAATTGCCGACTGACCATGCGAAGGCGAAGCGACGCAGTACGGGCGTCGTACTCGATGTCCAGTAGATCAAGAAGGTCTCGCAACTCAGGATCACCACTGGTGACGCCGGCACAGGCTCTGGCCGCGAATGAGGCGTCGGTGAGACCACTGGTCCAGAGCCGACCCCGCAGGTACCGCTCCATTGACACGACATCGACGATCTCGCCGCATTGCATCGCCGACTCAGCGCCCGCAGAGTTGGCGTAGCCGCCCGCAGGGAACCGCCCGTCGGCGAGCAACAGGAGTGCTGGAAGTGTCGACACCTGGCTAGAAGAGGAAGTAGCGCTGCGCGAGCGGTAGCGCTTCGGCAGGGTCTTCGGTAACCAGTTCGCCGTCGATTCGCACTGCGAACGAGCTGGCGTCGACCTCGATCCGAGGCGTCGCATCGTTGAATTTCATGTCGGATTTACCGACAGAACGAGTGTTGTCGACGACCGCAAACCGACGCCGAACATTCAGGCGCTCGGGGAGTCCATCCTCGATTGCTGCATCGGCAACGAATGCCACCGACAATCCAGGCGCTACCCCCGGTGCCGCCCCGAACATCGGGCGAGGCAGCTCTGGTTGAGGTGTGGGGATTGACGCGTTCGCATCGCCCATCTGAGCCCACGCGATCATGCCGCCTTTGACGACCACGTGAGGGCGTACAGCGAAGAAGGCTGGGTCCCACAGCACGAAGTCGGCGAGCTTGCCGACCTCCACCGAACCCACTTCAGAGGCCAGACCATGGGTGATCGCCGGGTTGATCGTGTACTTGGCGACATACCGCCTCGCACGAAGGTTGTCGGCCGCTCCATCACCGGGGAGCGACCCGCGTCGCAGCTTCATCACGTGAGCGGTCTGCCACGTACGCAGCACCACCTCACCGATGCGTCCCATGGCCTGACTGTCTGACCCGATCATCGAGATCGCACCGAGATCATGGAGGATGTCTTCGGCAGCAATCGTTGACGGGCGGATCCGACTCTCGGCGAACGCGAGGTCTTCGGCGACCGCCGGGTTGAGGTGGTGGCACACCATCAACATGTCGAGATGTTCAGCGATGGTGTTGACCGTGTGCGGCCGCGTCGGGTTCGTGGACGATGGCAGGACGTTTGGGTGGGCAGCAACGGTGATGATGTCAGGCGCGTGACCGCCGCCGGCGCCTTCGGTATGGAACGTATGGATCGAACGGCCCCCGATTGCCGCAAGCGTCGAATCGACGTAGCCAGCCTCGTTGAGTGTGTCGGTGTGAATAGCGGCCTGCACCCCGGAGGCATCGCATACCGAGAGACAAGCGTCGATGACAGCCGGGGTGGTGCCCCAATCTTCGTGCAGCTTGAATCCAGACGCACCGGAACGGAGCTGCTCCCACATGCCCTCGGCTGATGTGGTGTTGCCCTTCGCGAGTAGTGCGATGTTGATCGGCCAATGGTCGAGCGCCTCCAACATCCGTTCGAGGTACCAGGCGCCGGTCACCGTCGTTGCCTTGGTGCCTTCGGCCGGCCCGCTACCACCGCCGACGATCGTCGTGATGCCGGCCCCCAGCGCCTCTTCCAGTTGTTGAGGTGAGATGAGATGCACGTGGCAATCGATCGCGCCAGCGGTCAGGATCTTGCCGTTTCCTGCCAGAATCTCGGTTGATGGTCCGATCACCAAGGCCGGATCGACATTGTCCATCGTGTCGGGGTTTCCGGCCTTGCCGATCCCGACAATGCGACCGTCGCGGACACCGACGTCGGCTTTGAAGATGCCGCTGTGGTCGAGGATCACTGCACCGGTGACGATCAGGTCGGGAGCGCCTTCAGCCCGAGTCACAACTCCCTGTCCCATGGACTCGCGGATCACCTTGCCACCGCCGAACACCACCTCGTCGCCCCCCACGCAATGGTCCTTTTCGACCTCGATCCAGAGGTCGGTGTCGGCAAGACGTATGCGGTCGCCGGCAGTTGGCCCATAGAGGGCCCGGTAGCGCGACCGTGTCATGAAGCTCATGGCCGACCTCGACTCTCTGAGTTCGTGCCGGGCGCCTCGACATCGAGAGCACCGGCGACAGCGCCACGCAGCCCGTGAATCACGCGGTTGCCGACGAACGGAACAAGATCGACGTCGTGCACGATGCCGGGTTCGAACCGTACGGCTGTCCCCGCAGGAACGTCGAGCCGTTGACCATGCGCCAGCCCACGGTCAAAGCTGAGCGCCGGGTTTGCCTCAGCGAAGTGATAGTGCGAGCCGACCTGGATCGGACGATCACCGGTGTTGACGACACGCACCGAGGTGACCGGCCGCCCACTGTTGATCTCGATCTCGTCATCAGGGCCCACTACCTCACCCGGTACAAAGCCGCTCGCGCCAACGATCGGGTCATGCAGTGTCACCAACTTTGTGCCATCGGGAAACGTCGCCTCGACCTGCACCTCGGGAATGAGAGCAGCGACCCCGTCGAGCACATCGTCGGCACCTAGCACGTGTCGACCGGCATGCATCAGGTCAGCGACGCTGCGGCCATCTCTGGCCCGCTCGAGCACCCACTCAGACAGAACGGCAACAGCCTCGGGGTGATTGAGCTTCAGTCCGCGAGCTCTGCGATCGTGGGCCGTTTGGGCGGCGACACGCAGTGTCAGCCGTTCGTGCTCGTGGGGGGAAAGTCTCATGTGGTCCGTCCATCACGGCAGAGTGTTTGGCGAGACCATGTGCGAACTCGCTGCAGGGCG
>JBBQUN010000125.1:0-12802 GCA_038212405.1 Acidimicrobiales bacterium | reverse complement strand
GCTAATTAGCATGCACAACCAATGATGAACGCCTCGCCTCTCGACCCCGAAACCGTCGCTCGCCTCCGCCTGGCCATGGCACGCCTCGCCCGCCGCCAGCGCCAAGCTGCTTCGACCGGGCTCACCCCGAGTCAGCAGTCGGTCTTGGCGATGATCGACGTTCACGGACCGATACCGCTGGGCGAGCTCGCCGCGCTCGAACAGGTCGCTCCCCCGACGATTACGCGCATCGTTGCCAAGCTCGAGGACCAAGGTTTGGTCGATCGCTTGATCGACACCGACGACCGGCGCTTCGCCCGGGTCGTGGTGACGGCATTCGGTCACGAACGGATCGAGGAAACTCGTCAACGCCGCAACCAATGGCTCACCGAACGCATCGAGGGTTTGGCCGAAGCCGACATCGCCGCGATTCTCGCCGTTGTCGAACCACTCGAACGGCTGCTCGAAGTCGACCCGACGATGAGCAACGCATGACCAGCTTCCGCAACGCATTCGGCGAAACCTTTCGCTCGCTCAGAGTTCGCAACTTCCGACTCTTCTTCCTTGGCCAGCTCACGAGTCAGGCCGGCACCTGGATGCAATCGGTTGCGTTGATCTGGGTCGTGCTGCGTCTCACCGACGACGGCCTCGCCCTCGGTCTTGCCACCGCAGCACAGTTCCTGCCAGTACTCGTGCTCGGCGCATGGGGCGGTGTGATCGCTGACCGAGTCGACCGCCACCGTTTCATGGTCATCACCCAGATCGCGTTCACCGTCGTTGCCGGCGCCTTCGCAGTGATGATGGTGCTGGACCAATTGGCGATGCCGTTCATCTATGGGCTCTCGCTGCTCTACGGCGTCATCACTGCTGTCGACAATCCGACTCGACGCACGCTCGTGGTCGATCTCGTCTCGATGGACGACGTGCCGAATGCGGTTGCGCTCAACTCCGCGATGATGACCGGTTCCCGTGTCATCGGGCCATCGATTGCCGGCCTGCTCATCACCACGGTCGGTGTCGAATGGTGCTTCATCGTCAACACCGCCACGTACTTCGCCGTGATCGGGGCGCTGTTGATGATGCGGCGCAGCGAGATTCGCGAGGCGCCGAGGTCGGCTCGGGCAAAGGGACAACTGGCTGATGGTCTGCGCTACGTGTGGTCCGAACCCGAGCTTCGCTACTCGATCATCCTGCTCGCCGTTGTCGGCACCCTCGCCTTCGAGTTCCAGGTCACCCTGCCGCTGTTGGCCGAGCGAACACTGAACGAGGGGGCTGGCGGATTCACGCTGCTCTATTCGGCCATGAGTCTTGGTTCGGTCGCCGGTGCCCTCACCATGGCTCGACGGCGAACGGTCGACGTTGCCTTTCTGGTGAAGTCGGCATGGGCGCTCGCCCTTGCCATGACGGTGTTGTCGTTCGCACCGACGCTGTGGCTGGCGACCATCGCCGTGGTTCCCGTTGGGGCCGCCACCATCTTCATGGTTTCGGGCGCAAACTCACTCGTGCAGCTCAAGGCCGACCCCCGCATGCGGGGTCGAGCGCTCGCCCTCACCACGGTGGTGTTCCTCGGCTCGACGCCGATCGGCGGGCCGATTGCCGGCTATGTATCGGAGCAACTCGGCGCACCCGCTGGTCTGTTGATGGGGGCGATCGCCACGGCCGGTGCTGCCCTCTGGGTGGGTCGACAGCGCGCCAACTGGCCGTCAACCAACGCCGAACCCAGCCCAACGACCGAAGGCCCAGCACTGACCAAGGCGTAGGCAGGCCTTTGGGAGTTCCTTGCCGATGCGACCGATCAATCGATCGGCCGGGAGCTTGCTCCCGCTTTGGTGCGCCGACGATCGGCTGAGTAGCGTCGGGCAACGTCAAGGGGGAACACATGGCTCACGATCTGATCATCCGCAACGGCACTGTCGTCGACGGCACGGGCGCTGCCGCCTACCAAGCCGATATCGCCATCGACGGTGAGCGCATCACCGCCATTGGCCAACTGGCCGGCGAAACCGCCGTACGAGAGATCGACGCCACCGGACTCGTGGTGAGTCCCGGATTCATCGACCTCCACACCCACCTCGACGCCCAGGTCGCTTGGGATCCGCTGATGACCTCGAGCTCATGGCATGGCGTGACCACCGTGCTCATGGGGAACTGCGGTGTCACGTTCGCGCCGGTGGCCAAGGCCGACCGCACCTTCCTGGCCGAAATGATGGAGAGCGTCGAAGACGTACCACGCGACGCCATCCTCAACGGGTTGGCGTGGGATTGGGAGACCTATCCCGAATACCTCGACTCGGTGCAGCGCATGCAACCGGCACTGAACATCGTTGGCATGGTCGGCCATTGCGCGATTCGCTACAACGTCATGGGCGAGCGGTCGTTGAGCGATGAGCTCGCCACACCGGAGGAACTCAACCGGATGCGCAACATCGCCGAGGAGTCGGTGGCCGGTGGCGCAGTTGGCTTCTCCACTTCTCGCATCCTGCTGCACGTGGTTCCCGACGGACGCTATGTGCCGGGCACGCTCGCACCGATCGATGAATACCTCGCCGTTGCCGACGGCATGAACGCCGCCGGCGGTGGCCTCTTCCAGTCGGTCAACGACTTCGCCAACAAGTACGACCACGAGATGACCCTGTTGCAAACCATGGCCCGAGCCTGTGGCGACGTGCTGTTCTCGGGAGGGTCTGGCAACGGCAAGGGCACCGCCGGCGTGGAAGTCTTTGGGAAGTTCCTCCAAGACGTCAATGCCAACGACGGGCGCATGACCCTTGCCAGCCAGTCTCGCCCTGGCGGCTCGCTCTGTGGATTGGCCCAGATCGCACCGGTCAAAGGCAAGAAGTGGAAGGCGCTCCTCGAACTTCCCACCCTCGACGCCCGAGTAGCGGCGCTGAAAGACCCGACCACCCGCATGGCACTCGAGGAGGAAGGCAAGTCGAAGGGCATGTGGTACGACCCCAACCACATCTACCCGTTGGGCACCGACGCCTCGCCGCACTACTCCGAAAAGGGTGGCGTCTCGGTCGCCGAGCACGCTGAACGCCTCGGGGTGCACCCCGTCGAGTTCGTCATCGACCGGCTGATCGCCAGTGAGGGTCGCGAGCTGTTCAACACCTGGTTCTTCAATCGCAACACCGAGGGACTCGCCGAGCTGCTCACCTACGATCACGTCTACCCCGGCCTCGCCGACACCGGCGCCCACGCCGGACAGATCTGCGACGCCGACATGAGCACCCACTTCTTGGCTTACTGGCACCGGTCCGAGCACATGAACGATTTGTCAACGGCCATCTCCCGCTTGAGCCAGCAGCCAGCCAAGGTGCTCGGTTTGATCGACCGTGGCACGCTCAGTGTTGGCGGCTTCGCCGATATCAATGTGTTCGACATCGATGCCCTTGGTTCGGATCATCCGGTCTATGCCAACGACTTCCCGGGCGGCGCGGGCCGGCTCAAGATCGGCGGCCGAGGCTATGCCGCCACCATCGTCAATGGCGCTGTGGTGACCGAGCAGGGGAACAACACCGGCGAACGTCCCGGCCGAGTGATTCGGGAGTTCGCCAGGAGCTGATCGCGCATGGACGCGCGACGGTTCGCTATGGTCCGCGCCATGGCACGAGTGCTGAGCAACCACGACCGATGAACGCATCATCAGGCGCCCGTGGCACATCGACGCCCAACTTCGGGTCATCCAAACGCGAGAGCCACGACGCCTCGATCTTCTACGCCCGTTTTACAGCGCCAGAGGTCAGTCAAGACGCCGATGTCCATGCCGCCGACGTGGTCGATGAGATCTATCACGCAGATGCCCGCAACATCGTCGACCATGTGGCCGCGAACTCGGTGGCACTCGTCGTCACCTCACCGCCCTACTTTGCGGGCAAGGAATACGAAGAAGCGCTCGGCGAAAATGGCATCCCCGCCAGCTACTTCGAGTACCTCGACATGCTTCGAGACGTCTTCGCCGCCTGCAAAGAGGTGTTGGAGCCAGGCGGGCGGATTGCCGTCAACGTGGCCAATCTCGGCCGCAAGCCGTATCGATCGCTGTCGGGCGACATCACGGCGATGCTGCAAGACCTCGGGTTGTTGATGCGAGGCGAAGTGATCTGGTGGAAGGGTCGAGCAGCCGGTGGCTCGTGCGCATGGGGAACGTTCCAGCGTCCGAACAATCCCGTGCTACGAGACGTGACCGAGCGGGTCATCATCGCCAGCAAGGGGCGCTTCGACCGAGCACTCACACCGAAGCAACGCACCACCCGCGGTTTGCCCTCGATCGCGACCATCTCGAGAGACGAGTTCCTCGAAGCCACCACCGACCTTTGGGAACTGGCGCCGGCGAGCGCGACGAGCGTTGGGCATCCGGCGCCGTTTCCCATCGAACTGCCACAACGACTGATCGAGCTCTACACCTATGAGGGCGACGTCGTCCTCGATCCTTTCATGGGTGCCGGAACGACGGCAATGGCGGCGGTGCGAACGCAGCGCCGCTACCTCGGTTTCGAAACCGATCCGGCGTACATCGAGCGAGCCAACGAACGGATCGACGAGACCCGCGCCGCCATCGAGGCGGGCCGCGAGGCATCGGAGAAGGTCTCGATCCAGCTGCCCGCGACCAAGCCGACCGTGCCCACCGATGGCGATGATCTCCAGGCCCGGGCACTGCGTGAAGGACGCCAGGCGCCCTACTTGGCGAAACAGATTCTTTCCGATGCCGGGTTCGTCGACATCAGAACGAAAGTGGCGTTGCGCCGCCTCGGTATCGAGATCGGCCTGATGGCCACCGACGCCACCGGCAGCACATGGGCCTTTGACATCTCTGGCGGCTTCACCGCGAGCCGCTCAGGACTTCGCAAGTCCGACACGCTGTGGAAGGCGCTCGCAACGGCGTCGGTGCTCCACCAGGCCGACGCGGTCGATCGCCTTCCGTTCGTGCTGCTCTCGACCGACACACCGGTTCGCAACAGCGCCGGCGACAAGGCGCTTCGGGCGGTGCTCGGATCGGGCAAGCCTGTTCACGATGTCATCGAGCTCCTCGATCGGGCCGGCCAACAGCGATTGGCGCACTACGCGCAGCATGGTCTCGACTGACTGCCGCGACTGACTGCTCGAGTCACCCCGACAGTCGACGGTGTCGGCTCTACGCTCGCAGTCATGACCGACCGGCTGAAGAACAAACGAGTGCTCATCACCAGTGCGACGACCTACATGGGTCCAGCAATCGCCGAACTGTTCGTGGCTGAAGGTGCTGAGGTGCTGGCTGACAACGGTGCGCTCCTCGGCCCTGATGAGCCAGCCGAGCTCGTCGATCGTGCGGGCGACATCGACGTCGTGATCGCCAACCTCGACCTGCCCGCATCGAACTCGAGAGTCGTCGAGATCGACGACGAATCGTGGCTCGCCGGGTTCGATGCCATGGTGCATCCGCTCATGCGGCTCGTGAGAGCGGTCGCTCCCGGCATGATCGAGCGAGGTGGGGGGAGCATCGTCGCCATCACCTCATCGTCGCCGCTCCGACGCATGTCGCCCCAGGCGGTGTCATATGTGGCCGCTCGCGCGGCGCAGAACGCCTTCATTCGCTCGGCCGGTCACCAACTGGCCAAACAAGGCATTCGGTGCAACGCAATCGCCCAGAACTTCGTGGCCAACGAGACGTACTATCCGCCCGCGGTGCTCGACAACGAGAAGTTCCAGGCGCGCTTGGCCAGCGAAGTGCCAGCAGCACGAATCGGCGATCCGGCCGAGACGGCCGAACTCGCGCTCTTCCTCGCCAGCGAGGCTTCGTCGTTCATCTTCGGGCAGATCATCAGCCAGGACGGAGGTTGGTCCTGACGCTGCGATCCAACGACCGTTGGGCCAGCTGAGGCCGAGCGGGCTGGCCTTCAATCGTCGTGGTGGTCTCGGCGGTCGTCATCGCCGTCATCGCCGTCATCGCGGTCATCGTCGTCATCGCGGTCATCGTCGTCATCGCGGTCAGATCGATCGTGCTCGGATTCACGAGCCGCCTGCTCTCGTGCTTCTCGGGCCTTGGCCTCCTCGCGAGCTTGTCGGTCTCGTTCGGACTCGGCTTCGAGCGCTTCGGCGCGCTGGCGCTCTTGCTCGGCGTTCGCCGCTTCCCGCGCAGCAATCCGCTCCTCACGTTGGCGCTGTCGTTCGGCTCTTGCTGCCTCTTGCGGCGACAACTGGACGGCCGGACCAGAAGGAGGAGCAGTGGTCAGCGGCACAGCGGTTGTTGGTACAGCCGTTGTTGGTACAGCCGTTGTTGGTACAGCGGTTGTTGGCGCAGTCGCTCTCGGGGGAGCAGGCGGCGCCGTTTGCGCTGGGGCCGCTGGTGGAGCGGCCACGTTGTTGGCTTGATCGACCGCCAGTTCGGCAGCACTGATCGGCGGAGCGAGAGTGAACGAGGTGGTGGGCTGCGGCGCTGGCGTGAACTGCGCCCTGTCGTCGTGTCGGAGGACGTCGCCGGTTCCGGTCGACCCAGCGGCGTTCGTTGGGGCCTCGGCCGTGGCGACCGTGACAGCGGTTGTGCCAGCTGCACGTGCGGGCGCGGCTGTTGCACCTTCGTCGCTGGTTCCGTTGACCACCTCCGACGGCAGCAACGTGACCGCCCCGACCGCAGCGGCGAGCGTCAGTCCAACGGCCAACAGCGGGCGACGCCAGGTGCTGAGGTCGACCACTCCGGGCATTGGAGCAGCACCGGTAGGTGCCTCGTCGCTGGTGGCGACAAGACCGGTGGCGATGAGACCGGCGGCGGTCCTGGGGCGCAGTTGCTCGGCACAACGGGCGGCCATGGCTCGGGTGCCGCCCTTCGAGTCGATCATCAAGCGCAGAGCGTCATCGCAGGCGGCACGCATCTGCCTCGACGCAGCGTCGATGTCGGTGTTGTCGAGCAGGGTTTTGTCGAGCAGGGTTTTGTCGAGCAGGGAGTTGTCGAGCAGGAGGTCGGGAGGGAGATGCGCCATCACGGCGGTCGCCGCCAAGAATCGGCGGTCGGCATCGCCTTGCGACAGCACGTACAGCACATCGGCTCGTAGCGCTTCGATGTCGCTCCGAGCGCTGGTCTCGCTCTCCCCTGGCTCGCCCATATCGGCTCCAACTCCGCTCTGCGTGCCTCGTCGGGCTCGCCGCGGCTCCACGCCGCGAGTGGACACCATGCCACAAGACTCACTCCCAGCGACACTGATAGGCAAAATTGCACGTTGAGTGGTCATCATCTCGGCGCAGCATCGTTCTGGTTGCCACCGCCTGCGCGAGCTACGACTCAGTCGAGCAGCCGTTGCGTGCGTTGGTCATGGCGTCGAGGACCGGGCCGTCGTTGGCCAACCGCCAGTCGGTTTCCTTGGCCACCTCGAACCAGACGAACCCGATGACCTGGGGATGACGGCGCAGCGTCGCGACCAACTGCGCCGCCCAGTCGGCCCGATCACCACCTCGACGCGCTGACGCCGTTTCGGCCAGCACGATCGGCTTGTCGGAGAGCGCCTCGAGCTGGACGAGGGTGGCGTCGAACACCTCGTTCGGCGATAGCCAGCCGCCCATTCGCTTGACCTCGGTGCCGCCGTTGTAGCCATCGAGTCCGAGGAGATCGACCACATCGTCGCCCGGGAAAAAGTCGGCCAACGGAGCGTTCGAGCTGACCGTTGGAGCTGACGATGTTGGGGTTCCACAGCCACCGGACGTTGGTCGCTCCCTGTTCGGCGAAGATGGAGACCGTTCGCCGGAAAGCGGCGACGTAGTCCTGTGGCTCGTTGCCACCCCAGCCCCGGCCCCATGGGTACCAGCTGCCATTCATCTCGTGTCCGAACCGGACGATGGGTGTGGCATCGAGCAGCGCAAACTGGTCAGCGGTTGCCCTGATCACGTCGTCAAAGTCACCGCGAGCCAACTGACGCAGCGGGCGATCGGCCACGGCCTCCAGAAGCCACGGCTCGAGAGTGACGATGACTTCGTGGCCCTGGGCCTCGGCACCAACGATGCCGGCGATCGGGAGCTCGTCGCCAAGGTTCACGAATCCGTTGACGTAGTGCGGTGTCACGCCCGACGCTCGGATGAACGTGTCCACCTCGTCGGTGGTCCACAAGGTGGACCCACCAGCGATACCGAAGTGCAGCGGACGGCACGCGTCGGCCGCAGCGTCGGGCGACGATTGGCCGATGAGGAAACCCCATCCGGCGGGACCGAGCCCCCACGGAACGCCGGGATAGGCCAAGAGCAACAGCGCAGCCATCGAAGCCATCAGTGCGCTGATCATTGGATTCCGCCCTCCTGCCAGACATTGTGCATCGAATGGCTCGCGATCAGGCAACGACGCGGGTTCGGCGACCCAGCCTGGTTGCCTCCTCGATGAGCCAGGAGTTTTGGCGTTGCCATTTCGACGGATCTTCGACGGCTTTGTCTCCCCCGTGTTGCGCAGCTACTGCTCGAGGTTGACCAGCGCGGCGTTGGTGATCTGTTCGGGCAGCAGGTCGAACACACCGTAGAGGTCGAGGATCGAACCGGATTGTCCGAAATCGTCGACACCGACCGGGACCACCCGTTGCCCAAAGACCGAACCGAGCCAGGCCAACGAGTGGCTGGCCCCGTCATGGACGGTGACGATCGGCGCATGGCGCTCGACATCGGTGATCAACGATGCCAAGTGCATCTGGTCGAGTCGGGCTCGTCGGGCGCCACGCCCGGCATCGCGAACCTCGATCCGCCATTGTCGGTAGAGACGATCAGGCGAGGTCAGGTCGAGCACGGTCGCAGCAACCCCTTCGGCGGCCAAGAGCCGGGCGGCGTGAACGGCTTCGGGAAGCACAGCGCCACACGAGGCAAGGATCACTCGGGGCGCATCGTCGGTGTCAGGAGCCTCAGGGTCGACAAGGCGGTAGCCGCCGGCGAGCACGTGTTGTCGAAGGGTGTCTCGCCCGATTCGTCGGGCAGCTTCCTCGAACGGGCTCTGATCGGTTGGGCGGGTCGACAGGCGCAGGTAGAGACTCTCACCATCGACCGTGGCGAGTTGCCGTACACCGTCGCAGAGCAACCAATCGAGGGACGTCGCGTAACACGGCTCGGCGTAGGTGATGCCCGGCAGTTCGAGGGCAATCGACGGCGTGATCGTGCTCTGATGCGCCCCACCTTCGGGCGCCAGGGTGACTCCCGCCGGCGTTCCAACGAGGATGAATCGAGCGGCGCTGTACAGCCCGTAGATCAACGCATCGAGTCCACGGCAGACGAACGGGTCATAGACCGTTCCGATCGGGATGAGATGTTGGTCATGGAGTTCGTGACCGAGCCCGAGGGCGTGGAGGGCGAGGAAGAGATTCATCTCGCTCAGTCCGAGTTCGATGTGACGCCCTTCGGGGCCTTGTTGCCATCGCAGCAGCCGGTCGGATCCGAGATAGTCGGGTTGTTATTGGGGGTGGAAGACGCCGAACTTGTTGATCCACCCGCCGAGGTTGGTGCTCACGCTGACGTCGGGTGACAGCGTGACCATTCGTTCGGCGATGCTCTCCTTGCTGCCCAGACCGGTGAGCAGCCGGCCGAAAACCTCTTGGGTGCTGACCAGTTTGGCCCCGGTGACGATGCCAACCTCGTTGGGTACCTCGAGCTGTGGCCGCGGTGGGGTCGGGGCGTTGTTGACCTCGCGCCCGGCCTCCGCGCACCAACGTCCGGCAGGCGAAGCAAGGTCGAAACGATCCCACTCGGTTGCCTCGTCAAGTCCCAGCGTGCGACGCAGTTCATCGATTTGAGTGACCGACAGCTGCGCAGCATGGTTCAGCGGATCCCCCGCAATCGGCAGGCCCCATCCCTTGACGGTGTAGGCAAAGACCACGCTGGGACGATCGATCACCGCATCACAGGCGCAGTAGGAGTCGACAAGGAGCGAGAGGTCGTGGCCTCCCAGATTTTGCACCAGAGGAACGAGTTCGTTGTCGTCGAGGTCGGCGACAACCCGGCGAACCGACTCGTCGGCGTCGCGCAAGAACGCGGGCCGAAGGTCGGCACCTCGAAGCGAGAAGAACGACTGATACCGCTCATTGCTCATCTCGTCGATGTGGCGGCGCAGCGCATCGCCACCATCGAGCGCGAACGCAGCCTGAAGTCTCGTTCCGTACTTGGCTTCCACCACGTGCCAATCAGAACCCTCGAAGAAGTCCATGAGCTTCTTGATCTTCTGCCCCGGGATCACCCGGTCGAGACTTTGCCTGTTGGCGTCGACAACGAGCATGACGTTGCCAAGGCCCTGAAGTGCAGCGTCGGAAATGGCCTCCCAAACATTGCCCTCATCGAGCTCGGCGTCACCAACCAGACCAATGAAACGCGAGGCCGGGCTCGTGGCGAAATGGTGGTCGATGTACCGGCGAGTCATCGCCGCGAACAGCGGGGCGACAACACCGAGACCGACCGAGCCAGTCGAGAAGTCGGCGACATCGGGATCTTTGGTGCGGCTGGGGTAGCTCTGTAATCCACCCAGCTCACGCAGTCGAAGGAGATACGAGCGATCGAGCTCTCCCATCAGGTACTTGATCGCATGGAAGACGGGCGAAGCGTGGGGCTTGACCGCCACCTTGTCGTTGCCATCGATGTGGGCGAACCACAGTGCGGTCATGATGCTGACCATCGACGCGCTCGAAGCCATGTGTCCACCGACCTTGACGGCAAACTCTGCTTCACGGCCGGCGGGGGCCGGTACCGGTAGTCGTTCACGGTTGGCGTGGTCCACCATGCGCACCGCCAACCACAACACTCGCTGCTGGATCTCGCTGAGTGTGTCGAGATCGAGTTCTGCGTGCGATTCCATGGTCCGCAGCACAGCACGTCCCGAAGAAGAAACCGCGTTCACTGTTCGAAATTGGTCAAGATCGGATCCAATCAGCGGCTCACGCACGACTCGTGCAGGAGTCGATCCTTTTGCATGCTCGAGCCTCTACGGTAGGCAGCTTCATGGCTGCCTCATGCATGCCAAAGGCAAGCGATTGGACGAGGGAGATCATGGCTGACCATGTTTCGCTGAAGGAAGCGGCCGAAATCTTCCGAACGTCATACGACACTCTCAATCGCCGGATCAGCGATGGGCTGATGCCGGAGGCGGTAAAGGTGGGATCTGGCCGAGGCAAGTGGTTGATCCGCTCCGATGATCTTCGGGCGATCGCCGACCGAGAGAACTGGGCGTTGGATCTCCGGCAGGAGCCGGCGACCCTCGATGCTCAAGCATCACCGGAAGCCTTGCCTTATGCACTCGCTGAAGCAGTGCGTGAAGCACTCGGGCTCGACTCGACATTCAAGACCGAGCGCGATCGCACAGAGCAGCTCCGTGAGTACGCGCATCAGCTCGCACTCGAGAAGGCGACGCTCGTCGCAGAAACCTCCGCCGCTGCGACGATGGCCGAATCCACGATCAGAGGGCTCGAAGCCGCCCGCGAGGCGACCCGACGTCGACTTGACCAGATGGTTTCCGATCTGGAGCAGGAGCGGTCCGAACGAAGCCGTGGCGTGGCCGATCTCGCCGCAGTCAAGGCTTCGCTCACCCGAACTGAGGCCATCCTCGAGACCGAGCGGACCGCGGCTGATCGAGAGCGAGCACGCCTCGTCACTGCGGAGCAGCGCCTGATCGATCAGACGGAAGATCTGGCCGCCGCACACCAGGCCATGGGATGGTGGGGGCGACGGCGCTACAAGAACCTTCGAACCTGACCTTCCACACGTTGCTGGACGTAGAGACTCGAGATCGGCGAACTCACTGCACCCGAAACCCCTTGTCGCATCTATATTCGGCCTTCATGAGCATCAATGCCGAACCCACCGCGCGCCCGCCTCTGTTCGATCGGGTGGCGTTTCCCCGGGGTGCCGCCATGCCCAATCGTTTCATGCTGGCGCCGCTCACCAATCAACAGAGCCACACCGACGGCACGCTCTCCGACGATGAGTATCACTGGCTGACCATGCGAGCGACCGGCGGTTTCGGTCTCGTGATGACCTGCGCCGCACACGTGCAGGCAGTTGGTCAGGGATTCGCCGGCCAACTCGGTTGCTTCGACGACACCCACATCGAGGGCCTGATCCGCCTGGCCACTGGCATCATGCACAACCCGGCAGGTACCGAAACCCCCTCCAACGGTTTGTCCGACGCAGAGCCAGGTGATCAGTCGGCTGTTCGGCCGGTTGCCATCGTGCAACTCCATCACGCCGGCAACCGAGCGCCGGCTGAACTGATCGGCACCACGCCCGTCTGTCCGTCTGATGACCCTGACACCGGCGCTCGGGCCCTCACCGACGACGAGGTACAGGGCGTCATTGCCGACTTCGTCGCCGCTGCAGTCCGGTCAGAGAGCGCCGGCTTCGATGGGATCGAGCTCCATGGCGCGCACGGCTATCTGATCTGTCAGTTCCTGAGCAGCGAACTCAACCAACGGACCGACGGGTACGGCGGGAGTCTGGAGAACCGGAGTCGTCTGCTGTTCGAGATCATCGACGGCATCCGCGCTGCTTGTCGTGACGACTTCATCGTCGGCGTACGCCTGTCGCCGGAGCGCTTCGGCATGGTGCTCTGCGAGATCCGAGAGGTCACGCAACGTCTGGTCGACTCCGACCTGGTCGACTTCATCGATCTCTCGCTCTGGGACTGCTTCAAAGAACCCGAGGACGAGCAGTGGAAGGGGCAGACCCTGACCGAGGCAGCAACGAACATCGACCGCCGCGTCGACCCCTCTGGACGGGTCGTACCCCTCGTGGTCGCCGGAAAGATCCACGATCCAGCCGATGCCGACCGAGTGCTGGCCATGGGAGCTGACCTGGTTGCACTTGGTCGAGTCGCCATCTTGCATCACGACTATCCCCAGCGCCTCGC
>JBBQUN010000124.1:0-12889 GCA_038212405.1 Acidimicrobiales bacterium | reverse complement strand
CTCTGACAGCGGGTAGCGGTAGTGCCCGGCCTCGTCGGCGAGTCGCTTGGCCTTGTGGAGGAGCTGCTCCCATTCTTCGTTGGGGAGGCCCCCACGGTCCCAGTCGGTGCGGGCATCTTCGCGGCGATGGTCGAAGAAGCGAATGTTGTCGTCGGACTCTTCGAGCGGCTTGATGGTCGACTCGATGAAGGCATCGAGTTCGACGAGGTAGTCGGCGAGGTCGGAAGGAATATCGAAGTTCACGGGTGGTGCTCCAGTGCTGGGTCGAGGCAGTGTCTAGACAGGTTCGTGGTTTGGGTGTCGTTGGACGACGGCGGCCCGGTCCCCACGGGCGTGCGGCTGAGTGTGTCACCGATGGGCGTGCGGTTCGAACTGGAGACACACTGGAGTGATGCCGCGTTCATGCGAGCGATCAACGTTGGCAAGCGCCGAGTCAAGATGGCGGAGCTCGCTGATCACGTTGCGGCACTTGGCTTCACCGAGGTGCGGACGTTGATTGCCAGAGGCAATGTGGCGTTCGCCCGGGCCCTTGGGGTCGATGCAACGGCCCGCCGACTCGACACCGTGGTGAAGATGCAGACCCTCATGGAGTGAAGCAGACCCTCTTTGAGTGAAGAGGTCTGCTTCAGTTGGACGAGCAACGAACCGATCACCTTTGTGTCATGACTGTTCATGCTTGCGAAACACTCCCGACGTGAATCATGCGTTCGACACCACTAGACATGGTGTAGTGAGACCAACATGGAGCGACTACGACGCCTCGCGTGCCTATGACGAGTTGTTCGAAGCTGACGGATCGTCGCGAGCTGGTTGCGAGAGCTTGGTGTCGAGATTGCAGGCGCTCGGCCCGGAACTGCTCGATCGCCAAACGGCGGCAGAGGCAGTTGTCCGGTCGCTTGGCATCACGTTCACGCTTTACACCGATGACGGCAGTATCGATCGAAACTGGCCGGTCGATGTGATTCCGCGAGTGATCGACGCACGCGAGTGGGAGCGGGTGAGCGACGGCCTCGTGCAGCGACTCACGGCGCTGAACATGTTCATCGACGATCTGTACCACGATCAGCACGTGCTCACCGATGGCATCGTTCCTCGTGAGCTGATCGTTGGTTCGGTCAACTATCGCAAGGAATGCGAGGACGTCTCGGTCAAAGACGGCGTCTGGGCGCACATTTCGGGCAGCGACCTCGTTCGTGATGGTTCAGGCGAGTTCGTCGTGCTCGAGGACAATCTGCGAGTGCCCTCGGGTGTGTCGTACATGCTGGAGAATCGGCAGGTGACCAAGCGGGTGTTTGCTGATTTGTTCAAAGACCTCGACATCTTGCCGGTCGATGTCTACACCGACCGGCTTGGTGCGCAGATGCGTGCGTTGTCGCCACGAGCCGACATCGAGCCGATCGTCACGGTCCTGACACCGGGCATCTTCAACTCGGCGTACTACGAGCATGTGATGCTGGCGAACCGCATCGGGGCCCACCTCGTCGAGGGCTCAGACCTGATCGTCGACGACGAGATCGTCTACATGCGCACCGTGTCGGGACTCGTGCGAGTCGATGTCATCTATCGTCGAGTCGATGATCTCTTCATCGATCCCGCCGAATTCATTGCCGACTCGGCGCTTGGACCTCGCGGATTGATGGCCGCGTGGCGTGCAGGGAACGTTGCCATTGCGAACGCACCCGGAGCCGGGGTCGCCGATGACAAGGTCCTCTACTCCTACGTTCCTGAGCTCATCCAGTACTACCTGAGCGAGGAGCCCAAGATCGCCAATGTGCCTACGTGGCGGTGTCTCGAGCCCGAGCACCGTGGGTACGTGCTGGAACATCTCGATTCGCTGGTGTGTAAACCGGCAAACGAGTCGGGCGGCAAGGGAGTCACGATCGGCTCGATGGCAAGCAAGGCCGAGTTGGCCGATCTTCGAACACAGATCGAAGCCGATCCTCGCAACTGGATCGCGCAGCCCATCCTCGAGCTCTCGACGGCGCCGACCATCTGCGGTGACCAGATTGCTCCCCGACATGTCGATCTACGTCCCTTCGTGCTCTCGGGAGCCGACCCGTATGTGAGCGTCGGAGGATTGACCAGGGTGGCGCTCCGCGAGGGTTCGCTGATCGTGAACAGCTCCCAAGGGGGCGGGAGTAAGGACACATGGATTCTCGACGCCGGCAACGAGCCAACGATGAAGGACAACCTCTGATGCACACCACGATGTCGCCTTTACTGCTGTCTCGTACGGCAGAATCTGCCTACTGGGCTGGTCGCTATCTCGAGCGAGCCGAAGGGACGGCTCGCCTGATCAAGACCCATGCCGACCTCATCATCGACCTGCCAAAGAGCGCCGGACTTGGGTGGGGACCACTGCTGGCGCTGGTTGGTATCGACCCGATGTTCGTCAGCAACCACCCCAACGCCACCGAAGAACTGGTCGTGCATCATCTTGCGGCCGATGCATCGAATCCGAGTTCGGTGCGCTCGTCGGTGGCATCGGTCCATCGCAACCTTCGTGTTACCCGATCGGTGATGCCAGTCGAGGCGGCCGAAGTGCTGATCGACCTGCACAATTGTGTTCAAGACACCGCCGACCACGCCGTCGACCGACGAACCCGATCGGAATGGTTGTCAATGGTCATGCGGGGCTGCCAAACCCTGTCGGGTATCCTGACCGAAACCATGACCCACGACGATGCCTACTGCTTCTTCAGTGTGGGTCGTCGGCTCGAGCGGGCAGACCTCACCGCCCGCGTGCTCGATGTGCAGTCGGCGGTGTTGACCGGTCGAGCGATCGACTCTCTGGTTCCGTACACCGAACTGCGCTGGACCGCAGCGTTGCGCTCGGTCTCGGCTCTCCAGTCGTTTCGGCGTTCCGGCGCTTCGAGCACGGCCGAGGCAACGATCTCGTTTCTGTTGCACGACCCCAAGTCGCCGCGGACGATCGAGTCATGTCTGGTGGAGTCCTCCCGCTGGCTTCTCGAGGTACCGGGTCACGAAGAGGCAATGGCTGCGTGCGCGGCCATCTCTTCGATGCTGCAAGACGTCGACGTCGACGATTTGATTGCCGGCGAGCTGCACGACTTCTCCGAACGACTTCAGGCCTCGATTGGCGAACTCCATTCGAGGATCGAAGCCTCGTGGTTTGCACCCGCCCATGCTGCGGTTGGAGGCTGATCACATGACGATCAGGGTCGCACTCGAACACACAACGACATATACCTTCGATCGGCCGGTACAGCTCGGTCCACACGTCGTTCGGTTGCGCCCTGCTCCACACTCGCGAACCCCCATCGAGGCGTACTCGCTGCGGGTCGAGCCCGAAGACCATTTCTTGAACTGGCAGCAGGATCCGTTCGGCAACTTCCAGGCCCGACTGGTCTTTCCGGAGAAGACAACGAAGTTCGAGGTGAAGGTCGATCTCATTGCCGACATGTCGGTGATCAATCCGTTCGACTTCTTCCTCGATGAAGCCGCCGAGAATTTCCCCTTCGAGTACGACGCAGAAACCCGAGCCGACCTCACCCCCTATCTGGCTCCGTTGCCTGACGGCGAACGGCTGTCGAACTGGATGGTCGGCGTCGATGCCAGTGAGCGGCCCCGGACCATCGACTTCCTCGTCGCCATCAATCAGCGCCTCGCCAATGACATCGACTACTCGCTGCGTATGGAACCCGGTGTCCAAACCGCTGAGCACACCCTCACCACCCAGAGTGGGTCGTGTCGCGACTCGGCATGGCTCCTCGTGCACATTTTGCGCAGAGTGGGCCTGGCCGCACGTTTCGTTTCGGGCTACCTGGTGCAACTCGTCGCCGATGTTGCGCCGCTCGAAGGTCCTTCGGGCCCCAAGGAAGACTTCACCGATCTCCACGCATGGACCGAGGTGTATCTGCCAGGCGCCGGCTGGGTCGGGCTCGATCCAACGTCAGGCTTGTTCGTTGGCGAGGGACACATTCCGCTCGCGGCCACGCCCTCACCTTCGACGGCGGCGCCGATTTCGGGGCTCGTCGATGAAGCCGAGGTCGAGTTCTCCTTTGCCAACGTCGTCACCCGTATCCATGAAGACCCGCGAGTCACCAAGCCCTACACCGATGATCAGTGGGCGCAGATCAATGACCGGGGGATGCAGGTCGACGAGCGACTCGTTGCCGGCGATGTTCGGCTCACCATGGGCGGCGAGCCGACGTTCGTCTCCGTCGAAGATTTCGAGTCGCCCGAGTGGAACATCGCGGCCGATGGCGTCTCGAAGCGACGCCTCGCCGCCGACCTCACCGCACGATTGTTCGACCGATTCGCCAACGGCGGTGTCGCTCACCACGGCCAAGGCAAGTGGTATCCGGGTGAGCCCCTGCCCCGGTGGCAGCACGCGCTGATCTGGCGCACTGATGGGGTACCGATCTGGAACGACCGTTCGCTGCTCGCGCATCCCGACGAGCTGTCGACCCATGACGAGTCCGAGGCGGATCAAGCGGCACAGTCCGAGCGAGCCCGCGCCTTTGCCACTGGATTGGCCGGCCGCCTGGGCGTCGGTGTCGACAGCCTTCGGGGCGCGTTCGAGGACCCGCTCCATGCGCTGTGGGAAGAAGCAACCCTGCCGGCTGGACCGGCACCGAACGACGATCTCGACCCGGCCGATCCCGAGTTGATCGAAGAACGTCATCGTCGTGAACTCATCGCCACGATCGACCGCCGTGCCGGTGCAGCAACGGGTTGGGTACTGCCGATCTTTCGTCAAAGCGACCAGTGGCTGTCGGTGCCGTGGCCTCTTCGTCGTGGCCAGCTCTTCCTGCTTCCCGGCTCCTCACCTGTCGGCTATCGCCTGCCCATTCGCTCGCTGCGTTGGGAGCCGTTTCCAGTGCCATTCGAGACCTCGCCGTTCGCTCCCGAGCGACCGTTCCCGATGGTTGCCTCGAACCGCTCGGTTGGCGAGCAAGCCGAGGGGGCGAGCGACCAGCAGCAATCGGCCACCAACGCCGAGGCGACGTTGCCGGCTGGGGTGCCCCCGACGGCGCTGTGTTTCGAGGTGCGGAACGATCAGCTCCATGTGTTCCTACCGCCGCTCGACAGCGCCAACGACGCACTCGATCTGCTCGCATCGCTCGAAGCGACGGCTGCGGATCTTCGCGAACCGATCGTGATCGAGGGCTATCCGATTCCGAGTGATCCGCGTCTACGCAACGTCGTTGTTGCGTCTGACCCTGGGGTGATCGAGGTCAATGTTCCCCCAGCGTCGAGCTGGCCCGAATTGGTCGCCATCGTCGAAGGGGTCGACGCCGATGCCAGACTCAGCCGGTTGGGTACCGAGAAGTTCGATCTCGACGGGACACATACCGGCACCGGGGGCGGCAACCACGTGACCCTCGGCGGGCCGACGCCAGCCGATTCACCGATGCTACGACGTCCATCGTTGCTGCGCTCGATGATCACCTATTGGCAGCATCATCCATCGCTGTCCTACCTGTTCTCGGGCCGCTTCATCGGTCCCTCGAGCCAGGCTCCTCGCGTCGACGAGGCCCGTCACGAATCCCTGTACGAACTCGAAACGGCCTTTGCCGAACTCGATCGGCGCGGTGACGACGACGTCCCGCCGTGGCTGATCGACCGCTTGCTGCGCCATCTCCTCGTCGACCTGACCGGCAACACCCATCGCGCCGAATTCTGCATCGACAAGTTGTTCAGTCCTGATTCCGAGCGAGGCCGCTGGGGTGTCGTCGAACTGCGAGCGTTCGAGATGCCGCCGCATCCGCGTATGGCCCTCGTGCAGTCATTGCTGGTTCGTAGCATCGTGACCCGATGCTGGGACGCTCCCTATCGCCATGAGCCGGTCCGCTGGGGCTCGACGCTACACGACCGTTATCTGCTGCCGTGGTTCGTCGAGCGCGATCTCCACGACGTGCTCGATGATCTTTCGAACCACGGGATCGACCTCGATCCGGCCTGGTTCGACCCGTTCATCGAGTTCCGCTTTCCCCGACATGGCAGGGTGACCGTCGGCGATGTCACGCTCGAACTGCGCGGCGCCATCGAGCCCTGGCACGTGCTGGGCGAAGAGGCGACGGGGTCAGGCATGGCCCGTTACGTGGATTCGTCAATCGAGCGACTCCAGCTGCGGGTCGAGGGTCTGATCGATTCGCGTCATGTCATCACTTGCAACGGTGTCGAGGTGCCACTCACACCGACCGATGTGCCCGGGCTCGCCATCGCCGGTGTGCGCTTCAAGGCGTGGGCTCCGCCTTCGGGATTGCATCCAACGATCGGTGTCCAGTCGCCGTTGACCTTCGATGTGGTCGATCGTTGGCAGAAGCGTTCCATGGGCGGGTGTCGCTATCACGTTGTTCATCAGGGCGGACTTTCGTACGACTCGATCCCGGTGAACGCCAGCGAGGCGGAGTCTCGTCGCCAGTCCCGCTTCGAGGCAATCGGTCATACACCCGGCACGATCGAGATCACCCCAACTCGCCTTGCTTCTCACCGGGAGTATCCTGTCAGCCTGGATCTCCGCCGAGCTCCCTGATCCGTTCCCTCTCGGATCTGCTGCTGACCCCTGCC
Source organism: Acidimicrobiales bacterium (assembly GCA_038212405.1). GTDB lineage: Bacteria > Actinomycetota > Acidimicrobiia > Acidimicrobiales > SZUA-35 > JBBQUN01. Next base: position 6,352 of record JBBQUN010000124.1, on the reverse strand, counting down.
AGGAAGCGTCTCGACTGTGACCACCGAACTCATCCCGACGTTGCTCGATGGGTATCGTCGTGAGCTCAGTGGTGTCGACGAGCTGACAACGTCGAGCGGCGTTCGCGACCACTGGCACCCTTTCGCCTCTGCCTTGGAACTCCTCGGAGCCGAGGAGTTGCACCGACGACAGGAAGACGTCGAGCGTCTGCTCGACGCCGACGGCGTCACCTACCGCAACCTCGAATCAGGCGACGCACAACCGTGGACGCTCGACGCGATTCCTATGCTGGTGTCCTCACAAGAGTGGGCAGTGATCGAATCGGGTGTGACGCAGCGCGCCGTCCTGCTCGACCTGGTCTTGCGTGACCTGTACGGCGAGCGAAACCTCCTTCGCCGGGGGGTCTTGCCAGCCGAGCTGGTTTTTGATCACCCGGGCTTCTTGCGGCCGTGGAACGGCATCGCACTTCCCGATCAATCACAACTGTTCAGCTACGGCGTCGACCTTGGTCGTGACGACGACGGCGAATTCCGAGTACTGGCCGACCATGCACAGGCGCCCTCGGGTGCGGGTTACGCACTCGAGAATCGCATGGTGCTTTCTCGGGTCTTTCCCAGCATCTATCGAGACGTCCAAGTCCATCACGTCTCGCCCTATTTCCGCTCCCTGCGGACGGGTTTGCAAAAGCTCGGCGGCAACCACAGCGACGACCCGCGCATTGTCGTGTTGAGTCCCGGTGCTCGTTCGGAGACCGCATTCGAACATGCGTATCTGGCGTCGTATCTGGGGTACAGCCTCGTCGAGGGTGACGACCTCGTCGTCCAGGGCGGGCACGTCTATCTGCGTTCGCTCGGCCAGTTGGAACAGGTCGACGTCATTCTTCGTCGCGTCGACGCCGGCTACTGCGATCCGCTCGAGCTCCGACCAGATTCGCAGCTCGGTATTCCCGGACTGGTCGAGGCGTGTCGTCGGGGCAACGTCACGGTGGTCAATTCGCTCGGTAGCGGGGTGATCGAGAACCCGGCACTGCATTGCTTCCTCGGTGCGGCGGCAAAAGCGCTGCTGGGCCAGGAACTGCAACTGCCGGGCGTGCAGACCTGGTGGTGTGGCGAACCGGCGAGCAAACGTCATGTGTTGGATCACCTCGACGAGTTGGTGTGCAAGCCCGTGTCGCGCGAGACCTCGAGTCGTTCGCACTTCGGGGCAATGCTGTCGTCGGCCGATCTCACCGACCTTCGATCTCGCATCGAGGCCGAGCCACATCGCTGGGTCGCACAAGAGCCGCTGGCAATGTCCACATCGCCGACGCTCACCGCCACCGGCGTTGCGCCACGCCGAACGCTGCTTCGCACCTACGCCGTTGCCAGAGAGGACTCCTTCACGGTGATGGCAGGCGGGCTCACCCGAGTCGCACCCGACGACACCACGCCGCTCATCTCGAACCAATTCGGGGCGCGCTCGAAGGACACCTGGGTGCTGGCGAGCGTTCCCCAGCGCCAGTCGGAATTCTGGCTGCGATCCGGTCCTGCGGTCGACGCCGCCGATCCGTTGGCCGGGCTGTCCGAGCGTGCGGCAGAGAATCTGTATTGGATGGGCCGCTACGCCGAGCGAGCCGAATCGGTTGCCAGGCTGCTGCGTGCAGTCCATGACCGGCGCAACAATCTCACCTGGGTTGACGTCGACGGCCGTGAGACGGTCGAGGCGTTGTTGCGCTCGCTGACCATCACCACCTATTCGTGGCCAGGCTTCGTCGGCCCCGACGCCACGAAGCTACTCCGCAACCCCGACCGTGAGCTCTTCTCGCTCATGTGCGATGCCGCGCGAACCGGTTCGCTCGCGTTCTCGGTTGGTCGGCTGTTGCGCGCGGCCGAGTCGGTTCGTGATCAGCTCTCGAACGACACCTGGCAGGTCACCAGCAATCTCGAAAAGCAGCTCCAGACGCTCTCGGCAACGTCACCCAATCGCCAGGATGTCGTGCAGGGAACGCTCGGGGCCGTGCTCCAGTCGCTGCTGGCGTTGCACGGTCTCGTTGGTGAATCGATGGTTCGAGATGCCGGATGGCATTTTCTCGAGGCAGGTCGACGAATCGAACGATTCCAACAGTTGGTGCGTCTCCTCCGCTCGACCCTCGATCGTGATTACGACACCGCCACCGAGAGTTTGCTGCTCGAATCGGTGCTCGTGAGCGCCGAGAGCATCATCACGTACCGGCGTCGCTACCGGTCCCGAGCCCAGGTCGAGACGCTCCTCGATTTGCTCGTGTCCGATGCTGGCAACCCGCGTTCACTGCGATTCCAGGTCGATCGACTCGAGACGTCGCTGTCGGCGTTACCGGGGAACGTGAGTGGCTCGTTGACCGCCGAGGAACGCCATCTGCTGCCGCTGTCGACGCACCTGCGAGTTGCCCGATTCGATGAACTCGCCGAAGCCGACTCGTCGGGGAATCGCCCGGCTCTCGTTGCGTTCCTCGACGATCTCGACGCTCGCATCAGTGAGGTGGCAGCATCGCTCGCCGACCGAAGTTTCGTGCATCTCCAGCCGCGTCGTTCACTCACCGACGATGCAACAAAGGCGCCTTCCGACGTCCGACACGATCGGCTGGCGAGCCGATGACCACGTACCGAGTCGTTCACCGCACGCAGTATCGCTACGACGCGCCGGTGTCATCCTCCTACGGCCAGTCATGCTTGTTGCCACGTTCGTTCGCGGGGCAAGAGTGTCTCGACGGTGCGCTCGAGATCATGCCGGGTCCCGAAGACCAACGGGAACGGGTGGACTTCTACGGCAATCGCGTCAGCTATTTCAAGGTCGATGTTTCGCACCGAGAACTCGAGATCACCGCCACCAGCACGGTCGAGGTATCGCCCGAGCGGGGGCGTCTGCCCATCGAGGCCGATATGGCGTTGCGAGACGTTCGCGATGCACTCGCCGGAAGCGTGGAGGCAGTGCATTACCTGCTTGATTCGAAGAGGGCGCCGGTCGATGATCGAGTCCGCGAGTTCGCTGCTGAGTGTTTCGAACCAGCCGGGTCGGTCCGTGCTGGTTTGACCAATCTGGTTTCGAAGATCTTCACCTCGTTCGAGTTCGACGCCGAGGCCACCACTGTCACCAGCACGGTGGCTGATCTCTTCGAACACGAGGCTGGTGTCTGCCAGGACTTCGCCCATCTGGCCGTCGCCTGTTTGCGTTCCCAGGGGCTGCCTGCTCGCTACATGAGTGGCTATCTCGAGACCATTCCGCCGCCGGGCAAGCCAAAGTTGGTGGGAGCCGACGTCTCACACGCCTGGGCTTCGGCGATGGTTCCCGGCGTCGGATGGATCGATCTCGACCCAACGAACAATCAGTTCATCGATCAACGCTATGTGACCACGGGATGGGGCCGCGACTACGCCGACGTTCCCCCCTTGAAGGGCGTCATCTACAGCGACAGCAGCAAGACGACACTGTCGGTCTCGGTCGACGTCACGAGGCACGACTAGTGCGCCGCTTTCCGTGCCCGTCGTGTGGACGTTCGGTCTTCTTCGGCAACGACCTCTGCGTTGGCTGTGGCGCCGCCATTGTGTATGACCCGGTCGCCGATCGCTTCTCGATCCTGTCGCAAACCAAGGCGTGCGTTTCGCGGGGCGGTCCCGGTATGTGCAACTGGTTGACCGACGAGACGCACGAGCGATGCCCCAATTGCCGGCTCGACACCGTTCCCGACGCGAGTCCGTTGGTGGCGCCGTTCCAGAACGCTCGCCGTCGCACCCTCCGCCAGCTGTTCCGTTTCGGCCTCGATCCGGAACGGCTCACACCGTCGTTGCAGTTCCGTTTACTCGAGAGCAACATCAGCAATCCGGTCATCACCGGGCACGAGGATGGCGTGATCACCCTCGACGTTGCCGAAGGTGATCCGGTCCGCTTGGCCGAGATTCGCCTCAGCATGGGGGAGCGGTATCGCACGCCCGTCGGTCATGTTCGACACGAACTGGGGCACTGGTACTGGGCCGTTCTGATCGACGAGCAGGCCGAGCGATCCAATACAGCGACCATCGCTGACTTTCGGGCGACGTTCGGCGATGAGCGACTCGACTATCCATCGGCGCTCGATCGGCACTACGCATCGGTCGATGACGGAGCGTGGCGTGAGTCGTTCATTTCTCACTACGCCTCGTCGCACCCATGGGAAGACTTCGCCGAGACCTTCGCCCACTACTTGCACCTTGCCGACACACTCGAGACGGCCCGTTCGTTCCCGCTCGTCGATCTCTCGGTGGTGGCCAGCGATGATCACGATGAGCGTTGGCTGGTCGACTTCACCGAGGTGTATCACCAGTGGTTGGAGCTCACGACCGTGCTCAACGAGCTCAACCGGTCGATCGGTGTGCCGGACGCGTATCCGTTCGCCCCGTCCCAACAGGCAGTCGACAAGATGGCGTGGGTGCATCGTCACCTGAACACCGTTTCGTCTTGAGCCGCAGACGCGAACCGGGCCAGGGCGCTTGTGTAGCGCCCTGGCCCGGCTCGTTGCTTGGGAGGAATCCCGACGGTGACTACTCCGCGGCCAACCAGGATTGCTCGATGTTGGCAAAGCCGTAGGACCCGTGACGATAGAACTCCGTCAATTGTGGTGAGTAGGTCCACTGGGTGAGCGTGGTCCAGATCGGAATCGGGTTCATCAGGTTCTCCAGGGCGTAGCGCTGGATCTCCTTGATCTTTTCGGCCCGCTCGTCGACATCGACGATCGTGAGCTGCTCGGCCAGCAGCGTGTCGAGGGCGGGGTCGCTGATGCCGAACCAGTTGCGAGCAGCATCAGTGCCCATCTGGAGCCGCAGCCATTCGTCGGGCTCGAGGAATGGGGTTTGCGGACCGAACTGCAGGTCGTACTCCTGGTCTGGCCAGCGGCTACCGAAGTAGGTGGCATAGTCGAGAACCTCGAGCGTGGCGTTGATGCCGACGGCCTTGAGGTCTTCAACGACCCACTCGGCCTGAGCCACGTACTGCGGGCCATAGGCATCACTGGCAATCAACCTGGCGTCGAGGCCATCGGGATAACCGGCCTCGGCCAAGAGAGCGATGGCGGCCTCAGGGTCGTACTTGAGGTACTCCTCACGCTCGGACAGATCGATCGTGTAGTCGGCGAGTGCCGGCGACACGTTGCTGGGAATGGTTCCGCCACCACGGATGGTGTCGCCCATGCCCTGACGGTCCATCGCCATGCTGATCGCCTGACGCACTCGCAAGTCGCTGAAGGGCTCACTGTCCATGTTCACGCCGATTTGACCCATGCCGGCGTCGATCCACTCTTCGAACTGGCCATCGGGCATGTCGGTCATCAGCTGATCCCGAAGCTCGGGCGACATGGCGTTGGTCAAGATGCCGATCTCACCGGCCTTGAAAGCGGCGATCGCCTGCTGGGTGTCCTTGATCGTGATGAACTCGACGTTGTCGATGTAGGGCAGTTGCACCCCGTTTTCATCGACCTGCCAGTAGTCGGGGTTGCGCTCGTAGTTCGTCGAAACGTCGACCTCGCGATCGCTGAGGATCCATGGGCCGGTGCCGATCACGGTGTTGGTGCGGTCATAGCCCTCCTCGAAGGCCTCAGCAGGCAGGATCCACATGAAGTGGCTTGCCATGTTGTTGAGCAACGGGGCAAACGGTGACGACAAGGTCAGGACGACCGTGAGGTCGTCAGGAGTCTCGATGGACTCCACACCCGTCATCAGCGAGGCCTGGTGGCCTTCGGCCAGGATGCCTTCGAGCGTTGCCTTGACATCGGCCGAGGTGAAGTCTCGACCGTTGACGGGGGCGATGTTCTGCCACTTGACGCCTTCACGCAGGTTGAACGTGTAGACGAGGCCATCGTCGGAGATGGTCCAGTCGGTGGCCAGCTCCGGTTCGAGGACTCGGCTGGTGTAGCCGATATCGGCGGCGGTATCGAAGGTGATCAATCGGTCGTAGACCATGTCGAGGCGATATTGGGTGTTGAACGACGATGAGGTGATCGGGTCGAGGTTTGCGATGTCGGAACTGCCGCTGACGATCAACGTGCCACCGACGACAGGTTCGCCCTCGTCCATGGCGTCTTCGGCCTCGGCCTCGTCGCCGGTCTTTTCTTGTTCGGCTGCTGCTTGTTCGTCGAACGACGCCGTGGTGTCGGTGGTGTCGTCGGCCTCGGCTGCGTCACTGCCCGCGCTGTCACTGCCGCCACCGCACGAAGCGGCGACGAGTGCGAGAGCGATCAGTGCGGCAGCCCATCGAGGCCACCGGTTCGGTGCTTGCATGTTGTACTCCCCCTTGTGGACGTTGCCGCCCACGGTTGTGTTGTTGTTTTCGGTACTGACTCGCTTGCTTGTCTGGTTGATGGTTGGACTGGTTGATGTGCTGACTGAT
>JBBQUN010000123.1:0-13000 GCA_038212405.1 Acidimicrobiales bacterium | reverse complement strand
TGTGACGGTCGACACGAGACGGGTCGACAATCGTTTGGGTCCAAACTATCATGCACGCTCATGCCCGGGGAAGCCACATCGATCGACCTGACCGCGCACGACACCTACTTGCAGGGTGTCCCTCACGAGGAGTTCAAGCGCCTGCGCGCCGATGACCCGGTGAGCTGGATCGAAGAGCAGGATGGCTCCGGCTTCTGGGCCATCACCAAATACCGCGACATCATCGACGTGAGTCGGAACTACGAGACCTTCACCTCCACCCAGGGCATCCGGCTCGAAGAGATGACGGCAGAAGAAACCGAGGCTCGGCGCACGATCATGGAACATGATCCGCCATCGCACACTCGATTGAGGCGCCTCGTGAGCCGGGGGTTCACCCGCCGCATGGTCGAGTCCTACGAAGACCAGATCCGTGAGCTGGCGGCCGATGTATGCGAGGACGCCGTCGCCAAGGGTTCGTTCGATTTCGTCGAAGACATCGCCAAACAACTGCCGATGCGCATGCTCGGCCGTTTGATGGGCACACCCGACGAAGACGGCCCCATGCTGGTCGAACTGGGCGACTCACTGCTCGGCAACTCCGATCCCGAGTTCACCGATTTCGTCGTCGACCAGGCCGACACCGACGAGTACCGCATGATGCCGTTCCGGTCGCCATCGGGTATTGCCCTGTTCGACTACGCCCGCCAACAGGCGGCGATGCGCCGCACCGATCCGACCGAAGACATCATCACCCAGCTGTTGGCCACCACGACCGACGGGTCGGCACTGACCGAACACGAATTCAACAACTTCTTCACCCTGTTGGTTGCCGCCGGCAACGACACCACGCGTTACACCGCCGCGGGGAGCATGAAGGCGCTCATGGATCGGCCGCACCTGATCACTCAGTTGCAGTCCGCAACCACCGAGGAGTGGAACCTGGCGGTCGACGAACTGCTGCGCTGGACCACCGTCACGATGCATTTTCGCCGCACCGCCACCGTCGATACCGAGTTGCGTGGTCGCAAGATCGCCGCTGGTGACAAAGTCGTCACCTACTTCATTTCGGGCGACTACGACGAGGAACAGTTCGAGAATCCATACGAACTCGACCTTCGCCGCAACCCGAACGATCACATGGCCTTCGGTCGGGGTGGTCCGCACCTTTGTCTTGGGGCCTGGCTGGCGCGTATGGAGCTGCGAGTGACGTTGCAGGAATTCCTCGAGCGGATCGAGTCGGTCGAGCAGGTGGGTGACGTTTCCTACCTCCGCTCCAACTTCGTCACCGGCATGAAGCGCTTGCCGGTATCGGTGGTGCCGCGAAGCCGTGCTGGTGCCGCGGGCTGAACGGCCGAGCCGTTCCTTCGCCAGAAGCCGTCGTCGTCAGGATGCTGACAGCACGACGAAACTCAGTATTTCGTTTTGTCTATTGTATTTAATTTCGCTGCGGGGCATTCTGTGACCGCAACGTGGATATTCGGGGCTCACGCATTCGAGAGCGCCGATCGCCATGAGCCTTCGAAGGCTCGACCAAGGGAGAGAAAATTGATGAACGCGAAACGACTGGCAGCGCTGCTTGCCGTCCTCGCGATGCTCGCAGCATCGTGTGGTTCGAGCAGTAGTGACGCTGCTGACACCTCAGCCGGTGGCGAGTCCACGAGCGGTGGCGAGGCGACGAGCGAGGAGGGCGCCGAAGGTGGAACGGCTGGCACTCCGGCTGTCGACATCGATGCCGTCCTGGCTACCGATCTCGACAACTGCGCCGAGGCCCCGACCGGTGAACCAGTCAAGGTGGGTCTGGCCATGGACTTCAGCGAAGTTTCTGGCTTTGCCGACATTCCCGGTAGCGAATCGGCGTTGTTCCTCGCTGAGCTCATCAACTGCTCCGGCGGCTTCAACGGATCGCCCGTCGAACTGCAGGTACAGGACATCCAGGGCGACCCCGAAGTCACCGCACGAGCCACCCAGGACCTCATCGACTTCGGCGCCCAGTTCATGATCGGCCCACCGTTCGCCGATTTCGGCCAACCGGTGCTGCAGGTGACCGGCGGCAAGATTCCGGTCTTCTTTGCTGCCTCGACCGAACCGAGCCTTCCTGATGTCGGAGCGAACTCGTTCCTCGTCAGCTTCGACGACACCTCCCAGGCCACTGCTGCAGCGGAGTTCGCGCTCGACCAGGGCTTCACTCGTGCCATCACCTTCTCGAGCCCGGGCCCCTACTTCGGCTACAACCCGGAGATCTTCGCCGAGGTCTTCACCGCCGGTGGTGGCGAGATCGTGATCGACCAAACCTACGTACCGGTCGACGATGTCGATTTCTCGGCACAGGTCAATGCCGTCGCCGCAGTTGCCGACGGCACCGAGATTCTCTACTCCGCCATGTTGGCCTTCCAGGTGACCGCGCTGCGCAACCAGCTCGAAGGCCAGGGCCTCGATGGCATCACCTACATGGGTGCCGACGCGTTCGAAGGCACCGGTCTACTGGCCGAAGCCCCAGAAGACAGCCAGGGCATCTTCCACACCACACACGCCTTCGCCGAGCCTGGTGGCCGAATTGCCACACTGCTCACGGCCTATGAAGCAGCAGAGGGCAAGCAGATCGAGTCAGGCTCGTTCGCAGGCCTCTATGCCGATGCACTGCTGCTCGGACTCCAAGGGATCGCCGACTGTGGCTGCACCGACCCCGAGGGAATTGGTGCAGCAGTCGCCAACATCGCCGGCTTCGACGGGTTCACCGGAACGATGGCCTACGCCGGTACCAACGGTATTCCGAACAAGCCGGTGTCGATCCACAAAGTCGTCGACGGCGTTGACACGCTCGTCGTCAACTGGGAGTAGGCACATGCTCGAGATCGAGAGTCTCACTACTCGATACGGCTCGATCTCGGCGCTTCGAGAGGTCAGCATGACCGTTGGGTCTGGTGAGGTCATTGGCCTCATCGGACCCAACGGTGCTGGCAAGACCACGTTGCTCGGCAGCGTGGCCGGATTGCTCAAACCTGCTTCGGGTGTCGTGCGATTCGAGGGCGACGACGAGACCGGATCCAGTCCGGATCAGATGCTGCGTCGCGGTGTCGCACTCGTTCCCGAGCATCGACGCATCTTCACCGACATGAGCGTGGTGGAGAACCTGAAAATCGGTGGCGTCACCATTCCGGCCGCCGAACGGACGGGGATGATGGACGAGATGGTCGAACTCTTTCCGGTCCTGAAAGACAAGTGGACGACCTCGGCTGGCTATCTCTCGGGCGGCGAGGCACAGCAATTGGCCATCGCCCGTGCCCTGATGTCGAAACCTCGGCTGCTGATGATGGACGAGCCGTCGCTCGGCTTGGCCCCGATCCTCATCGATGTGGTCTTCGACCTCATCGTCAAGCTGAAGGAACAGGGAATGACCCTGCTCGTCGTCGAGCAGAACGCCACTCGCATGCTCGGTGTCTCCGATCGTGCCTACGTGTTGCGAAGTGGGGCTCTGGTCGCCGAGGGGACCGGTACCGACCTCCTTGCTCGTGATGACCTCTTCGACACCTTCGTCGGCAACTGAACCGAGCCTGCCTTGAACCAACTGATCCAGAACCTCGTCGACGGTCTCGGCAGAGGCAGTATCTATGCGCTGCTGGCGCTGGGCATCGCGGTCATCTTCGGGGTCATGCACCTCGTCAACTTCGCTCACGGTGAACTCATCACGGTCAGCGGGTATCTCGCCTACTGGATGTTCATCAGCGGTGTCACCTGGTACCTGATTGCGCCGGCCGTGGTGATCTGTGCCGTGATCGTTTCGGTGATCATCGAACAAGTGGCGTTTCGCTGGGTTCGCGGTGCGGCTGACTTCACCTTGCTGCTCACCTCGTTTGGCGTTCACTTCGTGGTCGAGGCGCTCTTCTTGATGTACGTATCGGCGTCGGTGAAGAGCTTCAATCGCCCTGGTTGGATTGCCAACACGTTCAGCGTCGGCTCGGTGTCGGTCGAAATCTTCGACATGGTCGTCATTCTGGTGACCCTCCTCGTGCTCGGGCTGACGGCGCTCATCCTCCAACGAACCATGTTCGGTTTGGCGCTTCGTGCTGCCGCCGAAGACTTCGACACCGCTCGCCTCATGGGGGTCAAGTCCGACCGAGTGATCCGTGGCGCCTTCATGTTGTCTGGACTGCTCGCCGGCATCGCCGGTGTCTTCTGGCTGATGCGTGCCGGGGCGACGAGCCCAGGCGCAGGTACGACGCCAATGCTCAAGGGCGTACTCGCTGCGCTGATCGGTGGACTCGGGTCGCTCAAGGGCGCAGTGATCGGTGGCTTCGCCCTTGGTCTTGCCGAGGTGTTGCTTCGCTCGAACCTCCCCGGCAGCGTCGCCAGTCTGACCGACGGGGTCGTCTTTGCCTTGATTGCGGTTCTGTTCATCTTCCGACCACAAGGCTTGATCACCGTCAGCCACGCCGAGAGGGTCTGAGATGTTCCGGCTGTTCGATCGCGATGTCGCCTTTCCGCTGAGTGGCGCTCTACTGCAGTTTCTGGTGCTCGTTGGCGGCGGTCTTCTCTACACCGCTGCTGTCGGAGGTTCGGCAGAGAACCTCGTGACGGCCATGCTCATCGACGCCGTCATGGTCGTCGGGCTACAGATCTACATCGGCAATACCGGCGTGCTGTCGTTCGGTCACATCGGTTTCGGGGCGATTGCCGGCTACGCGTTCGCCGTGCTCGCCATCGACCCCGCGCGCAAGGGCACCGTGATCCGCAACGCACCATGGGGTCTCGACGAAGTACAGCTCAGTCCGTTGCTTGCCGCCGTCGTTGCGGTCGGTGTGGCTGTCGTCATTGCCGTCTTCATCGGACTCGGGCTCGCCCGATCCGGGGCCCAGTCGGGCGCTGTTTCGGCCACGGTCATCACGCTCGCTCTGCTTTTCGTCACCCACGAACTCGCCATCAACTGGACCGATCTCACCGGAGGAGACCGGGCCGGTCTGTCCTTCAGCATCGGTGACACGCTCCAGAGCCGCTGGCCGATCTACGCGGTCCTGCTTGGAGCACTCGTACTCGCTCGACTCTTTGCCCAGTCGCGGTCTGGCCGTCTCGCCCAGGCGGCACGCGAAGACGATCTGGCTGCTCGGGCCATGGGTGTCAATCCGCAAGTGCAGCAGATGGTCGCACTACTCTTCTCGGTGGCCATTGTTGCAACTGCTGCCTGCTTGCGGGTCTATTCGGTCGGCAACATCACGCCGAAGTTCTTCTTCTTCGATTACACGCTTCTCACGCTCGTGATGCTCATCGTCGGCGGCCGCAAGGGAATCTCGGGCTCACTCCTCGGCGTCGTGCTCATCACGGCCGGACGTGAGATCACCCGGCGTCTCGGCACCACCGGGTATGAGTTCTTTGGGCTGGGCCTCGATGGAACCATCGCCAATGTGGTCTTCCGTGAAGGATTGAGCGACATCTTCTTGGGTCTCGCCATGCTGGGCTTCATGATCCTGAGGCCATCGGGATTGCTCGACGATTGGGAAGTCGATCAATGGCTCTTCCGCCGGTTCGGCCGTGGCGACGACACTCGCCCCGAGCCGCTTCCCGAAACAGTGAACATCGAACCTGGCACCCTGAAGGCGACTGACCTATCGGTGGACTTCGGTGGATTCCGAGCACTGACATCGGCCAGTCTCGACGCTAGGAGCGGCGAGATCGTCGGCCTGATCGGACCGAACGGAGCTGGCAAGACCACCCTCGTCAACGTGATCACCGGGATGGTCCAGCCAACCGAGGGACACTTCGGTATCAACGATCGAGATTTGACCTCGGCCGAGCCGTATGTGCTGGCGCGGTCGGGCATCGTGCGCACCTTCCAAAACTTGCGCCTCTTCTCGTCGCTCACGGTCCGCGAGAACGTCGAGGTCGCCGCTCGAGTGGCAGAGGTCCATCGAGCCGACCGGGTCCGACCGGGCGTCGATGCCCTCATTGCCGAAGCGGGACTCTGGGAGCATCGTGATCGGCGGGCCAGCGAACTCGACTACGGCAACTCTCGACGCCTCGAACTGGCTCGAGCCGCGGCCATGAGCCCGCAGTTCCTCTTGCTCGATGAACCAACCAGCGGCATGAGTGATGCCGAATCCGACGAGATGATCGAACAGGTTCGCCACATGGCGGCAACGATCGGTGCCGGTGTGCTCGTGATCGACCACGACCTGAACTTCATCACCGGCATCAGTGATCGAATCTATGCCCTCGACCAGGGCCGGATCATTGCCGTCGGCACACCCGAAGAGATCCAAGCGAACCCGATGGTGCAGTCGGCCTACCTCGGATCGGCCGCACCGGCTTGATCTGACCGGAGGGCTTCGGCCCATCCCGGTCTCTTTGCATTTTGTATTCTTCGTAGAAAATCAACCGCCTCCTTTTCCGATCCGGAAGGAACCTCGCAAACAATGAATTTCGATGAGCCAGAAGACTTCGCCACCATTCGAACCGAAGTCCGCCGCCTGTGCGACAAGTACCCCGGCACCTACTGGCAGGGACTCGAACCGAACCGGTATCCAACCGAGTTCGTCGACGACCTGACCCGCCACGGTTGGTTGGGCGCGTTGATCCCCGAGCAATACGGCGGCGGCGGACTGAGCCTGGCCGGCGCATCGGTGATCCTCGAGGAGATCTCGGCGTCGGGTGGCAATCCCAGCGCGTGTCACGCCCAGATGTACGTGATGGGCACGTTGCTTCGTCACGGCTCCGAGGAACAGAAGCAGCGCTATCTGCCGAAGGTCGCTGACGGCACCAAGCGTTTGCAAGCGTTCGGCGTCACCGAACCGGGAGCCGGTTCCGAGACCACCAAGATCAGCACCCGGGCCGAGCGCGACGGTGATGTGTGGCGAATCAACGGCCAGAAGATCTGGACCTCGCGGGCCGAACACTCCGACCTGATGATCCTGCTGGCCCGCACGACACCGATCGACCAGGTCCCCGATCGACTTGCCGGCCTCTCGGTGTTCATCGTCGAGATGCGACAGGAGAACGGTGACCTCATTCCCGGTCTGACGATCAACCCGATCGAGACCATGATGAACCACGCGACCACCGAAGTGTTCTTCGACGATGTGACGATTCCGGCTGACGCACTGATCGGGGTCGAGGGCAACGGCTTCCGACAGATCCTCGACGGCATGAACGCCGAACGGATCCTCATCGCGTCCGAGTGCATCGGCGACGGTCGCTTCTTGTTGGAGCGAGCAGCGGCGTACGCCAACGAGCGCCACGTGTTCGGCCGTCCGATCGGTGCGAACCAGGGCGTGCAGTTCCCGCTTGCTCGGGCCTATGCGAACCTCGAAGCGGCCAACCTGATGCGCTGGAAGGCAGCCACCTTGTTCGATGGCGGACAGTCGTGCGGGGCCGAGGCCAACATGGCAAAGATGCTCGCCTCTGACGCCTCGTGGGCGGCGGCCAACGCTGCGGTCGACACCCACGGCGGGTTCGGCTTCGCCGTCGAGTACGACGTCGAGCGCAAGTTCCGTGAGACCCGGCTCTACCAAGTGGCGCCGATCAACAACAATCTCATCCTGGCCTTTCTCGGCGAGAAGGCCCTCGGCCTTCCCAAGAGCTACTGAGCGATCGGACGGATCGAGTCATGCGAGCCGTTGTTCTCCCCGGAATCAATCAGCCACTCGACGTTCGAGACGATCACCCGTTGCCAACCCACGAGGGCGGCGAATTGATCGACGTCACTGCCTGCGGTGTCTGTCACTCCGATCTCCACGTGGTCGACGGCGACTTCCCGAGTCCGCTGCCCTTGGTGCTCGGCCACGAAGTGACCGGCGTTCATCACGAACTCGGTCCGGTCATGGTCTATGCCCCATGGGGCTGCGGGCATTGCGTGCAGTGCGCCGATGGTCTCGAGATGATCTGTACCGATTCGACCGAGGCTGGGCTGTTCACCGACGGCGGCTATGCCGAACAGATGTGGGTGCCACATCGGCGGTACCTCGCATCACTTGGCGGACTCGACCCGATTGCCGCCGCCCCTCTCGCCTGTGGCGGACTGACCGCGTTTCGGGCGGTGAGTCACACCCTGGACGCACTTCGACATCGGGGTCGTGACGGGCGAGCAGTGGTGATCGGTGCCGGTGGGCTGGGGCAGATGGCCATCGCCTTTCTTCGTCTGCAAACCGAGGCCTCGGTGACCGCGATCGACCTCGATCCGAGCAAGCAGGCACGAGCGATCGAACTCGGTGCGTCGGTGGCCGTCGGCGGTGACATCGATGTCGACCCCGCCGATGTGGTCATCGACTTCATCGGAGCGCCCGCGACATTGGAGCGGGCGGCCAAGTCGGTTGCGAAGCAGGGTGACGTGATCGTCGTCGGCCTTGCCGGAGGTCGAATCCCCTTTGGCTTTGCCGCAGTGCCGCACGAAGCGCGCTTCCGTACCAGCGTGTGGGGGAGCAGGGCCCAACTCGACGAGCTGCTCGAACTTGCTCGCCGTGAGCCTTCGGCCATGCCCTCGGTCGAAACACTGCCGCTGGCACGAGCGCAGATGGCTCATGATCGTCTCCGTTCCGGTGATGTCGCCGGTCGCCTCGTCCTCGTCCCCTGATCGCCAGTTCTCACCAATCCACGTAACGAAAAGAAGGCATGCCATGGAAGAGATGTCACTCGAACACCTGGTTTCGTTGGCCGCAACAGGAGCGGTGCACACCGTTGAGGTCGCTGCCCCCGATACCCAGGGGCACCTCCGAGGCAAACGGGTGCCGATTGCACGATTTCTCGCATCGATTGCCACGGCCGGGGTGAACATTGCCGACGCGATGTTCGTCTTCGACATTCTGAACGATCTTCCCGACAACGATTTCGTGAACATGGATACCGGCTATCTCGACTGCCGGCTCGTTCCCGACATCCCGACCACCAGGATCTTCACCCACCGGCCGGGGTATGCGCTGGTGCTCACCGAAGCACTCGACCACCGCAACGAGCGCCACCCGCTGGCGCCACGAGGGGTGTTGGCAACACAGGTCGAGCGCTGCGCCGCTCTCGGCATCGACCCGTACGTGGCAACCGAACTCGAGTTCTATCTCTGCACGCCGGATTGGCAGCCCGCCATGAATGATGTTCAGTACAGCTCGCTCACGCAACGCCTCGACCTGGAAGAGGTGTTGCACGACATGCGCAATGCGATCGCAGGCGCAGGGATCGAGGTCGAGTCGTCGAACCTGGAATACGGACCAGGCCAAGTCGAAGTCAACACCGGCCCGTCGGACGCCATGACCATGGCCGACTCGACCGCAGTGTTCAAGAGCATCGTGAAACAAGTGGCCTTCGCCCATGACCTCCGGGCGACCTTCATGCCAAAGCCATGGGCCGACCAGTCGGGCTCTGGGATGCACATCCACACGAGCCTGAAGGCCAACGGTCGCAACGCCTTCGCCGACAGTGACGGTGAACCGAACGACTTGATGTCGCACTGGCTTGCCGGCCAACTCGAACACGCTTCGGCGTTGGCCGTTCTCGGGGCTCCAACCCTCAACGGTCCCCGCCGAGTGCGGCCCTACACCTTCTGCCCCACCCACATTCACTGGGGGCTCGACAACCGCACGGTCATGGCTCGTTGCATCGTCGAGGCCGGCTCGGCCGCCAACCGAGTGGAGTACCGATCGGCTGGGGCCGATGCCAACCCGTATCTCATGATCGCTGGGCTCCTCGCCGCGGGCTGTGACGGGATCGAGCGCAACCTCGAGCTGAGGCCTGGATGCGTTGGCGACATGTACACCAACCCCGGTGACTGTGAACCGCTCCCGACGAGCCTCGCTGTTTCGTTGGCCGCCTTCCAGGGCAGTGCCCTCGCACGCCAACTGGGCGACACCTTCTCGAAGAGTTTCGCCTCCATCGTTGCCGCCGAAGTCGCACTCGGTGCCGAGCACGCAGGCGAAGGCGACGACATCAACGATTGGGAACGTGCCCGCTACATGGAGAACAGCTGACATGGCCAGCGAATCGAGTTTCGTTCCCGACCTGACGTCCCCGGCCCAATACGTCGAGGCGATTCCCTACGAGACGATGGCGCGTCTGCGTGCCGAGCCCGGTTTGGTCTGGCACCCGTACGAGAAGAGCGGATTCTGGGCGGTCACCCGCCACGCCGATGTCAAGGCCGTCTCCGCGAATTCTGCGGTCTTCTCGTCTGGTATCGGGCACACCAATCTGTGGGATCTCGAAGCCGACGCGCTCGAAGCCCGGCGGTCGATCATCGACACCGATGCGCCCGATCACACTCGATTGCGCCGCCTTGTTTCGAAGGCGTTCACGCCGCGCAACATTCGGGCGTGGGAAGCCACCACCCGCTCCATCGCACGCGAACTGCTCGACGACTATGTTGCCGCCGGCGGGGGTGACTGGGTCGAGATGGTGGCCGCGCCACTACCGATTCGGGTGATCCTGGCGGTGCTCGGTGTGCCGGTCGACGATGCCGACTACCTCGTCGAGCTGTCGAACTACCTGGTCGAAGGTACTGGTGATCAGCCATCGTTGCCGCCTGATGCGTTCGGGAACACGACAGAACTCCGGCTTCTCCCGTTCGGGAGCCCGGCCAGTCATGCGTTGTTCGAGTATGGCGAACAGCTCGGGATGGCCCGCAGGCTCGAGCCGCAGGAAGACATCGTCACGATGCTCGTGCTGGCCGAAGACGATGGCGACAAGCTCAGCCACAGCGAATACCGCAACCTCTTTCACGTGTTGATCTTCGCCGGCAACGAAACGACTCGTACGGCGATCACGCATGGTGCGATGGCGCTTGCGGAGTTTCCCGAGCAGTTGCAGTGGCTGCGTGAGCATCCAGACAAGATCGATCAGGCGGTCGAGGAAATCTTGCGGTGGGCGACGCCCGTCCTCCACATGCGTCGCACCGCAGCGGTGGACACCGAGCTTGCCGGCACCCACATCGCCGCCGGGGACAAGGTCGTCATGTGGTACGCCTCGGCGAACCGTGACCCCGAGGTCTTCGACGATCCGTTCGTCTTCGATCTGAGCCGCGAGTCGAATCCCCATTTCGCCTTCGGCGGAGGCGGTTCGCACTTCTGCCTTGGTGCCTTCCTGGCTCGGATGGAAATTCAGATCTTCCTCGAAGAACTCATCGCCTCCGACGTCGACCTCCGCCCGACCGAGCCGGCAAAGCGAATCGGCTCGAACTTCGTCCATGGCGTGCTCTCGGTCGACTTCGAGGTAGAAGCGAGAACCCCGTGAACAGCGACAACAACATGACCGGCGACGGCCCCGTGAACAACGACAGCGTGACCCTGACCGTCGACACCACGATCTGTGTCGGCATCGGCCAGTGCGAGATGCTCGAACCCGAGGTCTTCTTCATCGACGATGAAGCCATTTCCACCGTCGTCGATGGAGCAACGCTGCCCGCCGATCGGGCGGCGCGCGTAATCGAGCGATGCCCCAGCGGAGCGATCAGCATCGTGCCGCTCAGCGACGACGACAGCCCAGCATGAGCGACGACCGGGACCAGGTCGAGAGTTCGCGATTCGGGAGCTCCTCCTTCGAGAGTGCGTATCGGCGGGTCGAGCCCGAGATCCGTCGGCGGGGGAGTCTTGCCGACGAGATCGCCGCCTACGTGCGAGACCTGATCCTGACCGGAGCATTGAAGCCGGGTGAAAAGATCGATCAAGATGCGGTCGGCCAAGCGCTCGACGTCAGTCGCAGTCCGATCCGAGAGGCACTCGTCGTACTGGGTCAAGAGGGCTTGCTCGACGTGACGCCGCGGCGCGGTGCCTTCGTCGCTCGCCTCACTCCCGAAGACATCGTCGACCACTATGAGCTCTTCGGCGTGGTGTCGGGGCGGGCCGCCTCGTTGGCTGCGACCACGCTCACCGACGCGCAGATCGAAGCGCTCGCCGAGGTGCATGCCCGATTCACGTCGAAGACCAAGGAAGACCTTTCGGCGTTGAACCACCAGTTCCATCGGCTGATCAATTCCGCAGCACCGCGACGCACTCGTTGGCTCCTTCGGCATCTGGAACGATCGGTGCCGGCCAACTATTACGAGTTCGCCGACGGTTGGAACGGCCGTGCGGTCGAGCACCACGGGGCCATCGTCGAAGCTCTGCGAGCGCGCAACGGCGAGGCGGCCAGGATCGCGATGGAACACCACCTTCGCGAAAGCGGGCTGGCCGCGGCCGAGGCCCTGCGAACCCAGGGATTCTGGGATGAATAGTCGATCGCTTCGTTGGCGAAGCGGGATCTTCGGTGCAGCGACCAGACCCGGCTTCATCGAGAAGGCACAGTCGGTTGGTGTCGACTTTGGGATCCTCGATCTCGAAGATGCCGTGCCGGCGGCCGGAAAGGCCGATGCCAGAGCGGCACTACGAGCGATCGGTGGTGCTGGCGTCGAGCGTCGAGGACTGCGCCTGCTGGTGCGAGTCAACGGCCTGTCGACCCCACACTTCTTCGATGATCTGGCCGCAGCCGCGGCTGCTTCGGTCGATGGCATCGTCCTGCCAATGCTCGACTCGGCCGCCGACGTGCACTTTGCACGCGGGGCGATGGCCATGGCCGGTCTTGGTGAGGTTGGCGTGGTCGGCGGGATCGAAACGGCCTGTGGCCTCCTTGCTGCTCCCGCCATCTGTGCTGCGGGTCTCGATGCGGTCTACCTCGGCGCCGAGGACTTCGTGACCGACCTGGGCGGCAACCGGACTGCCGGCAACGCCGAAGTGGCGGTGGCACGGGCGCAGCTGGTCGTTGCCGCCAGGGCAGCGCAGATCGTTGCCCTCGACCAGGTCGTCGTCGACTTCGCCGATCGCGAGCGTTTCGAACGCGAAGCGAGCGAGGCAGCCGACATGGGGTTCAGCGGCAAGCTCTGCATCCATCCCGCTCAGGTCGAACTGGCCAACCGAGCGTTCAGCCCGAGCGACGACGCTGTCGCCCACGCTCGTCGGGTCATCGAGGCTGCAGAGAAGGCCGCCACTGCCGGGCTGGGGGTAGCCGTTGTCGACGGAGCGATGATCGATGAACCAATCATCGCTCGTGCTCGTCGCACGTTGTCGGCTGTCGACGCCGA
>JBBQUN010000122.1:0-13067 GCA_038212405.1 Acidimicrobiales bacterium | reverse complement strand
CCGATGTCGTCGGCCTGGCGTCCCGTGATGAAGTCCGCGGTGAGGAGGTAGTACTTGGCCTTGGCCATTCCTGCCGACAATGGCCACAGGATGTTGGCGTGGTCACCGGCCCCGACGCCCAGACGTAGGTGACCATCGGTGAACCTCGCTTCCTCGGCGATCAGGGAGATGTCGGCCATGAGTGCAACAGCCAGGCCAGCGCCGACCGCAACGCCATTGATCGCCGAAATGATGATCTTCGAGCACGACATCATCTTGTAGACGATGTCACCTGCCTCCTGTATGACGCCGCGAATCACTTCGTAGTTGCCAGCCATCTGCGTGATCCACTCGAGATCGCCGCCGGCAGAGAAGGCCTTGCCCGCGCCGGTGACGATCACCACTCGGGTCTCGGGATCGTTGTCGATGTCGTCCCAGACTCGACTCAGTCCGTAGTGGAGCGGACCGTCGGTGGCGTTCAACTTCTCCGGCCGGTTGAGCGTCATGATCAGGATGCCGTTCTCACGACGCTCGAACAGCAAGCCGGGGTAGTTGTCGAAGTAGTTGGTCATGGTGGCAGACTCATGCAGCGGTGCCAGCGGCTGCAAGTCGAGGGTGTCAACACCAACGTCGTCGCTAGGCAACTCATCGCGTTTCATCAGGGATTCACCGCGAGGACTCTGCAATACGATTGACTGTTGGCGCTGCGAAGAACGGCCGATGGGAAGACACGTGAGCGATCAGAGCACCAGCGAAGAGACCATGACCGAGACCGAGCACGGATGGATGTCCGACGAGGAGCTCGGCATCATTCGAGGTCGCTTACCGATCGTGTACGTCGATGCGGTCCCGGTGCGCATCGACGAGGCCGGGCGGATCACCCATGTGGGTCTGCTGTTGCGGGTCATGCCCGATGGCACGATCAGTCGGGCCATCGTTGGTGGTCGGGTGCTCTTTGGTGAGTTGGTCCGCGATGCGTTGGTTCGCCATATCGAGAAGGATCTCGGCACGTTGGCGCTGCCAAAGGTGCCGGTGAGCCCGGCACCGTTCACCATTGCCGAGTACTTCCCCGATCCAACCAAAACCGGCTTCCACGACCCCCGCCAGCATGCGGTCAGCTTGGTCTACATCGTTCCGATCGAGGGCATCTGTGAGGCGTCGGACTCCTCGCTCGACATCACCTGGATCACCCCTGATGAAGTGCTCGCCCCCGAAGTTCGGGCCGAGATCACGAGTGGCCACGATCGCTTGATCCGTATGGCGCTCGCCAGTGCCGGCTGCATCGTCTAGAGCTGCATCGTCACGAGCTGCATCGTCACGAGCTGCATCGTCTAGCGAGGCCGTGGCAATCGGTCAGATGCTGACCCTGGCGACCGCACAACCCGGGGTCTCGACCCTGGTGCGAAAGATCGTGCCATGACGCTCGGCGTCGTCGGTGTTGTTCCCGGTGACGATGTAGAGATCTCGGCGGTCAACCCCGCCGAAGCTGACACTGGTGACCATGGTCGAAGGCACGGTGACACGGTCGATCTCGGTGCCATCGGGGGCGAACGCGCGTGCTGCACCAGAACCGGAGACATCGGCAACCCAGACGTTGCCTGCTTCATCGACCGCCAGGCCATCGGGCATCAGCGGGCCTGCGTCGCACGTCTCACGGTCGAGGAACAGACGACGATTCGACACCGACCCATCGCTTGCGACGTCATGAGCAACAACACCGCGGGTGGTATCGGCGTGGTAGAGGATTGCACCGTCGGGTGAGAGACCGATGCCGTTGGTGAGGGCAACGCCTCCGTAGAGTTCGGTTGCTCGTCCTTCGGCTTCGATGCGCCAACACTCCCCCTCGGTACGTGGTCCCTCGGTCGAGAACGGGTCTGATCGCATCGTTCCGCAGAACACCCGACCGCTCGCATCGGTGAACAGATCGTTGAGTCCAGGTGCATCGGGCGCGAACAACACGCGGGTCTCGCCGTTGTGCACGTGGCAGATGTTGCGACCGGAGATGACGATGCCGCCGTCAGCGTGCAGCGCGATCCCACCGACGCCGCGGCGTTTTGGCACCACCACCTCGATCGTTCCGTCGGGATCGCGTCGGTAGACCCCGCCATTGTGCACATCAGAGAAATAGAGGTTGTCGTCGTCGTCGACTCGTGGCCCTTCGACCAAGCCGTATCCGAATGCGAGAGTCTCGAGAGTTGCCATTGGCAGACCCTAGGTGACTTTTTGCCAGCCCTCTATTGCTACCCCTTTGCGACGCGGGTCTTGAACTCGGTGGAGTTCGAGAACGAGAGCATGATCGTTCCCCGTGACTGGCCGCGGTCGAGCTGGCTCGTCCAGAACGACCGGCCGGATGGGTCGGGCTCGCGTTTCATCACGTTTCGGTAGATCTGGTCGACGAACTGTGAGTCGCTCAATGCCCCGTATCGCTGGATGAATTCCTTCGATGCCGCAAACGATTCGGAGATCTCCAGCAACGGCGTCGACGTGCCAAGCCAATACTGGAGTCCGCTTGGGTCGCCTTCACGGTCGAGATAGGCCCGATACAGCCGACCGATCGGGCCGGTCTTTTCGGCTTGGACGATTTCGGGAGTGGTGAGAGTCACGAACTCGGCCGACTCGGAGAAGCCTTGCATGATGGCACCGCGTTCGTGACCCTTGTCGAGGAGTCCGATCCAGTAGGCGCGGCCTCCGGCGTCAGGGGTTCGGCGCAGCACGTTCGCATAGATCAGATCGATGAATCCGGCACTCGAGAGGGCGCCATAGGTGGCTGCGAATTCAGCCGACCGTGCGAACTCGGCCGAGACCGACTCGAGACGAAGTCCGTTGCGTCGCTGGGCAAGCCAGAAGTCCATGCCCTCGTCGTCGGGCATGCGCTTGAAGTAGGCCGAGTACAGCCGAGCGAGCTGCAGCCTGGTGCCCCCAGGAGCACCCGAGATCGAGCCGGTCGAGCTTCCTGCGGTTCCCGAGGGCTGGCGGAGAAACGCCATGTCGGGATAGTCCTTGCCAATCACTTCCGCTGAATCTGCTCCGAGCCAACGTTCCACCACGTTGCCGTAGACCTGTCGGAAGTCGACCGTCGTTTCGAAGTTGTCCCACCGTCGATGACCGCCGAGATTCGGGAGCTGACCGTAGAAACCACCATTCACCCCGCCGCCGATGGCGAGCAGCGTGTTGGAGGTGCCGTGATCGGTCCCGCCCGATTCGTTGGCCCAAGGACGACGACCGAACTCGCTCGACGTCAAGACCAAGGTTCGGCCCAGGAACCCTGGGTCGAGCGTCTCGAAGAAGGCTTGCAAGGCACGGTTCAGTTCGGTGAGGCGATCACCCTGCATCGACGATTGGTTGGCGTGCGAATCGAAGTCGCCGTAGCTCACCATCATCACGCGACTTCCGAGGTTCGCATTGATCAGTCGAGCACAGACCGTCATCTGTGCTGCAAGTTTTTCGCTCGGCAGACTCGGTTGGTAGAAGCCGGCAACGCCGGCAGCGAGGCCGATCGAATTGCTGGCACTGGCGGCCAAGCTGTCGGCGAGCGCTCCCAAGCCGGTGCTCCCGCCGGCGATCTGATGAATCGTGGCCTGCTGGCGGAGGTACACCGGGTCGTTGTCGATCGTGAGGAGCCCACTGGCAGAAGACGGCAGAGCAGTCGGCGCCGCACGATTGCCAGCCAACGTCAACGGAATCGATGAGCCCATGGCGATCGAGTGGAAGGCATCGGGATTGCCCAGCCCATCGACGTAGCGACCGAGCCAGCCGGTCGAAACGGAGTTGGTCGACGTGCTCGCAGTCATCCAGCGCGCCATCGACGTGAAGTGACTCAGATCGGGCTGGGGATGCCCAACGCCATCGATGACCGCAACCCGGCCTTGATCCCAGAGCTGTTTCACGTACGGAAGGTTCGGGTGCATGCCGCGCTGATCGTTGATGCGCAGGACTCGATCGGCGCCGACCGCGAGACGCCCGCGAAGCTGCCGGTAGTTGCCGTCGGCATAGGGCGGCACCATGTTCATTCCGTCGTTGCCGCCGTTCATCATGACCAGCACGACAACGCCATCGGAAACGCCAAGGGGCGTGGCGGCACCCGCCTGATCAGCGAGCCATGCCGGCAGCAGCGACACCGTGCCGGTGATCGCAGCAGCCTGGAGAAAGCGACGACGATCGAGGCTGTAGCAATCGTCGGGGGCCGGCGCCGACAGGGCGGCGACGACATCGGCGGTGGTCGGGTCGAATCGATTCATGATCACGCCACCTGGAAATCGGGAGTGAGGACGGGAAGGAAGACGAGGCCGGCGCGTTCGCCCCAGCCCCTGGCGGAGCGTTCGGCGGTCACGAACTGGGTGAGTGAGTCGACCGTTCGTGGCGATGGCTGGTAGATCCCGAACTGCGCAAGCGCCTGCTCGGCTGCTGTCCTGGGTTCGAGCGACTGGTGATCCTGGAGGAGAGTGGTCTTGACCAGCTTCCATCGCAGGTTGTTGGCGAACTGGTATTTCGACCATGCAGCGGCACTCGAGATCCAGTACTGGTTCGAGCGCCAACCCGAAACGTTCGGCGGCTCGAAGACGGCCTGACCCATATCGAAGCCATACCACTCGGGGTGAGCCTGGTTGGCGGCCGTACCGGTATGGGACATCGCGGCTACCGCGAACTCGAACGGTGATCGGACCAAGCCCTGCTTTGCCGCGGTGCTGTAGAAGTCGGGGTGGGTGAAGATCGCCCGGAGTGTGGCGTCGGTGCGCATCCCGCTCGCTCGCATGGCACCAGCAATGGTGTCGACGATGGTCTGCGGCGGATTCGGGTAGGCATAGAACGACCAGAGTTTCCTGGCGAGGTACATCGACACCGCTGTTTGCTTGGGCCCGTTGATCAAGTGCGCGATGATCTCGGGACCGTTCCACACCTTGTTGACACCCATGAATGTGGTTGGTTCGTGGTGATGCTTGCTGGCATCGAAGACGTAGTACTCGTCGGTTGCATCGAGAATGTGGCCACTCCACGCCAGTGCCGAGGAACGCACGTCTTCCTCGACATAGCCGTTGTTCGCTCCCAAGAGGAACAGTTCCATCAGCTCTCGTGAGAAGTTCTCATTTGGCGCTGCTGCGACGTTGTCGGCATTGTCGAGGTAGCGCAACATCGCAGGCTGCACCGCCATCGCCTGGTAGAGATCGATGATCGGGCCCAGGCCGCTGGTTCGGTACAGCGTGTTCTGGTCCATCAACTGCTGATGGTGAAACACCTTGTTGAGCGAGGTCGGCAGCAGTCCATGCCAGAACAAGGTGAGCTTCTCGATGACCGGCGTCGGTGACGTCGCCGCCCGATCAGCCCAGAACCACACCATCTCGGAGTATTTGGGCCATGAATCACGGCTCTTGTCGAGATTCGGCAGGCCGGCGGTAGGTGATGGGGCGCCGCTGACATCGAGCACCCGGTCGGCCGCAGCTTCGGGTGTCATGCCAACCATCGAGTTGATCGTTGCGTAGTGAGCAGCGAACCCCGAACGACGAAGTAGGTGTGCAGCGTCGTTGAACGAGAGGACGGCCATGAGGTAGCTATCGGCAGTTCGACAACGAAATCTGAAGTGTCTTCGTTCTCTTTTCGTTTCTTCGTTGGAACCACGAACATCGCGAGTCGAGTTCGATTCCACTATGGTCGAAGAGACGAGCGGCCATGGCAGCTGCGCGTAGCGCCCGGGATCATCCTCGGTGCAAGAAGGGAGCCGTGCAGTATCTCGACCTGAATACCCGTAGTGCAACAACGTCTCGGGAATGCCCCCCAGCCGCAACTGGTGTCGAAACCGCCGATCAATTCGGTGTCGATGTCCTCCAGTTCGCAGCAAAGCGTCACCGTTCGATCCCGACGAATGGATCGAACTGATGGATGGCATCAGAAGTTGGTTCGATTTCATCGGAAACAACAGCGACGACATCGCATCGCTCACCCTCGAACACTTCTACTTGGTGGCCTCCGTCATCGTCGTTGCCACCGTCTTGTCGGTGAGTCTTGGCATTGCCGTCCGAAACCACCCGACGGCAAAGGCATTTGCCATCGGCACCGCAGGAATCTTCCTGACGATTCCCTCGCTGGCGCTGTTCACCATCTTCATTCCGCTCGTCGGGCTCGGCTTTTGGCCTTCGTTCATCGCGCTGCTGATGTATGCGATCTTGCCGATCTTGCGTAACACCGTCACCGGGCTCGACGAGGTCGATCCTGCGGTGATCGAGTCGGCTCGTGGCATGGGTCTCAACGCTCGACAGCGGCTGTTCGATGTGCAGCTTCCGCTGGCCTGGCCCGTCATCATGACTGGGGTTCGGGTCTCGGCCCTCCTCACCACTGGCATCGCCGCCATCGCCACGCTCGTTGGCTACGGCGGTCTTGGTGAATTCATCAAGAACGGCTTGCGCCGGCTGGGCCTCGCCAATTCACTCGAAGAGGTCTGGACCGGTGTTGTCTTCACCATCGTGCTCGCTCTCGCGATCGACTTCGTGTTCTCGCTGATCCAACGTCTCACCACCTCGAAAGGTCTCCGATGACCGATCCTCTGACCACGGTCTCCGCGACCACGGTTTCCGCGACCACGGCTTCCGCGCCCACCGTTTCCCCGACCACCGTCCCACCAACGATGATCAAATTGGATGCGGTGTCCAAGATCTACCCCGGGACCGACATTCCCGCCGTCGACAAACTCACCATGGACATTCCCAAGGGTGAGGTGCTCGTGCTCGTCGGGCCATCCGGTTGCGGCAAGTCGACAACGCTGCGCCTCATCAACCGCATGATCGAACCGAGCTCGGGGCGCATCATCTTCGACGGCGAAGACGTCACCGATGTCAACCCCGACGAGTTACGCCGCTCCATTGGTTATGTGATCCAGCAAATCGGGCTGTTCCCACACATGACCATCGGCGAAAACGTGGCGACGGTGCCGAGGATGCTCGGGTGGGACAAGAACCGGATCAGCAAGCGCATCGACGAACTCCTCGATGTCGTTGGTCTGCCGCCGAACCTCTACCGCAACCGCTACCCCAAGGAACTCTCGGGTGGCCAGGCCCAGCGGGCCGGTGTTGCCAGGGCGCTCGGTGCTGACCCCGCTGTGATGTTGATGGATGAGCCATTCGGTGCCATCGATCCCATCACTCGCGACCGACTCCAGAACGAGTTTCTCCGGCTCCAGGCCGAACTGCAGAAGACGATCGTCTTCGTGACCCACGACATCGACGAAGCCATCAAGATGGGCGATCGCATCGCCATCCTCGGAGAGCGGTCAGCCATCAAGCAGCTCGACACCCCGGAGCGGATTCTCGCCTACCCGGTCGACGACTTCGTTGATGACTTCATCGGATCGGGCTCGACGCTCAAGGGACTCAACTTCGAACGAGTCGCCGATCTCGACCTCACCGGCTACCCGACGATCACCACGGCCACCAGCCACACCGAGGCACGTCGAGTGCTCGAGGACAGCCATCAACGTCACATCTTGGTGCTCGATGACCAGGGTCGTCCTCTTCGCTGGGCCAACGAGCACGTGTTGGCCGACGCCACGGTGCCAATCGGTGAATCTGGTCCCCGCGTCGTTGCCAAGGTGGAGCAGAACGCCACGCTGCACGACACCCTCGAACAGATGCTGGTTTCTTCGGCTGGGGTCTGTTGTGTCGTGGACTCCAAGACGGATCAGCTCGTCGGCGTCGTCGAAATCGAGACCCTCAACGCCGTCATCACCAACATGCGCCAATCAGCGAAGAAGCACTACGACAATCTGGCCGCGCAAGGTGTGACACCATGACGATGGTCGAAAACCCCATTGATGCCAAGGATGGCATCGCCCTCGTTCCCGACACCCGCGATCACCTCGACGACCGAACATCGTTCGGACCGATGTTGCGGTCGAATCTTGGCCTCGTGATCTTGCCGATCGTCATCCTCGCACTCGGCGGACTCCTTGCTCTGTACATCTCGTCCGTCGAGAAGGACTCGATCGAGACCGAGTCGTTGATCTGGAGCACGCAGCTCTGGCCTCAGTTCAAAGAGCACCTCTACGTGACGTTCTGGTCGACGCTGCTGGTGC
Source organism: Acidimicrobiales bacterium (assembly GCA_038212405.1). Classification (GTDB taxonomy): domain Bacteria; phylum Actinomycetota; class Acidimicrobiia; order Acidimicrobiales; family SZUA-35; genus JBBQUN01. The sequence goes on along the minus strand of JBBQUN010000122.1, from coordinate 5,029 downwards.
TGATCGTGGCCATTCCACTCGGCATCGTTCTGACCCGGCCGGCGCTGCGATTCCTTGCCGGCCCAGTACTGACCATGGGCAACAGCGGGCAGTCGATCCCGGCGTACGGCCTTCTCGTCATCTTTGCCGCATGGCTTGGTACCGAGACCTCGACCGTCATCTTCGCCTTGGCCGTCTTCGCCGTTCTGCCGGTGCTGCGCAACACCATGGTCGGCCTCGATCAGGTCAACAAGGCAACGATCGAGGCCGGTCGCGGCATGGGCATGTCCAAGATGATGGCCCTGCGAAAGATCGAACTACCGCTGGCCGTGCCAGTCATTCTTGCCGGGGTGCGTACCGCGTTGATCATCAACGTCGGAATGGCGACGCTTGCCTTCCTGATCGGCGGCGGCGGCTTGGGTGAGACCATCAATGCCGGCCTGAAACTCGGACGCGACCTCGTCACCTTCACTGGTGCGAGCATGGTCGCATTGCTTGCATTGACCATCGACTGGATCGCCTCGGTGATCGAAAAAGTCCTCAAGCCGAAAGGGCTCTGACCGGCCCCGCCAACCATCGCGACGCAATCGTCACGGGTTCGTCACGTTGCTGCCAAGCCACTCGTCAAGGGCGTGAGCGACGCGACCGGCCGGTGTCGGGGCAAAGAATCTTCCTCATCGGCATCAAGGCCGACGATCCCAAACCTGACCACCTACCCTCAATGAGGTTCCGCTCGCGACACTACTGCGACGCCGGTCCTGAACGAGGTGCTCTGATCGAGCGCCCTTCGGATGATCAGCGTTGCCGTCTGCGCTCAGAGGGGCATCGCCATGTGCGTTGTTCAGCTCCTCGGTGGAAACAATCCCCAATCCAGGAGAAGTACAAGATGACCAAACGATCATCCACGACCTACCAAGCGTTCGCGGCCCTCTTTGCCTTCGGACTCGTCGCCGCCGCATGCGGCTCTGACTCCGGTGGATCCGAAGCCGCCGCTGAGCCTGGCGACACCTCCACCGGCTCGGACGGTGGCGCAGAATCCACCGATGGCGCGGTGTTCGCCGACCTCGACCTCTCCAGTGTCGAACTGACGGTCGGATCCAAGGACTTCACCGAACAGCTCGTGCTCGGTGAAATGCTCGTCCAGTCCTTCGAAGCCGCCGGCGCATCGGTCGACAACAAGGTCGACCTTGGCGGCACCGTCGTCAACCGCGAGGCACTGCTCTCGGGTGAGATCAGCACCTACGCCGAGTACAACGGCACAGGCTGGACCGTGCACCTCGAAAAGGACTACGCCGAGGTCACCGAGGCTGACGGCACCGTCGACCCGACCAAGCTCACCGCCGCTGTTGCCGACGCTGATCTGGCCGAGAACAGCATCGTCTGGCTCGGCCAGTCCCCGTTCAATGACACCTACGGCTTTGCTTCATCGCCGGATCTCCTCGATGACGGCGAACCGTTCACCATGGATTCCATGGCTGCCTACCTCGAGGCCAACACCGACGCCAAGGTCTGCCTCGAGTCGGAGTTTCCCGTCCGTCCCGACGGTCTCATCCTGTTCGAACAGGGCACCGGCTTCACGATTCCCGACGACCAGATCGAGATCCTCGACACCGGCATCATCTACACCGAGACCCGTGACGGCAACTGCGACTTCGGCGAGGTCTTCACCACCGATGGCCGCATCGGTGGTCTTGGCCTGAATCTGGTCGTCGACCCCGGCATGATGATCCTCTACAACGTGTCGATCACCATGCCCGACGACGTGTACCAGCAGAACCCCGCAGCGTTCGACACCATTGCTGCTGAGCTGTTCGCGCCGCTGGACGACGCAACGATGACCGAGCTGAATCGCCGAGTCGACATCGAGGGTGAATCCGCCGCCGACGTTGCTGCGTCGTTCCTCGAAGAGCAGGGCCTGATCTAGCCCGCAGGACGAATCGCCCGGCCCGATGCCCTTGTTGGTATCGGGCCGGGCGTTTTCTCGTTTTCGGGCCCGTTCACTCGGTGGTTCAGCAAATCCACCCCTGCCACTCACCGTGGTGTCGTGACACGCTGGAATGATGGTCTCCAAGCCGCTTGTTGCTCTGCTCTGCCTCGCGCTCCTGATGGGAGTGACTGCTACGACGTCCTCGCCCTCTGGCGCGGTCCTCGGCTCCGATATCTCGTCGGCGCCTGACGTGATCTGGGACGTCACGACCCCCGATCCCGGCGTACGCCATACCGGTCCAGTCACGGCGCTCGTGCGAGACCTTGTCGAATACGACGGAAGGATGTACGCCGGCGGCAAGTTCCTCGACGTCATCGCACCAGACGGGACGACCTACGACCAGCCCTACCTCGCTGCGTTCGATCTCGAAACCGGCGTGTGGATCGACACCTTCCGCCCGGTCGTCGACGGCACCATCTATGCCATGGAGATCACGCCGGACGGGCGTCTCTATGTCGCCGGTGAGCTCGCCGGCGGCATCGCGCTCTATGACGCAACGACGGGTGAACGCGACACCAGTTTCGATCCCCGAATCGTCAACTCGTGGGGACCGCCCGCCGTCTTCGACATCGAGGTCGTCGGCAATCAGATCTACGCCGGCGGCACGTTCTCCAGGTCACAGGGCACACCACTGGTCGATCTCGCTCGGGTCGATGCAACGACCGGAGTACTTGACACCTCGTGGCTTCCGGTTACCAACTTCGACACCGGCACCCCACGCCTTGCCGGTCACAACATCTTCGGCATTGCCGTCGACGCCGATCGCGATCGTGTCTATCTCGCCGGAAAGTTCGGTGGCATCAACGGCAATCTCGATGCTGCGTACTTCGCCATCCTCGACACCGCTGATGGCTCCGTTCGCGCCGATGTGCCGCAGGGTCTGCCTGCCGGCATCACCAACCATCGCCAGAGCTTCTCGATGTGGATGCACGACGTGCAGTTCCGCGACGATCGGGTGTATGTCGGCGGTCAGGGTCACCAGACGATGATCCTCGACGTCGATACGCTGCTCCCGGCCCATACCTTCTACGCCAACCGTGGTGTCGGTGACCTCGGAACCGGCGGCGACACGCAGGTGATCCACCTCGGCACCGACACCATCTGGTCGGGATGTCACTGCTGGGGATCGGTCGGCGAATACGAACTCTTCAGCTACAACAGCGCTCCCGATGGCGTGCAGACCTACCCCGAGTATGTGCAGTGGTTCACCGACTTCGCCACCATCAACCCGTTCGGGCAGCAACCTGCCCGCGGCGGGTACGGCATCGACATCACGAGTGAGTCTCTGGTGCCCGTCACCTTCGATGTCCTTGGTCAGGCCGGTGCGTATGCCATCAACGAAGACAGCAACGGTCGGGTCTGGTTCGGTGGCCAGTACACCCGCGATACGGCAAACAACCGGCCACTCAGCGGTATCGCCCGCTTTTCCCCTGTCAGCGCAACGCCGCCGGGACCAACGAGCTTCCGGTCCACCCTCCAGACGCGTGAACGCATCGTGTTGACCTGGGATCGAATCGATGCGGCGACGTCGTACGAGATCAGCCGGGATGGCGTGGTGGTCGCCAATCAGACCTCTCGCTGGTTCACCGATCTCAACCGGCTGGCAGGGACCAACTACACCTACTCGGTTCGAGCCCAACTTGGCGACGGCAGCTTCAGCAAGGCGAGCGGACCACTGACGGTGTCGACCCTCGGAGCCCCGATCGACCTGGCACCGCAGAACTTCCGATCGACGCTGCAAACTCGGGAACGGATCGTCTTGACCTGGGATCGAGTCGACGGTGCCATTGGCTATGAAGTCCAGCGCGACGGCGTGGTGGCAAGCACCCAGGCCTCTCTCTGGTTCACCGATCTCGATCGCCAGGCCGGAACCTCGTACTCCTATACCGTACGAGCACAGCTTGCCGACGGCAGCTTCACGCCGGCAACGAGCGCACTCGGTGTCGCGACGCTGCCCTGATCGGCCGGTAGCGTGGGAGCATGCGAAGGTCCCGGTTCGAGCGTTTGGTGCGTGAACACGCACACGCCGTCACCGCCTACGCAAAGGCACTGTCGAGCGACTCCTTCTTGGTGGAAGACGCGGTGCAGGAGACGTTCCTGCGGGCGTGGAAATACCAGGACTCGTTTCGTGGCGACGGCTCGTACGAAGGCTGGTTGCTCCGCATCTGTCGTAACGCCGTGATCGATCAGGCAACACGACGCGGCACCGAACGACTCGACCTGCTCGAGCACGACCAGCCCGTCAATGGGCGTCACGAAGACATCGTCGATCTCGACGACGCACTCGGCACACTGCCGGTTGCGCAACGCGAAGTCATCACCCTTTGCGGCGTCCTCGGCTACGACTACGAGTCGGCGGCGGCACTTCTCGATGTGCCGGTCGGAACGGTCCGCTCGCGCCTGAGTCGAGCCCGAGCCAACCTCGCCGTCACTCTTGACCGCGCCACTCTGGACAGCACCACTCTGGACCGCGCCACCCTGGACCGCGCCACCCTTGACCGCGCCACTCTCAACGACGGAGTGGCGTGATGACTCGAGTGGCCGGCGGACCTGATGACCTCGCTGATCAGGTGCTCGAGCGTCTTGCCCCTGCCATCGCCGGCCCTCCACCACTCCTACGAGTGTTCCTGCTCGTTGTTTGCCTGGTGCAGTTCGGGTTGGCCTTGCCGTGGCTCGTTGGCGCCGATCCACTTGGCATCATGCGCGACGCTTCGACAGCACACCTGACCAGAGACGGTGCGCTTGGTCTCGCGGTCGCAATCGCCGGGCTCCTCACCGCCTGGCGACCTCGGTATGCGATTGCGGCCGTACTCGTGAGCGCTGCTGCTCTCACTGCCCAGATCGCAACCGCAGTGATCGATGAGCACTACCTGCGCGTCTCGCTCCTGGTCGAGGGGGTCCACGCCTTCACCGTGTTGATCACGTTGTTGGTCGCCCTGGCAACTCGACCAGTCACGCCCTTGGCGAAACGTCAGACACGGTTGCGGTCGATCCCGGGTTCAAGAGTCGACCGAGTTCGACGGCACTGATCACAACGAGACAGCACCCAGCACCGAGCACGAA
>JBBQUN010000121.1:0-13080 GCA_038212405.1 Acidimicrobiales bacterium | reverse complement strand
CGGAGTCAGGCCAACGGTCTCACCTTCTTCGAGGTCTTCGAGTACCTCCGGGCCCGACACTTGCGGAAGGAGACCGGTCTCCAGGAGTTCGCGGAAGGCGGCTTCGTCGATCATCGGTACGCCGTGCTCTTCTGCTTTGGTGACCTTCGAGGAGCCCGGTTCTGAACCGATCACCACGGCTGTTGTCTTCTTCGAGACCGAACCCGGGCTCTTGCCACCGCGCGACTTGATCGCGTCAGCGGCCCCATCACGGGAGAACCCTTCGAGTGCTCCGGTCACGACGATCGACATGCCGGCCAGCGTCTGAGGAACGTCGACCACTTCGGGTCCCTCGAAGTTGAGACCAGCCGTCCGCAACTTGGCCACCAGCGCCTGGGCTGGCCCGCTCGAGAAGTACTCGTTGGTAGAGCGGGCGATGACCGGACCGACACCGTCGAGCGCTGCCATCTCCTCGACCGAGGCCGCCATGATGGCATCGAGATGTCCGAAACCTGCGGCGAGGCTGGCTGCGCCACTCGGACCGAGATGGCGGATACCAAGACCAACGAGCAGGTTGGCCAGCGGGCGCTGCTTGGTGTCCTCGAGCGCGGCAACCAGATTGTCGACCGTGGTCTGGCCAACGCCTTCCCATTGTCCGACCTCGTCCCAGTCGATCGAGTAGAGATCGCCGACATCGGCGATGATGCCTCGCTCGATGAACAGGGCGATCCGGCTCTCGCCCATCCCATCGATGTCCATCGCTCCGCGAGATGCGAAGTACTCGATCTGGGTCTGCTGCCGAGCCGGGCAGGCGGGATTGATACAGAAGGTGTGCGCCTCGTCTTCCGGACGCACGAGCTCGACCCCGCACGAGGGGCAATGGGTTGGGAAGTGCCATTCGGGTAGCGCGTCGGGTCGTTCGGCCAGCACTGGCCCCAACACTTCGGGGATGACGTCACCGGCCTTGCGCACGATCACGGTGTCGCCGGGACGGACGTTCTTGAGCCGCACCTGGTCGGCGTTGTGAAGCGTTGCCATCTGCACGGTCGAACCGGCAACCACGACCGGGGCGAGTACGGCGAACGGGGTGGCCTTGCCGGTTCGGCCGATCGACACCTGGATGTCGAGCAGTTTGGTGGTCTTTTCTTCGGGCGGCAGCTTGTAGGCCATGGCCCAGCGAGGGGCTCGGGCGGTCGAGCCCAGTGATCGCTGCGCCACCAACGAGTCGACCTTGACGACGGCCCCGTCGATCTCGTAGTCGAGACTGTGACGATGCCGGTGCCAATGGTCGGTGAAGGCGATCACTTCGTCGATCGTGCGGACGGCGCGGCGTTCGGGGTTCACGGCAAAGCCCATCGAACCGAGCCAGTCGAGTGCGTCGCCCTGCGTCGCCAGCTCCGGGCCGCCGACCACCTCACCCAACTGATAGGCCCAGAACGCGAGGCCTCGTGCAGCAGTGACCGACGCATCTTTCTGGCGAAGACTGCCGGCGGCGGTGTTGCGAGGGTTGGCATACAGGGGTTTGCCTGCCGCCTCCTGCGCTTCGTTCAGTGCGTTGAACTCGGCGACAGGCAGGTAGACCTCGCCCCGGACCTCGAGCACCGCCGGTGCGCCGCTGAGCTCGGTCGGGATCACCGCGATGGTCGACACGTTGGCGGTGATGTCTTCGCCCACTCGACCGTTGCCTCGTGTGGCCCCCTGCACCAAGACGCCGTTCTCGTAGCGCAGCGAGAGCGCCAAACCGTCGATCTTGAGTTCGCAGAAGTAACCGACGGGCACGTCGTCGCCCTCGATCTCGAGGGAGCGAGCCATGCGCTCGGCCCAACCTCGGAGCTCGGCGTGATCGAAGGAGTTGTCGAGGCTCATCATGGGGACCCGATGCTCGACCGGGGCGAAGGTGGCCGAAGGAGCGCCCCCAACGGCCTGGGTCGGCGAGGTGTCGCTGGCCAGGTCGGGATTCTCCGACTCGAGTCCCTGGAGCTCGCGAACCATGGCGTCATAGTCGGCATCGGGAATCTGCGGCGCGTCGAGTTCGTGATAGTCACGATTCGCCTGAGCGATCAGTGCCCGCAGCTCATCGATGCGTGCCGCCGCATCAGGAGAGCCAATCACGTCGTTGATTGCGTTGCCATCGTCCACAGCGCTAGAGCGTAGATCGGAGCTACGACAATCCGTCCCAACCACGTCACCGATCCCCTCGACCATCCCCTCGACCATCGCCTGCCTCGCCGTTGCTATTCGGTGATGGCCGTGTCGATCAAGTCGCAGATCGAGTAGAGCTGCTGTCGCTGTTGACTGGGCGTGTCGTGTTGGTTCGCTTCGGCGGCAACGTAGCCGGCGAGTTCCTCGAGATCGTCGGGGTGGCCAAAGAGCTCGACAGCGAGTGCCGGCTCGGCGCCACACCCGGTGTTGGTGTCGGTGGTCTGCGCTCGGTAGACGATCCGAAGCGACTCGGAGTCGAGCACGCGAATCGAGCGCAGGGCCGCAGCCTGACGATGGCTGATGATGGCTGATGATCACCGACAGTTCCGGTTCGTCGTCTTCGGCGACGGCAGTGAGCGCTGGTGTCAGGTCGAGATACGTGCGACGCCAGCCGGTGATGACCCCGCCGTCGTCACAGTGTGAGCACTTCCAGCTGATGGTGGAGCCGGCGACAGGATCGGTTTCGGTGCGGCGAGCAACGAGATGCCCGAGGCATGGTTGACGGCCCGGGCGTCGGTGGCAGACAAGAGCAATAGCCCACGTCATGTTCGTCGGTCCCGCCGTGCCTGCTTGGACGATCTGGACGAGGCGGTCGGCGAGTGCGACGAGGGACCCGTGAGCGTCGTCGGGAAGATCGAAATAGTGAGTGATGTCGGCGACCAGCATGGCAATTCCGGAGAGGGCAGCAGGGTAGGGAATGTCGGATCGACGCTACCGCGGCAGAATGGGGGGATGACCACCGTTTCTCCGCCGACGACGCTTCCTGCGCTCATCGAACGTGGCGGACTCTGGCCGATCCGCATCATGTGGTTCGTGCTGCCGTTGTTGGTCGGTCCTGGTTTGCTCGATGCAGTCGCCGGCCGTAGTGACCCCGTGCAGAACGTGGTGGAGTTCGGCGCTTGGGCCGCCTGGTTCATCGGGCTCGTGAGCGTGATGGCGCCATCGACCGTCACGCTCACCATGCTGCGCACCATCGCACCTGCTGCCGTCGCCGCTCCTCTCCTCGGCGCGGTCACGAGCGGCGACTGGCCGGTGAGCGTGTTGGTCGCCGTGCTCGGCGGGCTCGTCGCCAATGTCGTCGCCTTCCTGCCAACCACCGGTGAGCCGATGATCAACGGCTCGGCGTACGGCGCGGAGAAGCGCATGGCGTTGCGCCCACCGGCATCGGTGCTGATCGGCCCGCTCTACCTGGCTTGGTTCGCCGTGTTCGCCGGAGTCACCACCGGCCCACTCCTGCTGGCCACCAAGAACTGGTGGCTCGGGGTCCCGCTGACCGTCGTTGGTGCACTGCTCGCCGTCGCCGGCGTTCGTTCGCTGCATCAACTCGCTCGCCGCTGGGTCGTATTCGTGCCGGTCGGGTTCGTGATCCACGACTACTGGTCGTTGGCCGAGTCGCTCCTCGTACAGCGCAAGACCAAACCAACGCTGGGGCCGGCCCGTACCGATCAGGCCGTCACCGACGGCATCGAAGGCGACGGGGGGGCAACGAAGGCACCGGTCGACCTGACTGCCGGGGCCCTGGGGCTCGCGCTCTCGCTCCGATTGCCCGATCCAATGCCGACAGCGTTGCGAAGGAAGGGCCAAGTCGAGTCGACAACGGCCACCGAATTCTGGTTCTCCCCCACCCGTCCGGGGCGAGTCCTAGCCGAGGCCCGCACCCGTGCCATCACCATTGGATGAGGCGCAGCCGGGCGAACGCGATCGGCTGATTGCGCTCCAACATCTGCTGCTGCCCCAGTCACTTCCGGCGATCGGCTGCACCGAAGCGGCGGCCGAGTATCGGGCACACAACCACACGTTCCGCCTCGGCGGCGACTGGTATGACCTCGTCGATCGACCCGACAATCAGGTCGTTGCCATCGTCGGCGACGTCGTCGGCCACGGGGTCACCCAGATCGGCGTGATGGGTCAGTTGCGCGCTGCAGCAAACGCACTCAGTCGAGCCTGCGACGAACCAAGCGATGTGCTCGATGCACTCGACGCGTTCGCACGGGATCTCCCGGGAGCCATGCTCACCACCGTCACGGTGGTGATGCTCGACGGATCGACAACAGCCCGGATCGCCAGCGCCGGTCATCCACCACCGCTGCTGATCAAACACGACGGCGACAGCGTCATGCTCGAACAGGGTCGGCGGCCGCCCCTTGGGCTCGGTACACCCGACCCGCACGGCACCTTCGAGTTCGCCGTCGGTGATCTGATCGTGCTCTACACCGATGGCCTGGTCGAACAACGCAATCGAGCGATCGACGACGGCATCCGTCAAGTCATGACCTACGCCGAGCAACACATCGAGCAACCGTGCCGAGACATCGCCAGCGGCCTCATCGACAACGTCGCACCTGACGCATCCGACGACGTCGCAGTATTGGTGCTGCGGCCCCGCAACCACCGGGCCCCGCACTACCAACTCCTCGACCGAACTCTGCCCACCGTCCGCATCCACTGACTGCCGACCACCGCTGCTTTCGAGCCAGCCTGGCAACTCCGGTACGAGAGTGCCGTCTACGGCACCCTGATAGAGGAGATCCCACGGGACCAGGCCTCCGGGTAGGAACTCCGGTACGAGAGTGTCGTCTACGGCACCCTGATAGAGGAGTTGGGGCGGGGGGCGCTGGCTTTGGCCAGACGGTCCATCACGGCGGGGAGCAGATCGCCCGGCTCGTGGGGGGCGACCACCACGATGTGGGGCGCCCCGGCGACATCGGCACGGCGCAACGCGGCGTAGAGCGCTTCGGCGAAGCCGGCCGCATCGGCGGGGAGCCACTGCGTGTTCGGTCGATCGGGATCGATCCCGGCAGCGCCGATTGGCGCCAGCACCTGGACTGCATCGAGCAGACCAGCTGTGAACTCCTCCACCACGACGACGGGCGCATCGGGTGCGTAGTGCGACGCCATCATGCCCGCTGCTCGGGACTCACCGGCTCGGCCGTCGAGCGCTCGTTCGCCGAGCACTGCCTCGATCGCCTCGATCGAGACACCACCGGGTCGGAGCAAGACCGGGGTCTCCCCCACCAACTCGATGATGGTCGACTCGACACCCACTCTCGATGCGCCGCCATCGAGGATGACCTCGACCGCATCGCCCAGATCAGCCCGCACATGGTCGGCCGTTGTTGGGCTGACATGGCCGAACCGATTGGCCGAGGGCGCAGCGATTCCGCCGCCGAAGCGCCGTAGTACCTCCAGCGCGACCGGATGATCAGGCACACGAAGCCCGATCGTGGCTCGACCGCCGGTCACCGAGGGCGCGGCTCGACCGGAGGAAGGAACGATGATGGTCAGCGGTCCGGGCCAGAACGCCTCGGCGAGGGCGGCCGCCCAGGCGTTCGCCCCGTTCGACCAATCGCCAAGTTGATCCGCCGAGGCCAGGTGGACGATCAGGGGATGTCCGGCCGGCCGGCCCTTGGTGGCGAAGATCGAACGCACGGCCGCTTCGTTGGCCGCATCGGCCCCCAGGCCGTAGACCGTCTCGGTCGGCAGACCAATCAGCCCTCCGGCACGCAAGGCGGCGACGGCAGCGTCGATGTCGGCGGTCGACGCGCCTTCGAACCGAGTCATCGAATCACTCAGCAGTTGCGCCGCCGACGACCTCGTCGCCGACGTAGAACACCACCGATTGGCCAGCGGCAATGCGGGTATGGGGCTCGGCCCAGCGAACAACCGCAGCACCGTTGATGCCGGGCTCGACCACACCGGCCTCTCGTCGACCGTGAGCCGCAGCCTGCACCATGACGACACCCTCGACCGATTCGGCGGTCCACGCCAGTTGCGAGAGGGCGGTGCGATCGGTTCGGGTCAGCTCGCGCGGCCCGACCGTCACGCTCGGTGCGCTGGGGTCGATGTCGATCACGTAGTTGCGTTCGGCGTTGCCTGCCAGACCCAGGCCCTTGCGCTGGCCGATCGTCACGAGCTGGACCGAGGTGGTGTGACCAACGACGGCGCCGTCGGTGTCGAGGATGTTCGCCGCGGTGAGAGGAATGCGATCGCCGAGGAACTTCTCGCGACCGCCGTCGGAGTGGATGAAGCAGACGTCTTGGCTGTCGGGCTTGTCGGCGGTTCGCAGACCGAGCTCGGTCGCCAGCTCACGCACCCGGTCCTTGGTGATGTCACCAACGGGAAGGATGAGTCGAGCCAACTGCTCCTGACCGAGCATGTGCAAGACGTAGGATTGGTCTTTCGCTTCGTCTTCCCCGCGGGCGAGTCGTCGCACACCCTGGTCGTCTTGCACGATGCGAGCGTGATGGCCGGTGGCGACCAGCTCGAACCCGAGGGCATCGGCACGACGAAGCAGCTTGTCGAACTTGATGTGGCGGTTGCACTCGACACACGGATTCGGTGTGCGGCCTGCCTGGTAGTCGGCGACGTAAGGGTCGATCACGAACTCGACGAACTCGTCGCCGAAGTTGAAGACATGGTGATCGATGCCGAGCTGTTGCGCGACGCGGCGGGCGTCGTCGACGTCGGACACCGAGCAGCAGCCCGAGTCACTTTCGCCACCCCACAACTTGAGGGTCACGCCGGTGACCTGATGGCCCTGTTCGACCAGCAGCGCGGCGGCAACCGACGAATCGACGCCACCCGACATCGCAACCAGGATCTCGGCCATGTCAGTTCTCCCGCTGGGCGGCTGGCTGGTTGTTCATGTCAGCTCCGCTCTCGTAGTCGTGCAACCGCCGGACCAACGGCGGCGATGGCGGCGTCGACGTCGGCATCGGTGCTGGAGTAGCCAAGCGACAACCGAAGCGACCCGAATGCCAGCTCACGAGGTAGCCCCATGGCGGCGAGGACGTGCGACGGTTCCATTGCCCCGCTCGCGCACGAAGAAGCCGCCGAGGCGAACACGTCGTGCTTCTCGAGGAGGAACAGCAAGGCCTCGCTCTCGATGTCGTCGAAACACAGGTGGGCGATTCCGGCAACTCGTTCGGGCTCGACACCATCGATCACGCCGGAGACGTGCGTGCCGGGCACGGTGGCTTGCAGTTGCGCCACCAGACGGTCTCGCATCGCCGAAGTGCGTTGCACCATGTCGGCCCGCGTGGCGTCGGCTTCGACCGCAGCAGCAACCATGGCGGCAATGCCAGCCACGTTCTGTGTGCCGCTGCGACGTTCGCGCTCTTGCCCACCGCCAATGGTGCGTGCCGCCAGCGGAGTGCCCCGCCGCACCATGAGCAGCCCAACGCCCTGGGGGCCGCCGAACTTGTGCGCCGCCAGCGAGAGGAGATCGACGTGGGGAGCGATGTTGCGAAGGTCGAGCCACGACAACGCTTGCACGGCATCGGTGTGCAGCACGGCGTTGCGGGCCAGCTCGCGAACCAGCCGGGCCACTTCGGCAATCGGCTGGACGATGCCGGTTTCGTTGTTGACCGCCATCACCGACACCAGCGAGATCGCCTGTGACCCATCGTCGACCGATGCTGCTGCTGCGGTGGAAAGAATCGAGCGGAGTGCGTCGAGGTCGATCTGGCCGTTCGGCAACACCGGGCAGGTGGTCCCTCGGCGATACTCCACCGGTTCGAGCACAGCGTGGTGTTCGATCGCCGAGCACACCGCCTGCCCTCCGCGTGCGTCGAGCACACCGAGCACCGCCATGTTGTCGGCTTCGGTTCCACCGGCGGTGAACACGATGTCGCCGGCATCGCACGCCAACAGTTCGGCCATGGTCTCACGTGCGTCGTCGAGCACCCGGTTGGCGTCACGAGCGAATCGGTGCGCCCCCGACGGGTTGCCCGGTGGCCCGTTGAGCACTCGCAGCATCGTCTCGACCGCAACCGGGCGCGGCGGCGTTGTCGCCGAGTGATCGAGGTAATGCGCCATCGGGTCAGGCTATCGGCGCGTTACCGATCAGCCTGGGTCGGGCCGTTGCTGCGACCAATCCAGCGGGGCGGGCGCTGCTGACGACGGGGGCGAGGTCGGCACCGGCACCGAGCCGGGTGGAGGCATGCTCACCATCGGGTAGCCAGAGCGTGGTGGCGGTGGTGCTGCGGTGGTGAGTCCTGTTCCGTACGTGTTGGAGTACAACGGAATCACCGGCGCTTGCGTCGAGCCATCGGCGAAGCTGAACCGTTGCTGATAGGCGAAGACCGCCGCCATCAGGTAGTGCTCGTAGCTCATCTGGGCGGGCCGAGGCGTTGCGCCACTGCGTTGCAGACCCTCAGCCAATGACCGCGACAAATGACTCGCAGCATCGGCCGACAGGTGCCGGTAGCGAAGCATGTAGTCACGAAGGACCGCGAACTGGTCCTTGGTCATACCGCCGGCATCGAACCGCTCGCTGAAATGCTCGTGACCCCACACCACGGGGAAGAACAGTGGCTGTGGCATCGAGCGTTCGAGCCTCACCACGATGGTGCCTGCCGCCATGTCGCCAACTCGCTGGCTGCGCCTCGACACCAACGCCGAGATCATGGCCATCGCGCCGCCGGGCGGAAGCGCAAACTCGATCGTCCCGATCAACGCTCGCACCGCGGCATGGCGAAACTGTTCGGGCCCTCCCTCGGTGGTGACCACGCGGATGCCGAGCATTTTCTTGCCCGGTGTCTGCCCGGACATGAAGGCCTCCGACACCGGATACCCGAAAAGGACGGCGAACGACACGAGGCCGAGATAGATCGCCGCAGCGGCGCCCGACCCGCCAACGATGAAAGCGAAGGGAACCATGGCGAGCCCGAACACCATCGATTGGAGAGCCGTGTCGAGCGCTTTGGCAAGAATGCGAGATCCAAGACCGGCCGCTCTGAACTCGAGCAAGACCGCTTCGGGCGTCACCACCGACGAATAGTGCAGGGCTCGCGCCGGCCGGGCATCGCCAACCGTTGGACCTCTCGTCGAGGTGTGATGCAACCCAGTTCCTGACACGAGGTCTAGCGTAGGTTCCCACATGGACATCGACCGGTATCTCGTCACCAATCGACCGGGCTGGGGGCGCCTCACCCACCTCACGACGCAGGTGAATACTCGGCCGTCGACGTTGTCCAGCGATGAGGTTCGCGAGTTCCTCACGCTCTATCAGCGGGCCTCGAGCCAGCTCTCGTTCGCCAGAGGCCAGTACGACAATCCCGAACTCACTGCCGAGCTGACCACGCTGGTAGCGAACGCCAACGCCGTGCTCTACCGGCGAACCTCCAGCCCCGCCAGTACCTTCCGACGGTTCTTCACCATCTTCTTCCCTGCAGCCGTGTGGCATCTGCGAAAGGTCGTTGCGGTCGCCGCACTCGTCACGTTCGTCCCCGCCGCTGCCATTGGCCTGTGGCTGGGCAACGACGACGTCTCACTCAACGCGCTCGACGACGAAGCCAACCGCGCTGCGTACGTCAATGAAGACTTCGAGGACTACTACAGCTCCGAGCCGGCGGCACAGTTCGCCAGCGCGGTGCTGCTCAACAACATCCGGGTCTCGTTCACCGCGTTCGGTGCCGGCATTCTGTTCGGTGTCGGCACCCTGTTCATCCTCGCCTACAACGGAGCGAACCTCGGTGTTGCGTGGGCGGTGTTCATCGCAGCAGGGCAACAGTCGAAGTTCTTCGGGCTCATCATCCCCCACGGACTCCTCGAACTCTCGGCCATCGTGTTGGCCGGCGCCGCTGGCATGAGTATCGGCTTCGCCATGCTTGCTCCCGGGGACCGGCATCGCTCGGCCGCGCTGGCCGAAGAGGCACGTCGAGCGGTGGTCGTCATCCTCGGATTGATCCTCGTTTTCATCGTCGCCGGATTCATCGAAGGATTCGTCACGCCCGGCTTGCCTGCCATCCCACGGATCACCGTCGGGGTCGCCGTCGAGCTGATCTTCGTCACCTACGTCGTTGCGTTCGGACGGCGAGCGGCCGCCCTCGGCTTCACCGGTCTGGCCTCGGAAACGCTCGAGGGCGCCCGAAGCCGACAGGCGCTCAGCGTCTAGTCGGCGGTCGATGACCCACTGCGTCTCCGCCAACCCTTTGCTCGACCTCGGACAATGATTGCAGGGAGCCCCGACGTCACGATCCGCCCAGATGCGGTCAGCGTCAGAGACGACCGACGGCTTTGGCTTCGAGGTAGAGCTCGCCAAGTGCGGCACTGAACCGGTCGGGGCCTTCGTCGACCACCAGCGCGCCTTTGGCCCGCAGCTGTGCAGCAACTCGGCGTCGAGTTGCTGAGGCTTCGATTGCCGATGCTCGTAGGAACGCTCCCTCGGCGTCGGCCCGACCGCTGTTGGCCCAGGCCAAAACATCGGGATCCTGCACCGAGGCAACCGCGACCAGATGGGTGCGGGTCAGGATCGGGAGCGCAGGCAGAACGAACGACTCAACGACTTCCTCGCTCAACTCGGTCAGCAACACCAGCATGTGTCGACGCCGGTAGCGAGCGGCGACGTGGGTGACCATCGACCGGTAGTCGCTCTCGGCAAGCGCCGGCTCGACATCGAAGAGCCGCTCGGCAACCACCGCCCGCTGGGCCCGGCGGTTGGAGGGTTGGATGGTCGTGTGGACGGTTCGGTCGAACGCGATCAGGCCCATCCGATCACCCAGGCCGGTGGACAGATCGGCCAGCAGCATGGCGGCATCCATGCCGTACTCGAAACGGGGAATGGCGTTGATCCGCCCGGCCATGACGCGACCCGAGTCGAGAAGGCACAGCACGCTCTGGTTCTGCTCGGCCCGGTAGCTGCGGACCACCGGACGCATCGAGCGAGCGGTGGCGGCCCAGTCGATTCGACGGGTCTCGTCATCCGCCGTCATCTCACGAAGGTGGTCGAACTCGGTCCCACCGCCGCGCATGCGGGCCGAGCGCAACCCGATCTGCTGCTGCCTCGCCTGTTTGGTTGCGAGTTCGGCCTGCTTGGCCGAGCGGTAGAGCGGTAGCACCCGCAGTGTCGTCTCGACGTCGAGGTTGCGCTGTCGCATCATCAGGCCGAGCGGGCCCTGGGTCCGCATCACCACACGTCGGGGCGTGAAGCGGCCACGACGGGCCGGTTGGAACCAGGTTCGAGCCGATCCAACACCGTTGCCGGGAACCTCGATTCGAGCCCGACGGGTCTCGGCGCCGAACGACGGCGAGAACTCATCGGCGATCCAGACGGCGGCTTTGCGGCCGGCTCGCTGACTGACGTCCCAACCAATCGAGGCCCGTGCACCGATGGTCACGGCGCTGGGATGCACCCGCTCGACGTCGAATCGCTTCGTGCCCGGCGCGGCCAGCCAGTCGATCAACAACAACACGACCAGGCCCACATTGATGAGCAACCAGTACCCGGCCCACCCGTCGCTGCTGAGCGCGACGGGAAGCACCAGTGCCGAAGCGCCGGCAAGCACCGCCAGAATGGCCGCTCGACGAGTGGGGATGGGCCAGCTCATCGAATCATCAGGGCGCCGGAACCTGGGCGAGGATGCCGTCGAGCACGTCATCGGCGGTCAAGCCCTCGATCTCGAGTTCCGGGCGCACCCGCACTCGGTGTCGCAACGTTGGCTTGGCCATCGCCTTCACCTCGTCGGGTGTGACGAATTCGCGGTTCGACAGCCACGCCCACGCCTTCGAGGCCTTGAGCAGGGCGGCGGCGCCTCGGGGTGAGACACCGAGCTCCAGGGAAGGCGCGACTCGGGTGGCTCGGGTGAGATCAACGAGGTAGGCCAAGACGGGCTCGCTCACCGTGGTCCTGCCAACCGCAGCGCGAGCAGAGGCCAACGAGCCGGCGTTTGCCACCATCCGCACGCCCGAGGCAACAGGATCGTGGGGATCGAGTCCGTGGTGATGACGCCGCAACACCTCGACTTCCTCGTCGCGAGTGGGGTAACCGACCAACAACTTGAACAGGAAGCGGTCGAGTTGGGCCTCGGGCAGCGGATAGGTGCCCTCCTGCTCGATCGGGTTCTGGGTGGCGATCACGATGAACGGATCGGGCAGCGGCCGAGGCGTCCCGTCGGTGGAGACCTGGTGCTCCTCCATTGCTTCCAGGAGCGCCGCTTGGGTCTTGGGCGGTGTGCGGTTGATCTCGTCGGCAAGGAGCAAGTTGGTGAACACCGGCCCTTCACGGAACCGGAAGTCGCCACGGTCATAGATCATCTGCCCGAGAACGTCGGACGGCATCAGGTCGGGCGTGAACTGGACCCGAGCCGCTTCGAGGTTGAGCGATGCGGCAAGCGACTTGACCAACAGCGTCTTCGCCACGCCCGGCACGCCTTCGAGCAGCACATGGCCGTCAGCGAGGAGCGCGCACAGCAAACCGGAGAGCACGCCGCTCTGGCCAACGACCACCTTCCCGACCTCGTCACGGATCGCGTGGAACTGGGCTTGAGCCGGTACCGGTCGAGGCTGATCTTGCGGCGCGGGCTGAGGCTGTGGCGCTAATTGATGCTGCGGCGCTTGTTGATGCTGCGGCGGCAGGGCTGGCTGGGGCTGTGGTCCCGGAGCGGGTTGCGGGCCTGGATCGTTCGGTGGCTGGTCGGTCATGGTGACAGGCTCCCAGGAGATGGAGATGGATTGGCCGGCGCCGACACGAGGACCGGCGCCTGCGTGAACACGTGCGGCGTTGCGTGATCGATGGTGCTGAGGAGGTCACCGAGGTCGAGATCGCCGTTGGGGTGCAGGATCTGGACCAGGGAAGCATGGGGGTAGCCGGTTCGCTCCGCCACCGTTGAGGCGACGACGTCGATTCCCACATCAGGACCGAGACGGTGTTCGGAACGGAGTCGGGCCGCGAAGTCCGAGCGGATCGTTGCCGAGGCCCAGTCGTCGGCCTTTGCTCGACGCTGGAGTTCCGCTGCCGATCGCACCAGTAGTGATGCTGGGATCTCGACCAACTGGGTCTCGGCAACGACCTTGCCAAAGCGCCGACCACGGAACCACAGCCACAGCCCGGTGGCAACGAAGAGCTGGAGGAGGAAGACGTTGACTCGGGCAGGGATGAGATCGAAGAGCCCGACGTCG
>JBBQUN010000120.1:0-13101 GCA_038212405.1 Acidimicrobiales bacterium | reverse complement strand
ACCTCAAGCCGGTGAACGACAACTTCGGTCATGCCGCCGGGGACGAACTTCTGCGACGCACATCGAGGGTGCTGCAGTCGGTTGTGCGGACGTCTGACCTCGCGGCCCGCATGGGCGGTGACGAGTTCGCCATCCTCCTCTATGACACCGACGAGTCTGGTGCCGCCGTGGTGGCGGATCGTATTCGCCGCGCAGTGCTGCTCGACAACGATCACACAACCGACGGCTGCATGCTGTCGTTGAGCGTCGGTATCGCGACCGCCGGCCCGACCGAGAGCCTCATCGATGCGATGGAGCGAGCCGATCGTCGAATGCTCGGGGCCAAGCGCTCTGCACGCGTCGGCTGATAACGCCGTGAGTTCCTGGCTCGATGGCCCCGCCCCGGGGGCTCGATCCACCGGTTGGCTTTGGATGGTTCGGACAGCTTCGAACCCGTTGTGCAAGGCGCAGGTCGAGCCCGAACCAGACATCGTTCCGTTCCGACTCGCCGATCAGTCTGAGCTCTCACAGGACGAGCCGGCGAACTTCGGGTCGATCGGCTCGCTTGAGCGCGATGGCGGTCTCGGTGGCTCCTCCAGTCGCGACGCTCGTTCAACGATTGGACGGGTTCACGATTGCGTACAAGAACTCTCCAATCCCGAGCACAACCCGTAAGAGATCTCGTGCGCTTCGGCATGTTCATGGCGCCCTTCCATCGTCCTGGCGAGAATCCGACCGTGGCCCTCGAGCGAGATCTCGAGACAGCGGTGCTCCTCGACCAGCTCGGCTTGGCTTCAGTTGACCCCGTACAGCGGCGACGACTTGGAACTGGCCGTCACCGGCACCCTGTCGGGCAATGGCGCTCGCACGGCCGGCAAGCACGGCATCGGACTGTTGTCGCTCGCCGCCACGACGCCACAGGGTTTCGCATCGATCCGCGGCCAATGGTCCGAGTACGAGAAGGCAGCTGCCGAGCACGGTCAGCGGGCGGATCGAGCCAAGTGGCGGTGCGTCGGACCGGTGCACCTCGCCGATACGAAGAATCAAGCACGCCGAGACGTCGAGCACGGGTGGGACCACTGGGCGCGCTACTTCCAACACGTCGTTCCCGGTGGACTGTGGCAGGGCGACACAACGGAGGAGCTCCTCGCCTCGAACGATGCATCCGGCACCGCGATCATCGGCACTCCGGAGGAGGCGTTGGAGCGTCTGAAGGCGCTCGAAGAGGCGTCCGGCGGCTTTGGGACGTTCCTCATCATGACCAGCGACTGGGCGAACCCCGAGGCGACTCGTCGGAGCCTGGAGTTGTTCGCCAGGCGAGTCCTGCCCCACTTCCAGGGGCAGGCCGACGCTCAGTTGCGCTCGTGGAGCTGAGTAGACGGCGAGCGCGATCGCTTCGCCGCTGCGAACCTGGCCGCTATCGTCAAGGCCGGTATCGTCGAGGGCGCAGTGCACCGCGGCACAACATCATGATCTGCGAATGGAAGGACACGGGTGACCGACGCCGCCGCGCAGGTGGGCACGCACAGGACCGGCGGCCGGTGTTGCCTGCGTGTACGGGGCCGGCGCTCGCCATCGTGTTGTGCTCCTGCCGTTGCTGCTCCAAGATCCGCCGTTCAGTCGAGTCCGAACAGATGTGAAGTCGAACTGTTCCCGCATCAAGCGGCGCGTATCACATCGGGGGACAGCGGCAGGCAGGTCAGCGCACTGGCGAACTCGCGGCGGGGGATTGGTTGTCGACGGCAAGATGTAGCGCAGCGAGCGTTCCCGACAGGTGTCGCCGCAGCTCATCGGCAGCGGCAGCACCGTCTCCTTTGAGTGAGAGATCTTTGAGGGTGCGGTGCGCCTTCGCCGTGTTGTAGACCGATGGTCTCGATGGAAGGCCAACCGTGATCATCAGGCTCGAGCGATCGGCCAGCGTCGTAGCCAGGCGCAACAGCCATGCAGAGTCACACGTCGAGAGCAGCGCACGGTGGAAGGCGGCGTGATCGCTTGCGGGGGCAACTCGATTGGCCTTCAGTGCCTGCCACGCGGACTCGATCCGCTCGCGGTAGGCGCCATCGGCGTTCTTGACCGCACGCTCGAGCGCCACTGGTTCGAGCATGAGGCGAAGCTCGTAGATCTCGTTCGCCTCGCGTAGGTCGACCCTTGCCACTCGTGCCTTTCCGTGTGACTGGAGTTCCACCAGCCCGTCGGATGCGAGGTTGCGGAGCGCTTCGCGCAGCGGTGTTGCCGAGAGCCCCATCTGTTCGGCGAGTTTGGAGATGACGAGTGGGTCACCTGGGCCGAACTCGCCTCGCAGGATCGATTGGCGAAGCCGTTGATCGGCCCACTCGGTTCGGGTTGGAGGTTGCTCGCTGCCGAGCGCGTCGCTGTTGACCATGGTGCCTAGTCTGCCACGCATTCGCATTGACATGGATCGTCGATCATATATGATCGACGATCGTTGCCATAGAACCGAGGAGAACCCGTGGGATTTCGACTTGCCAACGTCGCCGGACGCGCCGCTCTGGTCGAGGGAGAGCACTATTTCGATGTCTTCGACATCAGTGATGGCACGATCAGCGCTGACTCGATGATCGCTATCACCGAGCCGCAGCGTCTGGCGGAACTTGGTCAGACCCTCGGTGAGCGGGAACCAACGGGTCTGCTCGCCGACGTGTTGCTTGGCCCACCCATCCCGAGGCCGCAGAAGTCGTTCGCCGTTGGTTTGAACTACAAGGCTCACGCAGACGAAGGCGGGATGGACGTTCCTGATGCGCCGCTGGTTTTCACCAAGTTCCCGTCTTGCCTCGTTGGTCCGACGGCGACGGTCGAGCTGCGAAGCGATTTCTGTGACTACGAGGGCGAACTCGTCGTCGTCATCGGTGTCGAGGGCAAAGACATTGCCAAAGCCGACGCCTGGGATCATGTCGTTGGTGTCACCGTCGGCCAGGACATTTCGGATCGCGTTGCTCAGTTCGCAGCGAAGCCGCCTCACTTCGATCTCGGCAAATCATTCGACACGTTCGGTCCGCTCGGTCCGGTGCTCGTCTCGGTCGATGAGCTCGACGACCGAGATCGTCTACGGATCGTCACGACGGTGAATGGCGAGACCCGACAAGACGACACAACGGCGAGCCTCATCTTCGACGTTCCGACCCTGATCTCGTATCTCTCTCGCATCGCCACGCTGGTACCGGGTGACATCATCTTCACCGGAACCCCCGAGGGTGTTGGGGCAGTGAAGGGCACGTTCCTCGCCGATGGCGACCTGATCACCACCACGATCCCCGGCGTGGGAACGATGGAAAACCGGTGCGTTCGCGTCGGCAACTACCAAGACAGCAAACTACTTGCTCAGAAAGCAGCGGACTGATGGCACTCAACGGGCTTCTCGATATCGAACTCAGCGTTCCGAACCCCGACGAACTCATGGAGTTCTGGGAACGCCGAGGCATGGTGCGTACCGCCGATGGTGTGCTCGGCACCGCCGACCGCGCCATTCAGCTACGGGTGGCCGAGGCCGGGTACCGGCACATGTCGCAGCTCCACATGAGTTGCGAAACCGAACAGGATCTGACGGCGATCGCCGATCGAATCGGTGGGATGGGTGTCGAGTCACAGATCGTCGACACTCGCCTCACCTGTATCGATCCGGTCTTCCAGCATCGGGTCGTCATCGACGTGACCGCTCCCCACCCGCTGACGCTCACCCAACACCGGGCGTGGAACCATGCAGGAGAGCAAGCTCGGATCAACGAACGAGCCGACGCAACGATCGAAGATGCACCGCGGCCGCCGC
This sequence comes from Acidimicrobiales bacterium, assembly GCA_038212405.1. GTDB lineage: Bacteria > Actinomycetota > Acidimicrobiia > Acidimicrobiales > SZUA-35 > JBBQUN01. The sequence goes on along the minus strand of JBBQUN010000120.1, from coordinate 9,338 downwards.
GTCGCCTGGGTCATATCGTGCTCGGAACACCCCATTTCGAAAAGGCCACCGCCTTCTTCTTCGATGGACTCGGCTTCAAAGTGTCTGACCAGATACTCCAAGGCGTAGCCACCTTCGGGCGGATCGAACAGGACCATCACAATCTCCTGATCCAACCTGGCCCCACCTCCTACATCAATCACTATGCGATCGAGATGGACGACATCGACGCGGTTGGCAAAGCCGGCCAGTCGGTTGTCGGCGAGCGTGATGATGCCAGCGTTGTCGGTGTCGGCCGGCACTTCCTCGGGTCGAACGTGTTCTGGTACCTCACCGATCCGTCGGGCACGATGTTCGAGTTCTTCTCCGATATCGATCAGATCGTCGACGACGAGGCCTGGGAACGTGATCATTGTCGGCGGGATTGGCATGGCGCCGACGGCCCGGCACCGGTTTCGGTGTGGGGTCCGCCCGAGCCCGAGGTCTTCTTCAACCCGGCTGATCTCCCGACGATCGGCGCCGCTCGCGAAGCACTGGGACTGGACTGAACCCGACATGGACCTCGGCCTCAGCGGACGTTCCGCCATTCTGATGGCATCGAGCCGCGGCCTCGGCCGCGCCTGTGCCGAAAGCCTCGCCCGTGAGGGTGTGCATGTCGTCATCAGTGGCCGTACCGCAACCGATGTCAACCAAACCTGCGACGACCTCGTCCGCCGCTACGCCATCACGGCTACTCCGGTCATCGGCGATGCCACCACCGTTGCCGTACATGACGCATTGCTCGCCGCATGCCCGGAGCCCGACATCGTGTTGCTCAATGGTGAGGGTCCACCGCCAACACCGTTCGCCAAGATCGACGCAGCCTCGTGGAATGAGACGTTGCAGCGCACGATGGTGTCGCCCCTGCTCTTCGTGCAGCGGGTGATCGACGGAATGCAACAGCGCCAGTTCGGCCGGATCGTCGCGATCTCCTCGGCCATGGTCAAGTCACCAAACCCGATGATGAGCATGTCGCATGGGCCGCGCCTTGGACTCACCGGGGTGCTGAAGGGGCTCTCGAAGAGCGCCGTCAAGGACAACGTGACCATCAACACGCTGTTGCCGGAACGCTTCGAGACCGGCCGTCAGGAACAGATGGCCCAGATCGTGATGAAGCTCCGCGGCATCACCTACGAACAGGCCCGGTCTGACCAGATCGCCAGTATCAATGCTGGCCGACTGGGACGGCCGGAGGAGTTCGGCGACACGTTCGCCTTCGTGTGCTCGGTACAAGCCAGTTACATGAGCGGCCAAGCCATCCAGCTCGACGGCGGCAGCTACGACGGAGTGTTCTGATGAGCCAAACAGCCGAACCGGCGCCGGGTCAGACCCAAGCCGTCGATGTCGTGATCGTTGGGGCCGGACCGACCGGGCTGACTGCTGCGCTCCTGTGTCGCCGGCTCGGACTGTCGGCCGTCGTGCTCGAGCAACGCAACGGGCCGCAGCGTGCTCCAGCTGCCCATGCCATCAACGCCCGCACGTTCGAGATCTGGCGACAGGCAGGCGTCGACATGGGTCCGATCCTCGACGCGGCCCTTTCGCCCGACGAGGCGGACATGGTTCGCTGGGTGACCAAGCTTGGCGGTGAGCTCATCGGCAGCCTGCCCTATGAGCGACAAGGTGATGAGATGCTCGCGGTGACGCCAACACCGTTGCGCAACCTCAGCCAGCACCGGCTCGAGCCGCTCCTGCTCATGCCGGAACTCGACGTCCGCTACCGCCACGCATTCACGGGCGCAGTCGAAACCAGTGAAGACAACGACGGCCGAGTCGAGATCGATGTCGACGGACCCGATGGTGCCTATCGGCTCCAAGCCAAGTACTTGCTGGGTGCTGACGGCGCTGCCAGCTCGGTTCGGCGAATGACCGGCATCGAAATGATCGGGCCCCGGACCTTGCAGTCGTTCGTGATGGTCCACCTCGGCGCCGACTTCCGATCACTCGTTGGTGACAACCTCGGCGTGCTGTACTTCCTGCTCGACCCAGCGGCGGGCGGCACGTTCGTCTCGCATGGCAATGATCGCGAATGGGTCTACATGCATCGGTGGGATCCCGAGACACAACAAGTCGAGACCCTCGACCCCGACTACGGGGCGAGTCTCGTCCGAGCGGCCTTGGCCGATCCCGCCTCCGTCTTCGATGTTCTCGGCGTCTCCACTTGGCACATGAGTGCCCAGATCGCCGAGCGCTATCGGCACGGCCGCATGTTGCTCGTCGGCGACGCCGCTCACCGATTTCCCCCGACCGGTGGGCTCGGGCTCAATACCGGCGTGGCCGATGCGCACAACCTGGTGTGGAAGCTTGCCGGTGTCGAAGCGGGATGGCTGGCACCGGAGGCGATCGACAGCTACGAGGCCGAGCGCAAGCCGGTCGCACAGTTCAACTCCGACCAGTCGATGCACAATGCGTTCAAACTCATAGAGATCCCCATGGCGTTCGGCTTCGGCGACGAGGTAGACGAGTCGACTGAGGCGATGGCAGAAGCCTTGGCCGATCCGACCCGTCGGGCTGCGGTGCAAGCCGCCATCGCCAATCAGTACAGGCACTTCGATCTGCTGGGTCTTCAACTCGGCTACGTCTACACAGGACCCCTCGTCATCGCAGACGGCAGCGAGCCTGCGGTGCTCGAAGAACCGGCCGGCGACTACGAACCATCCACTCGTCCGGGAGGGCGACTGCCCCACGCCTGGATCGGTGAGGGCGTCTCGACACTCGATCTCGTGGATCCCGTGATCCCGACCCTTCTTGTGCGCGATGGCGCCGAGTCGTCACTGGTGCCATCGGAGAACGGTGACGCGGCGGTGCCCCACATCGTCACGTTGTGTCCCGCTGCGGTGTGGGATGACTGCTTCGGCCTCGACCTTCGAGACTGCCTGATCGTGCGTCCCGACCAACACATTGCCTTCCGTGGGCTCGCCGTCGAGGCCATGGCGGCGCTGGATGACTGGCTCGCACCTGCCAACGAGAAGAGTGCAACGCCATGAAGGATCCGTGCCCGAAGCGACCAAACGTCCTCTTCATCATCGGTGATCAGCTACGCGCCGATCATCTCGGTTTCGCCGGCAATCCCATCGTGCAGACGCCCAACATCGACGCCATCGCCGCCGGCGGCACCGTGTTCGATCGAGCACCTCATCAACACCCGCGTCAACTCGGCGCCAACCCGTGGCCACGGGCAGTACGTCATTCCGTTCGGGCCGACGCCGGCACAGGCCCGGGCCTCGATCGCCGCGACCTACGGGATGATCGAAGGCATCGACAACGGTGTCGGACAGATCCTCGCGACGCTCGACCGGTTGGGAACGGCCGATGACACGATCGTCATCTTCACCAGCGACCACGGGGACATCTTGGGCGACCATGGGCTCCTGCTGAAGGGGTCATGCACTTCCAGGGTTGCCTCCGGGTGCCGCTGGTCATCAACGTTCCCGGAGGGATCGGACAGCGCAGCTCGGCGCTCGCCGCCAGCATCGACCTGCCGCAAAACCTCGGTCGGCTGCGGTTCCCGCACGGGGCGACTACGACGGTGTGCGTCCAACAGAGTTGTTGTCGGAGATCTGAGAGATGATGTAGTCCGTGGCGCCCCAGTGCTTGTCCTGCCCCTTGTTCGGCTTGTACTGCTTGATGCACAGGAGCCCGTCGCCGTTGGCATCGACGCCCCCGACCGCCTCGACTACGAACGGCCAGTCACCCGGCGAGTAGATGCGGTCATCGACCAGGTTCAACGTCGCTTCGATTGAAAGCAGTTCTTTACCCGTCGGGCAACCCGCCGCAGGTTCGCCGGCAGAAGCCGTCGCCGGCATCGCAAGCACCACTACCGCTCCAACAAGCACAACGCGCATCTTCATGGTGACTCCTTCAGTGTGTAATCGTTCGATCAGTGATTGGGCATCGAGGGATTGTTGGGCGAGTCACCGACGGGCGCGACACCGGCTGTCCTCTACGGGCGTGAGGTAGTCCAGTTCCTCGCTCATCGTGGTGTGGTTGGTTTCAAGCCACCGCAATGCTCTCCGGGCAAAGTCAGTGAATACCGCTAGGTCAGCTGGAGTCGTGCGCAGTGCACGACCCCGCAGGTGTGATGGACTTTGTGACTATGCGCTTCGGCTCCAACGAAGTCAACGGCTGTCGCTTCTGGTTCTGAGCACTCAACTTGATCTGGCCCCAGCGTGCGCTTCTGGACCCGGCTTGAGGCAGCGCGGCGGCTGTTCTCGAGCCCGTAGGAGACGGTGCCGGTTTCGATGATGTGGGCGTTGAAGGTGACCCCGGACGCCGATGGCGGCGACAAGTCGCGGGTCGCCGAGTCGGAGTGGTGTCCTTTTCGGCGGTTGGGTGCCACGATTCTGGATGTCGAGCACGCAGAGTCCGACATCGTTGAGCATGGTCCGGATCGACTGCGAGCGGCCATTGGTGGCCGAGTTTGCCACGATCGGTTGGCTTTGGGCTGGTTCCTTTACCGCCGCAGGTGCTTTGTGGAGTGATCAGTCGATGGAGACGGTGTCAAGGTCGAGCCGCAGGATCCGGTCGTGCGCGGTGAGGGGCTTCGATGTCGACCCATGAGGAGCCGGTGAATCTGTTGGACCGGCATGTGCTTTGTTGAGCCTTGCTAGCGTCCGCCTCCACATCGAGCGCGGGGGAATTTCATGAAACGACAGATCCGATTTGCTGCGACATCGTTCGCAGCCCTAGCCCTCGTCGCCGGCTCGACTCGTGCCGGCGCCGACAATGGCACTGACACCTCAGACCTGCGCGACGGCGTCACACTTGAGGGCATACGAGCCCACCAAGAAGCGTTCCAGGACATTGCAGATGACAATGGCGGAACGCGCCAGGCGGGTACGTCTGGTCACGTCGAGTCCGCTGCGTACGTGGCCGGGTTGCTGACCAATGCAGGCTACGTGGTGTCCTTCCAAGAGTTCTCCTATGACAGCTTCGTGGAAAACGGCCCTGCTGTCTTGGAACAGATATCACCTGATTCGGTGGCCTACGGCGTCGACATAGATTTTGCGACGATGAGCTACTCCGGGTCTGAAGACGTCACGGCGATCCTGGAGGCGGTCGATCTCGATCTTCCGCCTTCGTCGTCGTCGACGAGCGGTTGTGAAGCATCGGACTTCGACGACTTCACCGCAGGCAACATCGCGCTGATTCAGAGGGGCACGTGCTCCTTCGCCCTGAAGGCACAGAACGCGGAAGCGGCCGGGGCGATCGGCGTCATCATCTTCAACGAAGGCAATACGGACGACCGGGTCGGCCTTCTGTTCGGGACGCTCGGTGCGGATGCGGATGTGACGGTGCCGGTGGTCGGTTCCACCTTTGCTCTCGGTGAAGCACTTTCGGATCTCGACGGGATCAGGGTTCGCTTGGCCGTAGACGCAACCACCGACACCATCGAGACCTACAACGTGCTGGCCGACACGCCGACGGGGAGAACCGATCGTATCGTCGTGGCCGGAGGCCATCTCGACTCGGTGGCCGAAGGTCCCGGCATCAATGACAACGGTTCCGGAACCGCAGCGCTGCTGGAAACGGCGTTGCAGATGGCTGCGCTCGACATCAAGCCGCGCAACATGGTTCGGTTCGCCTTCTGGAGTGGCGAGGAAGACGGCCTCGTCGGTTCGCAGTACTACGTCGACCAGTTGAGCGCGAAGGAGGTCAAGCGTCACGCCCTGAATCTCAACTTCGACATGATCGGCTCGCCGAACTTCGTGCGGTTCATCTACGACGGCGACGGATCGGCCACTGGTACTGCGGGCCCGAACGGCTCGAACGTCGTCGAGAGCGTGTTCGAGTCGTACTTCGAGTCCCAAGGCCTCGCGACCGAACCGACAGCGTTCGACGGCCGGTCCGACTATGGGCCATTCATCGACGTGGGCATCCCGGCTGGTGGCCTGTTCACCGGTGCCGAGGAGATCAAGACCGAAGAGCAGGCAGACGTCTTCGGCGGTACAGCAGGCGAGGCTCTTGATCCGTGCTACCACCAGGAGTGCGACACGTTTGACAACAACAGCAACGAAGCGCTCGACCAGATGTCTGACGCTGTTGCCCATTCCGTTCTGACGTTCGCCGAGACCACATCGTCGGTCAACGGCACAACTAAGGGCAACGGAGGACAACCCGACATGGAACGCAAGGGTGCTCGCTTCCTGAAGTGATGATGATCGTGCGATGACCCTCGGGGGAGTCACCCTGAAGGCAGAGTGTGGACGAGAGTCGGCAAGGCTCTCGTCCACACCGCGTTCTGTGGCGGGTTCTTATCGCAGCTTCACCGCTGGAACCCGAACGGATCATGCGGCGGATCTCGGGGAGGTAGGCCAGCAGCTCGATTCCGAGGTCGAGTTCGGCTGACTCGATGAAGATGCATTCACCTGGGCAATCGAGGGCGGCCTCGATTGCCGCGCCCTCGAGGCGATGGGGGATTTCGATCGGGCACGCGGCTCCCCCTGGATCGTTGCCGATCAGTTCCCCAGAGTGGACGTATGAGATGCCGTCCTCGAGCAACACGAACACTTCCGGGCAATGGTCGACACAGAGCCCATCGCCCGTACACAGGTCTTGGTCGATCCAGACCTGTAGCTCAGCCACCGTCGACCTTGCTGCATGCTGTCGTCGCCTTTGGCGGCCCGGTCGAACCGTACAGGCAGGCGAGCAGTTCGTCGGGGTCCATGGCAGCGGCTGTGTCATCGACGAGATCGACGAGCGGCACCCAACCGGTCGCGGCGTCGCTCACCGTCGACGACTCCGTGAGGTGTGCCTGTATCGCTTCTGCCGCTCCGGGAACCTCGAGCCACTCCGGCGCCGACATTGCGTAGTCGAGGAGGAGTTTCCACGTGTCCTCGAGGAGCGGGAGATCACGCCAATACTCGGCATTCCGAGCGTTTGACACCGCATCGGTGCTGGCGGGGAACAGGTCGGTCAGCTGATGGAATGCACTCTGTTGCTCGCTGTCGAGGAGCCATTCCATGACGGCATTCGCTGCCATGACCTCCCCGGCGTCAGCGTGCGCGCTGAGGACCCACACCTCTCGACCGATCGGCACGAATGCACTGTCCGAACCTGGGATCGGCGCGGCGCCGAGGTCGGCCAGAGGAGATTGACCTGCCGCCAGCGCTGACGCATAACTCCACAACTCCGACTGGTTGACGATCTGGACCGCAGCGGCGCCGTCACCGAGCGGCGGGAACCCCGAGGCCCCGTTGGGCGCGAGCAGCAGCCCCTCTATTTGCATCTCCAGCCATGTCGTTGCCCCTACGGGGAGGTCGTCACCGAGTTCGTTCTGATCCCACAGGCTGGCGACAGGACTGAGGCTGGCGATCGGACGCTCGATCCCCAACTCGTCGCGAATCGTTCGCGCTGCGGCTTGCAGTTCGGCCAACGTGGAAGGAGGGTCGGACGGGTCGAGCCCTGCTCGGCTGAACACATCACGATCGAACAACATGACCTTGATGTCGAGGTTGCCCGCGACGGCGTAGCGACCATCACCGATCATGCCAACTGTCTGGGCCGGCGTGATCTGTGTTGTTGCGACCTGGTCGAGACATGCGTCGAAGGGGCGAATCTGTCCTGCAGCAAAGAGTGCACTGACGGCATCGATGGGGACCCGGGCGAGTACCGGGGACGGCTCACTGCTCAGGGCGGAAACGGATTCCTCGGGCAGCACGGCGGGGAGGATCTCCACGGCAACGCTGGGATCGTAGGTGCTGTACTGCTCGAGCAGCGCAGGTCCGGCGACGTCATCCCACGGACCAGTCCATTGGATACTCAATTCGACTGCTTCACGGTCACGGCCATCGTTCATGATCTCCGCGCACGAGACGCTCCCTCCTGAAAGGTCGGCCATCGGTGGCGACGAACTGTCGCCGCAAGACGTCAGCGCGATCATCCAAGCGGTCCCGATCGTCTGTGCACACCGGGTCTCCCATCTGGTCAATCGCATCGTCTGCTCCACTTCGTCAACATGATTCCGCTCCATGGTTTCCGAGGCGGCGAAGGGCATCGTCGATCGCAGGATCGACCAACACCCAAATCTCCGCGGCTTGGTCGAGGAGACCATTGTCAGCTGCTTGCTCGACGTCATCGAGCAGCTCGCGTGGTCGGCGGAGGTCGGCGATCACGGTGAAGGTAAGGTCGGATGCGTCGTCAGGTGGTGTCGTGTCGAGCAGGGATTCGATGAACAGCCCAAGCGATTGGCGCCGGTCCTCGACGACGACCAGGTAGGCGTCGGTGGTCCGAAACAGTGGCGCTACTCCATTGCGTGACCGGCTGAGGTCGGTGCACAGCATCGAAACAGTTTCGTCGAACCCAGGTGTTGGAGCGGCGAACGAAGAATCAGCCGTGACGTCAATCGTCGACGGCCCTGAGACGAGCAATGCTGCAAGACCGCACATCATCATCACCACTGCCGCGGCGCCGACGGTCACTCGCCATACCTGCGAAGACCCTGGCGATCGTCGGACTCGGACGTCGGGCTCGAACGCAACCACCTCGGAACTGATCGCGTCGAACAGGTCATGCAAGCGAAGCTCGACGTCGTCGGATTGGCCAGTCATTGGAGACCCTCCAGCTCCCGGCGCAGACTGATCAGGCCCCGGCGAAGGTGAGTCTTCGCCGAGTTGACCGAGATACCAAGCGCAGACGCCGTCTCGGCGACACTGCCGCCGCCGTAGTAGTGCAACACGATGCACGCTCGTTGCTTGTGAGGCAGGGCGAGCAGCGCAACGAAGACCTCCTGCTGATCTTCCCGCAGCTCAGACCACCGACTCGTGGGGTCCTGATCCACCGATGCCGCAGAGCCAGCCTGGTTCCACGAGGCCATCGAGGTGAGGCGCGTCGCCAGGCCACTCCGCCTGCGAAGATTCGAACGGGCAACATTGAACGCCGTCGAACGCAGATACGCGGCCAGCTTTGACCTGTCCTCGACCCGACCCCACGACCGCTGAACTCGGAGGAATGCCTCCTGAAGTACATCCTCGGCTTCGGACCGATCCCCGAGGAACACACACAGCATCGCCAAGGTCTTCCTGGCTTCCAGACGGTACAACTCGGTGACATCCAGCATCGCCAACCGTTCGAGATCGCGATGAGGTCCGACAACGCTCTGGTGGGAGCCTCCCGTCGCGAGGGCAGAGTCCATGCTGGACCAAAGCAAAGCCCTCGCTGCTGGATCGCTCATGCTCGACACACTAAGCCTCGATCCACCGTTTGATGAGGGGGTGAGGTCGGCAGCGTCCACCAAAAAGGCCTCCTGAGCTGGGAGTCTGTTGATGTCTTACGTCAGCATCCACACAGCCACAGGAGGCACTTTCTGTGAGTGCATCATCGCA
>JBBQUN010000119.1:0-13213 GCA_038212405.1 Acidimicrobiales bacterium | reverse complement strand
CCGCCGCCAGGCGGTTCGCTCCCGGCAGCAACGAAGCCGAAGATCAGCGATGCCGGCAAGGTCGTCAGTGGGATCGTCACGGCCATCGATACCGATGAGCTCTCGATCACGCTCGAGGACGGCCGTGCGGCCGTGCTCGCTCGTCGACACTGGGATCTCCAACCGATCGAAGACTTCAACGCCGTGGTGTCGCTGAACGACCGAGTCGATGCCGCCATCCTCGCTCGCGACGACCCAAAGGGCCGGGTCGTACTCTCTCGGGCATGGTCGCTCAAGAAGAAGGCATGGGACGCCGTCACTGCAGCTGCAGCTGATCACAGTGCGGTCACCGCTCACGTCACCTCGTTGAGCGCCAAGGGCATCGTTGTTGACGTAGGTGGTTTGCGAGGGTTCGTGCCTGCGTCCCATCTCGCTCTCGAGCCATTGGCCGATTTCAGCGAGTTCGCCGATCAGACGCTCGAATTGCGGGTTCTCGAATCAGACCAGCGCAAGGAACGTCTCGTGCTTTCGCGTCGGTCGATCCTGTTGCGCGAGCAGCGCAAAGGCACCCACGACCTGTTGACGAGTCTCACGGTCGATTCGGTTGTCACCGGAACCGTCGCCTCGCTTGCTGACTACGGCGCCTTCATCGAACTCGGCGGCGTCAAGGGTCTGGTCCACCTGTCGGAGCTGTCATGGCACCGAGTCGGCCACCCCAAAGACGTGCTGCGTGTCGGCGACTCCGTCGAGGTGAAGGTGCTCGATGTGAAGGTGAAGAAGCGGCGAGTGTCGCTTTCGATTCGTCAGGTCGCACCAGACCCGTTTGCACAGGTCACGCCCGGTTCGGTCGTTTCGGGCCCGGTGACTCGACTCGTCGATTTCGGTGCATTCGTCGACCTCGGCGGGGTCGAAGGACTGGTGCATCTGTCGGAATTGGCTGAGTACCGTGTATCGGCTCCGGAAGAGATCGTCACGCCAGGCGAAGACGTCATGGTCAAAGTGCTCTCGGTCGACAAGCGGCGGCGCCGGATCGAACTTTCCATTCGTCAGGCTGTCAGCGATCAGTACCGCAGTTGAGAGTCCACGCCCGAGGCAGCGTCCCAGCGACATGACCAAGCGAAAGACCACGTTACTTGCGTCGGAAGAGCTGACGGGAAGCGCCTACACCGCAGCGCACGCGGAGGCTGCAGACAGGTTCTTTGCATCACTCATGGGCGATGCGACGAACGATCTCGACGGCGTTGCTCTCATTGCGATCGGTGGCTACGGACGCGGCGAACTCTGGCCCTACAGCGATCTCGACGTCTTGCTGTTGCACGCACCATCTCGATCCATCGATGATCTGGCCGACAGACTTTGGTACCCAGTGTGGGATCTCGGTCTCAAGCTCGGCCACTCGGTTTGCACGATCAAGCAGTCGATGTCGTTGGCCGCCGACGAGCTCGAGCGAGCGACGGCTTATCTCGATGTTCGTCTGATCGCCGGTGACGATGATTTGTTCGACTCGTTCGAACAAGGCCGCGACACGCTCTGGCGCAAGCGTGGTGACGACCTCATGTCTCGCCTTGCCGAAGCGGTCGAGAAGCGCCACAGCGTGCAGGGCGATGTCGCCTTCCGGCTCGAGCCTGACTTGAAGGAAGGCCGCGGCGGCCTGCGCGACATCCATGCGTTGACATGGGCCGACCGTGGCCAGCCAGGATTCGCGAGCGACTTGCTCGACGGGCTGCGGCCCGACGCCGAAATGCTCTCGACGGTACGAGTGGAGCTGCATCGGGCGACGGGCCGGGCAGGCGATGTCTTGACCCTCGATGACCACGATGCGGTGGCCGAGCGAATGGGCGTACCCGACGGTGCCGACCTGATGCTGCGTGTGGCCCAAGCCGGGCGCCGGATCGGCTGGCACAGCGACGAGGCGTGGTACCGGTGGGAACACGCTCGGTCCCGTCCCCGGCGCGGACGACCGCGAGCTGATGTCGTACCGGGGATCGAGCTCGTCGACGGACAGCTCGAATTTTCGGTTGAAGCCGACGTCGCCAACGATCCGCTGCTCCTCCTTCGTATCGCAGCGGCTGCGGCTGCGACCAACACGATCATCGGGCGAGAGTCGTTGCAACGTCTGGCTGACTCCGGCGCCCGAATTCCCGAGCCGTGGCCGGCCGAAGCACGAGAACTGCTCGCTGCCATCTTCTTGGCCGGGCGCCCGGCCATCGACGTCGTCGAAGACCTCGAACAATTCGAACTGATGATCCGACTGCTCCCTGAATGGAGCGAGGTCTCGTGCAAACCACAACGCAATGTGATGCACCTCTTCACCGTCGATCGGCATTTGTGTGAGGCGGCAGCCAATTCGGCTGCACTCGCGGACTCCGTGGTCCGTCCCGACCTGCTGGTCGTTGGCTCGTTGTTGCATGACATCGGCAAGGGCTACTCGGGGGATCACACCGAGGTCGGCATGTTGCACATCCGGGTCATCGGTGAACGCATGGGCTATCCGCCCGAAGAGGTGGCAGTGCTGGTCGACCTCTGTCGACTCCATTTGCTGCTGCCCGACGTGGCGACTCGCCGAGACCTCTCTGACCCTGGCACGATCCGTGCTGTTGCTGCAGCCGTCGACACGGGGGCGTTCCTCGACATGTTGGCGGCGCTGACCGAGGCCGACTCGATGGCCACCGGACCTTCGATGTGGGGGTCGTGGAAAGCGGGCCTGTTGCGAGACCTCGTTGCCAGGACCAAGCACGTCCTCGGTGGCGGGCACGTGGAGGAAGTCGTTGCTGAATTCCCGACGCCGGAAATGCTCGAACTGATGGCGGCAGGCGAACGGGTGATCAGTGCCCACGGGTCGACCATGACCGTCGTCGCTCCCGATTCGCACGGCCACTTCAGCCGCCTCGCCGGCGTCTTGTCCATCTCCGGTCTCGATGTCCTCGACGCATCGGCCTACTCCGGTGACGGCATGGCCGCTACTGAGTTCGTCGTGCAGTCAGCGACCGGCGCGGCGGTCGAGTGGGATCGGGTGATCGATCTCGCGCATGCCGCTCTCGATCGACGGCTGGCCCTTTCGGCTCGGATCTCCCAGCGCGCCCGAACCTATGCCCGCTATCAACGCCGACTCGCAGCCACGCCACCGCGCCGGTACGTCCACATCGACAACACGCTGTCCGATGCGGCCACCGTTGTCGACGTGCACACTCCTGATGCCATCGGGGTGCTGTACGAGATCACCCGAGTGGTGGCCGAGATGAACCTCGGCATCCTCAGCGCCAAGGTTCACACGCTTGGTCCCGACGCTGTCGACAGTTTCTATCTGTGCGACATCGACGGGAAGAAGGTGACCGATCCTTTGGTCCTGGCCGAACTCGAACTGGCGCTCACCGAGATCACTCGCGACCGCGATGCCGACTGAGATACCAACCGACTGCTCTACTGCGCCAGGAGCTCCACTCCGCCAAAGAAGTGTGATCCGGTGCAAGTGAGGAAACAAGCATGACTGACCGAACGGTGAACTCGCAAGAGTTACTGCGCTGGGCCGAATCGCTCGCGGGCATCGCCCGAACCGGTCTTGGTTTCACGCAAAACGACTACGAACGCGAGCGATTCGAAGAGGTGCTCGCTGTTGCCGCCGACATTCGCTCCCACGTGGAGGGCGGCGAAGCGTCGCACTTCCATGGCGAGTGGCTCAAAGTCGTCGGATCGGGCATCGCCGGCTATGTGACGCCAAAGGTCGCCATCGGAGCGGTGGTCGGTGATGATCAGGGGCGGCTTTTGCTGATTCAGCGTTCCGACTCGGGAATATGGCTCTACCCCACTGGGTGGGCTGACATTGGCTACTCGCCATCTGAAGTTGCGGTGAAGGAGGTACAGGAGGAAACCGGGATCCAGTGTGAAGTCGTTCGTCCCATCGGGATCTACGACGGGCTCCGCCTGGGCTTCAGCAGGATTCCGCTCTACACGATCGTCTTCCTCTGCCGTGCCACCGGCGGCGAGCTGCAACACCATCCGCAGGAGTGCCTCGATGTTGGCTGGTTCGGCGAGGACGAACTCCCCAGTCCGGTCGCCAACTTCGACAAGTGGGGGCCAACCGCCTTCGCCTCGATTCGAGGTGAGAAGAACGAAACAGACTTCGACCAGCCTCGTCAACCAGTGTGGCGCGCCCAGTTCGATCACTGATTGCACCGGTGAGTGATGCAGCGGTCGACATCGCGGTGACCATCGTCGGGGTCAAGCAGGAGTTGGCCCGATCTTTCGGTCCCGGCCGATCGTTGCTCTATTGATCTCGGAGGAAGTTCTCGAGCTCTTCGATCAGCTCTGCTGAGGACTCCGGGCGCATCGAGGCGTCGTAGGCCGCTTCGAGATTCGACACATACGCACGGGTGTCGTCGTCGTCCTCGACCAGTGCGGTGATCTGCGCCTCGTATTCGGCTGCGGCCTCGACGAGGTCACCGCCGAGAATGGGAAGACCGAGCACGCTGCCGAGGCGATCGACAAGGGCCAGCGCCGCCTTCGGCGAATTGGCGTGAGGGACATAGCTCGGAATGGAGCCCCAGAGCGACAGGGTGTCGATTCCCTGGTCGTGCAGCAGGCTGGTCAACACGCCGATGATGCCCGTTGGGCCCTCGTACGAGGATGGTTCGAGATCGAGTCGTTCCGCGAGTGCCACGTCTTGCGCCGACCCGAAGACCGTGGTCGGTCGGGAATGGGCGACGTCGGCGATGAGCGCGCCAAGCGAGACGACCATGGAAACATCGAGCTGCTTGGCGACCTCGGCCACGGCGCCTGCGAACGTCTTCCACCGCAGATGCGGCTCGATACCGGCAAGGACGACCAGATCGCGATCGCTGTCGGGCAGCCGGGCGGCGGTGAACTCCGGCGCCGGCCATTCGATCCTGCGTTCGGTGCCATCGAGGATGACGAGCGGCCGAGTCGTGGAAAAGTCGTAGAACTCTTCGGGGTTGATTCGTGCGACGGGTTCGGCGGCGAACAGGTTGACGAGATGATCAGCAGCAGCGGTGGCCGCATCGCCTGCATCGTTCCAGCCCTCGAAGGCGAGAACGAGTGTTGGCTTGCGCAGTTCGGGGAGTGGTTCGATCCACTGGATGTGGTTCACTCCACTACCGTATCGGGACGACGCAGGGCCGTGAACGCCATGGGACATGCCGGTTGCTGCTGAGCAGAACCTCCCGATCGAGGCCGAACGGGACGTTCATCCCTCGCCGATGCGACTGCGATCGCCATACTGGTCAGGTGCAGATCGTTGAAGTCACTGAAGTCACCGACGAAATCATCGCCGTTTTCGAACGGCTGGTGCCACAGCTGTCGAAGTCGAATCCGCCCCCCACGCGGGCCGAACTCGAGGATCTCGTTGGCTCGCAGGCATCGCGCCTGTTGCTGGCCGAGGAAGATGGCGTGGTCTACGGCTGCCTGACGCTGGTGCTTTTCCGGATTCCGACTGGCGTCCGGGCTTGGATCGAAGACGTCATCGTCGACGACGCCGCCCGCGGCAAAGGCGTTGGCCGCCTACTCAGCGAGCGCGCCATCGAGATGTCGAAGGAGGCCGGTGCCGTGACGGTCGACCTCACCTCGCGCCCGTCACGCGAAGCAGCAAATCGGCTCTATGCCCGCATTGGCTTCGAGCAGCGCAACACCAACGTCTATCGCTTCGACCTCGGCGGCGACTGAGCCTTCAGCGTCCGCTGTCTCGTTCAGCGTCCGCTGTCTCGTTCAGCGCTGTGCCGAGCTGCCCGTAGTACCTCGACGAGCGCCGACAGTGCTTCGAGGGATTGTTCGCGTCGCATCGCCCACGCCCCTGGGGGCAGCATCGCCACTGATCGGCGAATGAGTTCCCAATCCTCAGCAGTGGACGGCCCGGGACGAGGCGAGGTGGATGAGGGATCGAGGTCGAGGTTCATCGGCCAAGACTATCGAACAAATGTTCGGTCGCGCCGTTGCACCACTCGCAACGAAGTGCGTCGAAGTAGTACGACCTCAGCCCTCGACCTCAGCCCTCGACCTCGGCGAGTGCGGGAGCGATGCGGCTCACACGGCCGCCCGATTCGACGACGAACACCCGTCCAAGGGTGTCTTGGCCAAAGGAAACCAGCTCGCCGGCGGCCGCCTTCACCAGTAGGGGGCGCACCAGGACCGCGCCATCGACCATCGAGAGCCCGAGGATTTCACCACTGCAGTAGTCGCCGAACACGTAGACGCCGTCGAACTGCGGCATCAGTTCGGCTCGACTGACATAGCCGCCAGTGATCGAGCAACGGCCGTCATCGTGTTCGTAGGTGAACAACGGTGGTGTGTGGTTGGCGGGCGCTGTGCCCCCCTCGAACGAGTCGTTGCCTTCGACCAGGTTCCAGCCCAAGTTGGCGCCTGCCCCACCACCATCAGATGGCAGAAGGCGGTCGATCTCCTCGACCCGATTTTGGCCGACATCGGCAATCCAAAGGTCACCATTGAGCGGATCGAAGGCGATGCGCCACGGGTTGCGAACGCCGTACAGCCAGACCTCTGGAGCTCCGCCGGCGCCGTCGGCAAACGGATTGCTGGCCGGGACGGCGTAGGTGGAGGTCTCACCGCTCACCGGGTCGATGCGCAGAAGCGATGCGAGGAAGTCGGTGGGATCCTGTCCGGTTTGCTGCGGATCGCCGGCACCACCGCCATCGCCGATGCCGATGTAGAGGAATCCGTCGGGGCCAACCGCGAGTCCTCCACCATTGTGATTGGCTGCAGGCTGGGGCACCCGAATGAGTTCGATTCGGTCGTCGTAGCTGGCTCGCTCGGATCGATCGACCTCGTATTTGTCCACCACCACGTCGCCACTGGGGTCGGTGTAGTAGACGAACATGTCGCGCCCGTCAGAGGAGAACGTGAGGTTCAGGAGTCCCTGTTCGCTGTCGAGGGAGACGAGCCCAGTGAGGTCGAGCATCGGGCGAGACGCCTGGCGGATTTGTTCGATCGACTTCTCGGGCGAGATCGTTCGCTCGAGGACCTCGATGGTGCCGCCTCGGGTGGCGACGTAGAGGTTCAGGGTGCCCGACCGACCGGTGATCGACATGGGATTCTCGATCTCGACGATCGGCTCGAGGGTCAGTTCGATCTCGGACCACACCGGAAGTTCGCTCGCCTCGGCGATCGGCGGTGTTGCCGGCGTTGGTTCGTCAGGTGCCTCGGTGTTCGGCTCCTCGGCTGGGGTTGCCGGAAGGCTCGAGGTCGGTGCCGTTGCGACTTCGGGGAAACCGCACGATGCAGCCAGGAGTGCCAGAACGAGGAGAGGAGTGAATCGCCACATAAGTACGTAGAGGTCGCCTTGACAGTCGGGGGCGGTCGCTGGACATGCCGTGAACGCTGGCGCATTCGCTCGCACAATGACAACACAGCGTGGACCATTGTTACCGCTACCGGCCGCCGAGTGGCGTCAGCCCCGGAGCTTTCTGACCAGACCCTCTTGCACAACGGAGACGACGAGGATGCCGTCTTGATAGATCGACCCACGAGCGAGGCCCCTCGCCCCAGAGGCCGATGGTGTGTCTTGGGCATAGAGGAACCAGCGGTCGGCGCGGAATGGCCGATGGAACCACATGGCGTGGTCGAGACTGGCCATCATGACATCGCCGTCGAACACCGAGACCCCGTGGGGTCGTGTAACGGTGTCGAGCAGGCTCATGTCGGAGGCGTAGGTGATCACGCACTGGTGGAGGACTGGGTCGTCGGGCAGCGTGCCATCGGCTCGCATCCAGACGTACTGCTCGGGATCCAGCTTGG
This sequence comes from Acidimicrobiales bacterium, assembly GCA_038212405.1. Classification (GTDB taxonomy): domain Bacteria; phylum Actinomycetota; class Acidimicrobiia; order Acidimicrobiales; family SZUA-35; genus JBBQUN01. The sequence goes on along the minus strand of JBBQUN010000119.1, from coordinate 5,473 downwards.
CCCGAGAACGGTTGAGGCCGTCAGGGCCGACATAGCGAGTGTCGATCGGCCGAGGCCGGGTGTACCAATCGCCCAGTAGCTCCGCATGCTCGGCATTGCGAGTCTGGAAGTCGGGGAGCGACTCGGGATCGGGCAGGCCCTGTGGCGCCTCGGATTGATGCTCGAAGCCTTCCTCGGCCGTATGGAAGGACGCCGAAAGATGAAAGATCGCCTGGCCGTGTTGGATGGCGACGACTCGACGAGTGGTGAACGATCGGCCATCTCGGATTCGCTCGACCTCGTAGAGGATGGGAATGGTCGGGTCCCCTGGCCGTAGGAAGTAGGCATGGAGCGAGTGCACCGAGCCGTTCTCCACGGTGCGGGTCGCAGCCACGAGCGCCTGACCAGCGACCTGTCCGCCGAACACACGTTGGCGTTGCTCATCAGGGCTTTGACCGCGAAAGAGATTCTGCTCGATTGGCTCGAGATCGAGCAGGTTGATGAGGTCGTCGACCGGTCCTTGCGTCACCCAACCATTGTGGAGGTTGGCGCTGGGGAAGTGGTGCTCCGTCGCTGAACGATTGCCCAGGTAGCCTCGCGGGGTGACCTCCGACGCAGCCTCTCGAGCACCGACGATGGCGTCTTCCGTTGTTGGGCGCGTCGTACCTCATTCCCAGCGTGCCGGTCGGTTCCTGCTCGTCACGGTCATCAACAACATCAACCATCAAGGGCTGCTCTACGTCGCCAACTCGATCTGGCATTGGTCAGGTGGCCAGGCGAATCTGTTTGCCGGGCTCGTTGCTGCGATTCCTGCCTACCTCCTCAGTCGTTCGTGGGTGTGGGGTGTGAAGAGCAAGCATCATGATCTGCGCCGGCACGTCCTGCCGTTCCTCGGTATTGCTGCGGTAGGTCTCCTCGTCTCGACCATCTTCGCCGAGGTGGCTGACCGATGGTTCGGGAGCGGGTTGGCCGTCAACTTCGCCACACTCGTTGCCTACTTCCTCGTGTGGCTCGGCAAATACCTGATGCTCGATCGGTTGTTCGTCAACCCGGCACCCGACCACGATCCAGCGATCGGAGATCTTCCGCTGTGACTCCCGGCGAGCAGGCGCTGGCCGAAGCCGCGCGTGGGTTCATGCCGCCAGATGAGGGCATTGCGCTGCACGCCGCCGCCAGCCGAATCGATCCTGCGTTGGGTCCGTTGCTCGAGGTGGGGAGCTATTGCGGCAAGTCAGCCCTGTATCTCGGCGCTGCCGCACGCGCGCTCGACACGCAACTGTTCTGCGTCGATCACCATCGTGGCTCGGAAGAGAATCAGGCGGGATGGGAGTGGCACGAGCCGGACCTGGTCGACCCTGGCGTCGCCAAGATGGACACGCTGCCGATCTTCCGGCGCACGGTCCACGATGCCGGCCTCGAGCCGTGGGTGATTGCGGTGGTCGGTGACTCACCGCGAGTCGCTCGCTATTGGCGCACACCGTTGTCACTGCTCTTCATCGATGGCGGGCACGGAGCCGAGCCGGCCCGCAACGACTTCGAAGGCTGGACGCCCCATGTTGCGCCTGGCGGCTACCTCGTGATCCATGACGTGTTTCCGGACCCGGCCGATGGTGGCCGACCCCCGTACGAAGAGATCTATCTGCCGGCCATTGCCTCCGGTCGTTTCACCGAACGCTCGGCAACCGGCTCGCTACGAGTGCTCCAGCGAACGGCATGAGTCAGTCCGGCTCGGCCGCCCCGGCACCGCTTGCACAATCTGCTTGCGCTACGTTCTGACCCATGGCAACCGCAGACATCAACGGCATCTCGACCCGCTACGAAGACTCAGGCGGCGACGGCCCCGTCGTGCTTTTCAGCCATGGTTTCCTGATGGATCACACCATGTTCGACGCACAGGTCGAAGCGCTCGCCGCCGACTATCGCTGCATCCGTTGGGACGAGCGGGGCTTCGGCGACACCCCGGCCCCGGGGCCGTTCACCTACTGGGACTCAGCCGCTGACGCCATGGGGCTGCTCGACCATCTCGGCATCGAGACCGCCGTCTTGGTCGGGATGAGCCAGGGCGGCTACCTGTCGCTGCGAGCGACCCTGGGCAACCCCGATCGCGCTCGGGCGCTCGTCATGATCGATTCGATGGCCGGTGTCGACGGACCCGAGTCACTCGAGGGCTACCGCGGCATGCTCGGAGCGCTCACCAGCGGCGACACCGAGGTGATCGACCAGGTGCTGACCGGCGTCGCCGGTCTCATCCTCGGCGAACCCGACCTCACCGCAACCTGGATGCCCAAGTGGAAGCAACTGGTTGCCGACACCGACATCACGATCGCCGGTGGCGCACTCCTCGATCGTGACGACGTCACCGACCGGCTCGGTGAGATCGCTTGTCCGGTGCTCGTGGTCCACGGAACCGAAGACCAGGCCATCACCATGGACCAGGCCCGAGTCGTTGCCGACGGTGTGCAGGATTGCCGAGGCTTTGTTGAAGTCCCCGGCGCCGCACACGCGGCCAACCTCTCCCACCCGCAAGTGGTGAACCCACCGCTGGCGGCCTTCCTCGCTTCGCTCTGATCATGGCCCCCGAAACCAGCCCATCGGCCTCGGCCGAATCCGAACTGGCGAAGGAACGCACCTTTGGTGGCGTCGGTGTCGTCGTCGAGCGAGAGATCCGCTGTATCGACCTCGGCCACTCCGATCAACAGGCGATCGACGATGCACTCTGGACCGCCGCATCCGAGATCGGGTTCTTCCAGGTGTCGGGACACGGCATCGCACAGGCTGACATCGACCGAGCCTTCGAACTGGCCGCTCGCTTCTTCGCTCTTCCGACCGAGGTCAAAGCCCGACGGCCAATGCGGCGAGGCACCAACTCGGGCTGGGAATACAAGAGCCAGAACCGACCATCCACCGGCACCGATGACGACAAGGAGTCGTACCAGATCACCCGCTCGCGGATGGATGAACTCGACCTGTGGCCGACCGACGATGAGCTGGCCGAGTTCGCTTCGGTGATGGGTGCGTTCGAGCACGCGAACTGGTCGGTGGCCATGGGCATCCTTTCCAGCTTCGCTCGCAAGCTCGGCTTCGACGACGACTTCTTCACCCAACGCCACGATCCCCTATCGCCGGAGTACCAAAGCACCTTGCGCCTCCTGCACTATTTGCCACTCACTGCCGAGCCGGACGAGGGCATCTGGCGAGCTGGCGCACATACCGACTACGACTGTCTCACGTTGCTCCACCAGGTTCCTGGACAACGTGGACTCCAGGTGTGTCCTGGAAGCGAGGCCCAACTCCTCGAGCGGACCGAACCTCTTGGCTGGACCGACGTCGAACCGGCCGCGGGCACGATCACCTGCAACATCGGCGACATGCTGATGCGGTGGAGTGATGATCTGCTGCCCTCGACTCTGCACCGAGTGCGAATGCCACGACCTGACGAGCAGCAGGGGCCCCGCTACTCGATGGCCTACTTCGCCCAGGCCGATCGAGACGCGGTGATCTCGAGTCCGAGCGGCACGTATCCGCCGATCACTGCCGCTGACTATCTCGGGCAGCGGATCGCTGCGAACTTCCGCGGCTGAAACACGTGGCGCTGTCGCCCCGACAAGACTGAGCGAGCGGGGTCGGCTTCAGGACAGATAGCTGGCGAGTGCCGCTCGAGTGGTGTCTCGTGCGTCGGAATTGTGGGGAACGACTTCGATGCGGAAGTCGGTGACACCGGCCTTCGCATAGTCGCCAAGACCATCGAGCACTCGGTCCCACGAGCCGATCAAGTGGAGGTCGGCGGCGTCGCTGATCCCCTCCTTCGCCAACATGGCAGCGTAGGACGGCAGCACGCCGTACCCAGCGCCGATCGTTCGAGCGAGGGCGTACGCGCCGTCGACGTCGTCGGTGACGCAGATGCGGATGAGTGCCATCACCCTGGGTTCGGGGCGACCGGCGGCTTCGGCGGCCGCGGTGATCGTCGGCACGATGTGGTTGGCGATGGTCTTCGGGCCGCACTGGCCAACGGTGGTACCTTGAGTCTGACGGCCGGCGAGTGCGAGCATGCGTGGACCGAGTGCTGCGAGCAAGACCGGCGTACCCGCCGCTTCGATGGCGACCTGGGCCCGAGTGGTGACCTGGCTGCCCTCGACATTGGCCGCTTCCCCAGCCAGGAGCGGCTGGAGTCCGGCAAGAAACTCTTTCGTGTAGTCGTACGGATGGTCCCACGAGAGCCCGAGGGTGCCTTCGACCGAGGGGCGGTGCGAGGGTCCGACACCAAGCGTGAAGCGACCGTCGAGCGCTGACTGGGCGGTCATCACCTGTTGTGCGAGGCCGAACGGATGGCGACCGTAGAGAGGGACCACCGAGGTGCCGACTTCGGTCATCGAGGTGAACTCGGAGGCGACAGCGGCGAGCGCCACGATCGGGTCGACCGCCGCAGCATGGGAAATCCACAGGCTGTCGAAACCGGCGGTTTCACCCCACCGTGCGATCTCTCGAACCTGGTCGATGGTGGCAAGCGCGACACCACCTGCCAGTCCCCACCGAACGCCGAATCGATCACCACTCATGGTTCGTCCTTCTCTGTCATCATCAGTCGTCATCACCAGCTGTCATCACCAGCTGTTCCCACCGCTCAACTCGTCCAAGTACTGAGTGCTTCCCAGCCGTGGCAGACCTCGTCGGGATCGAAGCCCTGCACCACGGCGGTGAAGTCAGTGGCGCCAGCGGCCTTGACTGCGCTCAATCCGGCGTGCACCGTCTCGGCATCACCGATCAGTGAGATGTCGGCTGGCCCTTCGACCCCCTCGATGTCGAGCATGGCCCGATACGACGGCAGCTGGCCGTAGATCGTGAGGGTCTTGGCCACCATGGCCCGAGCCTCGTCGGGGCGATCAGTGACCCAGACCGGCAGGCTGCACACCACCCGTGGCGCCTTGCGGCCTGCGGAGTCGGCAGCGGCGGTGATGCCGGGAACGATTTGTCGTTCGAGCGTCTTCGGCCCGACGCACCACAAGATGGTGCCGTCGGTGCGGTTTCCGGCGATCTTGAGCATCTGGTCGCCCAGCGCAGCGAGCATCACACTCGGCGGCTGATCAGTGATCCGCTCAGACTTGCCTTCGTACGAAAAGGCCTCGCCCTCATGATTGGCCTCACCGGTCTCGAGCAAGGGGAGCAGGATGTCGAGATAATCCAGCATGTGGCGGATTGGCTTCTTCCACTCCATTTTCCACGAGCCCTCGACCGAAGGCTTGTGGGCGAGGCCGAGCCCGAGCACGAGCCTTCCGCCAGTTGCCGCCTGTGAGGCCAGCGCCGAGGCGGCGAGCGCTTGGGGGTGACGTGGCCAGGTGGGAACGACCGCAGTGCCGAGCTCGATGGTCGAGGTTTGTGATCGGGCGGCGGTGAAGCAGTGGAGCGGGTCGATGAGACCCGTCTGGGCCAGCCAGTAGCTGGCAAACCCCGACGTTTCGGCGTCGGCCATGTTGGCGACGATGGCGTCGAGATCGGG
>JBBQUN010000118.1:0-13215 GCA_038212405.1 Acidimicrobiales bacterium | reverse complement strand
GTGGAACGACGGCACGTGGCCGACCCTTCTGGTCGGCAACTCGAGCGATGTCACCGCTCGTGGGAACGGACTTGTCGGCGGTCCGGTTGAAGGCATCGTGAGTGCAGACAACCTACTGATCAACGCTGATCCGGGGCTCGCATCGGCAGCACCCGGACCAGACGTCAACGACTTCCTCCTCCAGTCCGGAAGCCCGCTCATCGATGCCGGCGTTGCGGTGCCGTCGATCGTTGCTCGCGACATTCTTGGCAATGATCGACAGGTCGGAGCCTCGATCGACATCGGTGCGATCGAGCAAACATCGAACACCTCGCCCCCACCGCCCTCGCCGCCCTCGCCGCCCGCCAGTGTCGCCCCGGCAACCAAACCGGCGTCGGGGCTTTCGCTCCCGCCGACACAACCGTCCCCCGAGCCCCTCCGCGTCGGCGAACCAGCGAGTAGTGCCCCGGTCGATGCTGTCGATGCTGTCGAGCCTGTCGAGCCTGCGTCGTCCCTCGACCAGGACTTGCCCGATAGCGGCCCAGCCGTAGAAGAAGCAGGTCCGACCGCAAGTCCACAGTCGCTGATCACTGGGCCTGTCGAGGCCAGCGACGACGCCGCGGCCGAAGGGTCCCAGGACCCAGCGGCGGACGATCTGGCGATCGTGGACGCCACGGCCGATCAAGTCCCCTCAGCCCTCGATCCAACGAGTTCACCAACCGCTTCGGGTACCAACGAACTCATCGACGAACTCGCGTCTGACTCGATCAACGCTCAACAGGCAGGGGGCTTCGACCCCGAGGCAGGACCTCCCGACTCGTTGGCCTTCATCACATCGACATCGCAGAGTCGAACCAGTGGGCCCAGTGCATTGGCGGTGGGAATCATTGGATCAATCGCAGCCCTTGCCGTTGGGTTGAGAGCCATCTCTTCCCATTCCCCGCGAACCTGACGTCCCTCGACCCTGCTTGCGAGCTCCCACGTGACCGACATTCTCGATTCGATCTACTCCACTGGCACCGTCACCGCGAAGGACGGGCGGGCCCTGCCGCTTCATTCGGCGGTCAACCGGCTCGAAGGCCAGTTCCTCGAGGACCTGATTCGAAACGACGCCTCGATTCTCAAGACGCTGGAAATCGGCTGTGCTTACGGGTTGTCATCACTCCACATCGTCGGCGCACTCCAACAACGAGTTGGTGCCCATCACACGATCGTTGACCCATTCCAGTCCGATATGTGGGAGGGCGTCGGCATTGCGAACCTCGAACGCGCCGACCTCACTGGCTATCACCTGGTAGAGGAACGCTCAGAGGTACTGATGCCTCGCCTGGCCGAGTCGGAACCGGGCTCATTCGACCTCATCTTCATCGATGGATGGCACACCTTCGATCACACGCTGATGGAACTGTTCTTCGCCAATCGCATGATCCGTGAAGGCGGATTCATCGTTGTCGATGACTGCAATTTTTCCTCAGTGGCCAAGGCGGTTTCTTACGTCGAGCGCTACCCGTCGTACGTCGTCCACAGCCAAAGCCCCTCGGAGCGTGGCCTCAAACGGATTGCCGCCACGGCGTTGCAGCGAGTGCTGCCCGAGCGCATCGCCGGTGCTGTTCTCCCTCGCACGTTCTATGACCGCATGTACGTGCGGACCATGTTCTCCACGATGGTCGCGCTACAAAAGACTGGACCGGACGAGCGGAACTGGGACTGGTTCGAATCGTTCTGATCCGAGATCAGCTGCCGAATCCCCGGGCAACAGGACTGACCGTGGCGAGCAAGAGACGAACGTCGGTCGCCAGCGACATGGTTGCGACATACTGCTCGTCGAACTCGATACCGTCGATCAGCTTGCCCGTGGTGCGATGTTCAGAGACCTGGTAGGGGCCGGTCAATCCTGGGCGAACGACATGCCGATGGTGGCGAACAAATGATTCGCTTGCCACCGAGGCCAGCTCGGGCCGCGGGCCAACCAAGCTCATCTCTCCCCGCACGACGTTGACCAGTTGCAGGATCTCATCAAGAGAGTGACGCCGCAGGAATCGACCAACCTGGGTGTGACGCGGATCAGCATCTGACTTGTGTGTCTGGCGCCGGTTGGGACCGGCGTAGGCATTGGTTGGGGATCGCCGACAGTGCGCCATCGTTCGAAACTTCAAACACGGATACACCGTGCCTGCTCGTCCGATCCGAGCCTGTTTCAGCACCACATCACGCCCAAGCGACAGACGAAGCGCGCACCAGATACCCACGAGAAGCGGGCTCATGATCAAAAGCAGCGCGCTCGCCCCAACAACGTCGAAACAGCGCTTGATGACGCGGGGGTACCAGCCTCTGGGCGCACCAGGGTGTCCGTGCTGAAGGTGGCCGGGCTGAAGGTGGCCGGGCTGAAAAACGAACCCAAAATTGCCTCGGTCATCCCTGTCGAGGGATGTCACTGGCTTGGGGACATGCTCGCCGCCAGATTCCTCGCCCGCTCGCCACTCCAACACGATGACGACTCTACGCAATACGACTCCACGTCGCACGTGGTGCCGACGGGCCGATCGAACGGCGACGGCGGCCCGATCCACGCTGCTCGACGCTGAACGATCGGGCTCGCAACCCCTTCTCATGAGACCTCTGTGACCTTCGAGGACCGGACTCGGCGGCATTCTTCTGGGCCGAGACAGGCCTTCGCACCGTCGGCCTGGGTCAGATTGCCTACAAGAGAAGGCGCTTCTCTCCTGACGCAGAGTGATCGGGTCACTACCCTGTCGAGTGCGAGCGGGCTGGAGCGGGAGAATCCATGGCGAAAACACGAGATTGGCGGTGGGTCGCCAAACGGACGCAACCCTGGGCCGACTTCTTGACCACCTCGGCCGGATGGGCATTGGTGTTGGTGTTCAGCGGCCTGACGGCGCTGAGCGAGCGCAGCCAGTTCGAATCCGGAGTGTTCGCGGTCGCTGCCGGCATCAGCACCGTCGTCCTGCTCGCCCGACGAGGTCTGTACTCCGGTCGACCGACGCTGCCTCGGACCGAAGAAATCTCCCGTCTACTGTCGTCGGTCATCATCTCGGGACTCGCACTCGCTGCGTTGTCGGCCCTGTTCAACTGGCCGATTGGTGCCCGCGAAATCGCCCTGGGTTGTTTGGTTGCTTTCGTCCTGCGCTCGCTTGTCCGAGGCGTACTCCGCGATGTTGGCGCACGTTTCTCTTCCGCCGACACTCGGGTGTCGGTTGTCATCGTTGGCGTTGGGGAAGAAGCTCGAGACCTACTCGAACTCATCAAAGACCATCCCGAAAGCCGCTTGCGCGTGCTCGGCGTCATCGGGCATCAAGACGTGGCGCACGACAGCGGTCTCACCCCGCATTGGCTCGGCCCGGCCCAGAACATGATCGAGATCATGGGCACACGCGGAGCCGAGGCTGCCATCGTGACCGCTACCGGTTTCCGCAGCACGCAGTTCCGTCGACTGACGAACGAACTGTTCAGCGCCGGCTACGACATCCACGTCTCGACTGGCGTCAACCGGCTCACCAATACTCGCTACCACATCCGTTCGCTCTCCCATGAGCCACTCGTGGTACTTCGCCACCGCCGACCACCACGCTGGGAACTCGCCACCAAGCGGGCAATCGACATCGCCTTGGCGAGCGCCGGTTTGGTCTTCGCGGCACCGCTGATGCTTCTCACTGCGCTCGCCATCAAACTCGCCGATCGCGGCCCGATCTTCTTTCATTCGCAGCGTGTTGGGATCGGTGGCACACCGTTCGCCATGCTCAAATTCCGCTCGATGAGCATCGATGCCGAGGAGCAGAAGGCAGCCCTGCGAGAACAAAACCAGCGCAATGGCCCGCTGTTCAAGATCGCCGGTGACCCTCGGGTCACTCGTGTCGGCCGACTCATTCGAGAGACTTCGATCGACGAACTCCCTCAGCTCATCAACGTCATCCGCGGCGACATGAGCTTGGTCGGCCCCCGGCCAGCGCTGCTCGAAGAGGGCGAAGCCTTTGATGACGAGCTTCGCAATCGCTTCCAGGTCCCGCCCGGGATCACCGGACTCTGGCAGGTCGAGGCACGCTCGAACGCCGCCTTTTCCGCCTACCGACGACTCGATCTTCACTACGTCGAGAACTGGTCGCTCGGCCTCGATCTGCGGATCATCCTGGCCACGGCTGAACAGTTGGCAATCAGCGTGATCACGTTGCCGCTTCGCCGCATCGGCGGGACCAACGTCGACGGTGTGATCGACCTCGATCACACCGACGATCAATCCCGGTCCACTGGTCCAGTTGGTGCTCACCGGACAGCATCGGTGTCAGCTCCCGACGTCGCCATCGATCTGACCGAGCCTGCACAGATCTCCTCCACAGCAGCAACCTCGTCGAGCAGTCGGTCGGCCCGCGGCTAGTCTGAGCGACGTTCGCTACGGCAAGGACTCCAGTTGCACCCGGTACCGCTGAACGCAAAGATCTACGTCGCCGGACACCGCGGGTTGGTTGGTTCGGCCATCATGCGAGCACTGCAGGATCGTGGATATCACCACCTTCTCACTGCGTCTCGGGCCGAACTCGATTTACGAGACCAGTCAGCAGTCGATCGTTGGTTCGACGCCAACAGGCCCGAGTACGTCTACCTCGTCGCCGGCACGGTAGGTGGCATCTGGGCGAACTCGACCCGTCCGGCGGAGTTCCTCTACGACAACCTGATGATCCACGGCACCGTGGTGCACGCTGCGCACCGTGTTGGGGTCACGAAGCTGCTCTACCTTGGTTCGAGCTGCATCTACCCACGGCTCGCCGAACAGCCGATCGTCGAAGAGGCGCTCCTCACCGGTCCACTCGAGCCAACCAACGAGGGGTACGCCCTGGCGAAGATCGCCGGCATAAAGTTGTGCGGAACCTATCGACGACAATACGGCGACGACTTCATCTCGGCGATGCCCACCAATCTCTATGGCCCAGGCGACAACTTCGACCTCGAAGCATCCCACGTCATTCCTGCGCTGATTCGCAAGTTCCACGAGGCCAAGCTCGCAGGTCGAGACCAGGTCGAGATCTGGGGCACCGGATCGGCAATGCGCGAGTTCCTTCACGTCAACGACCTGGCCGACGCCTGTCTTCACCTGATGGAGCACTACTCCGACGAGCTCCACATCAATGTCGGCACCGGCGAAGATGGCTCGATCGCCGAGCTGGCACGGCTCGTTGCCGACGTCGTGCATCCGACGGCTGCGTTGGTGTTCGACACCACGAAGCCCGATGGTATGCCTCGGAAGGTGCTCGACGTGACCCGGCTCCACAACACCGGCTGGAAGCACACCATCGAACTGCGCGACGGTCTCGAGTCGAGCTACCAGTGGTTTCTCGACAATCACGACACCGCCCGCGGCCTCTAGATCTTGCTCAGCTCGCTCTCCGACATGCAGCGTTCGCTCGCTACCGCCGTCACGGATTCGGGAGCGGCATCGGACGGGGTTGCTGATCCTGGAACGTCGTATCGCCCCACCGCCAGGCAACATTGGGAACACGCCCTGATGGCAGCACCGTCACTTCATCGGCCCCCGCCTCCATGAAAACGGTGAACTCGAAGTTCCGGTCGGTGCCGGGCGGAACGTAGACACGAACCGCGGCCATGCCCAACGCCCCGTCTCGCCCGTATGCCTCCAACTCCATCTCGTCGCCGAACTCGATCCTGGTGGTGGCGCCGGGGGCGAAGACAACGACACGACCGATATAGCCGCCGGCTGATTCTGCGCCATTGCGTTCCCACAATCCCAGCACATAGTCAGGCAGATCGGTCGTTGCTCGATTGATGATGCGCATGCTGGTACGAAGCTCGACGCCCTCCGCGGTGCGGACCGGATCGACCACGACATCGACGTTGAGGTACGGGTCAAGCTTGCTGCCACCCATGTTCATGAGACCGACCAACATCTCGTCACCGTCGATCACACCGGCAACACCAACCTGGCGCCACAGCGCTTGCTCGGAGTCCACCGTGCTGAACGCCTTGATGTGACCGGCTTCGGCGGCCGATACGAGCTCCCGAAGCAACAACACCGGGTCCCAAGGCCGTGTACCAAGCGCCTCGAACGCGGCTCCGGCGATGCCGGCGAGACGATCTCGACGGTCCAGCCGCTCGTCGCCAACGGCATCGGAGAACGTGGCGTACTGATCCGAGAGGAGATAGTCGACCACGTTGTCCGCACCGAACCGTTCGCCGTCGACCTCGATGTCGCCAACGACTCGCAGGACGGCCTCGAGCGCGATTGGATCGATGTAGAAGGTGCCACGCAGCGATTCGCCGGTCGAGGCCTGCCACATCGTGAGTGCTTCGGGGCCGACGTATTCCTCGAAACGCGGGGTCAGCGGCAGCTTGCGAAAATCGTTTTCGGGCTTGAGGAATCCCCATCGATCGGCGATGTCATCGTCGATCACCCTCGAACCGGCAACCGGAAACAGATTCTCTGAGGCGTTGATCGACGCCAGCCGAAGATCGCCATCTTGGGTGACCAACTTGCCGACCGACAACGGCATACCCGCTGCCGCCTGGGTTTCTGATGGACTTCCAACGATGAGGAGGAATTCACCGTCGGCCAGTAGCGATTCCAAGCCAACGACACCGACTCGCGCTTGCTCAGTAAGCACCGACAGTTCTCCCAGTCCAACGACACCGTCATTGCGTGAATCGGCAAGGCTGGCAAGGAGATGGTGATCGGGCCCGAAATCGGCCGTGTCGATCGCGACCCGCAGATCGGCCAACAGCGTTCCCATCGTCTCGAGAAACTGCATTCGGTCGAGTTCTTGCGCACCACCCGCCTGCACCCGGTTGACCTCGGCAAAGATCGGCTGGAGCGAACTCGTCAGTTCGAGCGACGTATCGACGAGCGCATTGCCTGATTCGAGTTGTCGACCGATGACCGGCAGAATTTCAAGCGGTTTCACCACCATCCGCCCGAGCATTTCGTCGGCGGTTCGCAGCTCGTCTTCGGCGATGTCGACTTGGTCAGCAACCTCTTGGAGATCGACAGCCAAGGGATCGATGGTGCCGAGCTCGAGCAGGATGTCACGACCGGTGGCTGCGTGTGTACCAGCCCGGTAGAGCGTCAGCGACGTCCACCCCAGCCAAAGCACGAACACGCAGAGCACACCAAGCAGGATCCGACGACGACCTCGGGGTTTGGTGCGCTCGGGAACCGATCGCTGGTCACGAGGCGCCAGCGGTGCATCGGTGTTGACGTTCTGACGGCGGGATGCGTCGGCACCCGTTCTCGCATCCTCGTTCATCGTCACCTCTGATCGCACATGGTAGGAGACGCGAGAGAACCTGCCGCGGACGGCAGGCTCTTCCCCAACGATGCTGGACCGTTGGGGTTTGTCAGATGCAAGTCTGCCAAGTTCAGGTCTGGCAGATTCAGATCGGTCAGCGTCAGGCGGTGCGTCGGGTGCGGACGACCATCACAGCGCCACCGCCGATCAGTGCAGCACCGGCAAGCGCCAGGGTGGCGGTCTCGGAGCCGGTGACCGGCAGCGTTGCCTGCATGGGCCTGGTGGCCGGGGCGCTGGGTGTTGCCACTGGGGTTGCGGGTGAGGGAGCAACGGGCTGCGGCGTCGGTTCGAGCTCGCCACCTTCGACGATCACGCCACCACAGCCGGGTGTTCCGAGACTGCCCGAACCGGCACAATCATCGGCCGCCGAGGCTGGCAGCGCGGCGCCGAACGTTGCCGCTCCGGCGAGGAGTGCACCTACGAGAAATTTGCGCATGGCGAGTGGCCTTTCGATGTCTACGTCTGGGGAGAACCCTAGCCGGTGATGACGCTCAGCGTACGTTCCACTACCAAGCGTAGAAACGGGTCGTCTCACCCAACGTTTCCTCACTGATGCTGCCAGCGCAGCCCTGCCACCATGGCGTCATTTGCCGAGCGTTGCCGCCGCCCGCTCGTACACCTGTCGATGAGCTGCGGCCTTGGCCTCCCACCCCCATGGGCCCGGTGCGCTGCCGCTGCGCTCGAGGGCAGCCCAGGCGAGCATGTCGGCGATCGATACGGCGTCGTCGGCATCGGGCAACACTCGGACCCAGTGGTCGCCTTGGGACTCGATCAAGCGATCCGCCTGCCGACTCGGAGAGAGCACGACCGGCGTTCCGGCCGGGAGCGCCACATAGGGCACACCGGTGTTGAACGCATTGTCCTGCGGCGCCAGAACGCCGTGGTGGCGTCGAATGATGTCATCGAGTTCGGGATCGGTGACCCAGCGATCGATCACCTCGAAGCCATGGTCCGGCGCGATCGAGCGGATCTCGTCGAGGTAGGCCGGATCCCCAACCGGACCGACCAGAGTGAGCGACGCCTGGCCCGATTCGATGAACGGTTTGAGCCAGCGCAGGACGTCGAGCTGCTGTTTGTAGGGACCGATCGCCCCCACCATGAGGAGTTGCACCGGAACTCCGGCCTCGAGCCGCTGGGGCGAGTCATCAGATCGCACCGCCACCGATCCCCACTCGATGGCAACGAACGGTACGTCGACGAGGTCGGGGTAGCGAGCCTTGATTGCTGCCTCATGACCGGGAATGAGGGTGACGACGCTCGTCATCCGTCGTCGCATCGCCCAGAAAAGCGTCCGCTCGATCGGCCCATTCCAGCCGTCGTGGGGTTCGAGGTTGTGGGCGGTCCACACGACCGCATGGGGCCGAACGACGAGGAGGACGGTGATCGCAGTTGCTTCCATCTGCTTGACCACCCGCTTGGCCAGCGAGCCTGTGCCTCGCACCACATGCTCAGGCCAGTTGACGTGGAGGACCACCGGTTGGCGACGCATCAACGTCGTGGCACGAAGCGTCTCGAAGGTCACGCCGACATCGGCGTAGCCGCCCGTGAGTCGGATCAAGTGAGGCGAGGTCCGATCGTCGATCACCGGCTGGATGACAACGGCGATTGGCTGGCGCTGCTCGGGTTCCATTTCTCCACTGTGCCCCATCAGGAACCCAACGAGCACAGAGAACTCCTCAATTGCCGGTGGGCAATTCGTCCCGCGTCCCCACCGACGACGAACGCATTGGCCAGACTCGACCAACGCCACACGCCGGACGCTTGATCTCGCCACTCCCCCGCCGATGGTAGGACAGTCCTGAACGATCACTTCGAGAGGCCTTCATGGCTCCGCCAAACCCGCCGCTGACCACACCTGCGTCACCCGCTGCCCTGCCGCCGACCCGAGCCGTTGCCGGCCAGCTCATCCGCTACGCCGCCCACTATCGCAAGCACTTCTTCGATGCGGTCCGTGACGAGCTGGCCTTGCAGGGCATCGAGTACCGCGTGTTGTACGGCGAGCCGTGGGCCGACGAACAGCCGATTGGCGGCGTGGTCGAGCTGCCTTGGGCGACCAAGGTCCCAACACGGCATCTGACCGTCAAGGGCAAGACCGTCCTGTGGCACGGGGCGCAGCGAGCAGCCACCGGCTGTGATGTCATCATGCTCGAGCAGCAGGTCAAGGCGGTTGCCAACTATTTCTTCCTGGTTCGCCGACTCTTCGGCGGACCGAAGATCATTCTGACCGGCCATGGGCGAAACCATCAGACCGAGGACCACACCACGATCGTCGAACGGTCGAAAGAATGGTTGACGCTGCGGGCCGATTGGTTCTTCGCCTACACCGAGAACTCCGCCGACATCGTCGCCGAGATGGGCTTCCCACGCGACCGTGTCACCGTCTTCACCAATGCCCTCGACAACAATGCCCGTCGAGCTCAGATCGAGGCGACGACGAACGATCAGCTGGACGCGCTGCGAAGCGAGCTGGGCCTAGGCCCTGGCCCGATCGGCGCCTACATCGGCCGGATCTACGCCGACAAGCGCCCGGACTTCCTCATCGAGGCGGCCCTCGAAATCCGCAAGCTCCAGCCCGATTTCGAATTGTTGATCATCGGCGAAGGGAACGACCGGGCCGCCATCGACGCCGCGGCGACCCAACACGAATGGATTCACGACGTTGGCGCACGGTTCGATGCCGACCTGGTTCGCCACGCGCTCCTCGCCGACGTCATCTTGAATCCGGGGGCGATCGGCCTGGTGGCCATCGACTCGCTGGCGCTCGGTCGGCCGATCATCACCGTTGCCGACACCGGACACGGGCCGGAGATGGCCTATCTCAAGCCGGACTTCGACTGCCTCGCGCTCGACCGGGCGACCACGCCACGCCAATACGCCGATGCCGTTTCCGCGCTCTTCGACGACCGAGCGCGACTCGAACAGTTGCAGCAGCAGGCCAACAGCCGCGCCAACGAGTTCTCGATGGAAGACATGGTTCGTACCTACGCCGCCGGCTTCGTCACTGCGCTCGAGACGCTCGGCATCATCGAAGCGTCGGCACCGACCCTCGACGAGAAAGCAGCTCTCTGACATGCGCGTTCTGCAGATCCATTGTCGCTACCGCTATCAGGGGGGCGAGGAGGCCGTCGTTGCCTCCGAGGCCGAGATGCTCGAGAGCCATGGTGTCGAGGTGGTGCAGTACCAGGTCGACAATCCCGAAGGTGGTCTCGGCGCCGGGCTCTCGCTAGTTCAGTCGGTGTGGAACCGTTCGGCCCGCCGCGCTGTCGACTCCGAGATCGAGAGGGTTCGCCCCGACCTCGTGCAAATCCACAACACCTGGTTCACCTTGTCGCATGCCGTCTTCGGCGCCGGCCATGCCGCAGGCATCCCCACCGTCGCGGCATTCCACAACTACCGACAGAGCTGTATCAACTCGCTCTTTCTTCGCAACGGTGTTGCTTGCGACGATTGCCGAGGCCACTCGCCATGGCGCGGTGCTGTTCGCAAGTGTTACCGCGACAGCTACGTGATGTCGGGTATCGCTGCGGGCACACTCGCCTTCCATCAGCAACGCAAGACGCTCTCGAACGAGGTCGATGCGGCGATCGTTGCGACTGACTTCGGCGCCGACATTCTCGTCGACGCTGGGCTGCGCCGCGAACAGATCGTCGTCATGCCTCACGGTGTTCACGATCCCGGGCCACGCTCACAGCACCCTTCAGAGTCCAACACGGTGCTTTTCGTTGGCCGCCTCTCAGAGGAGAAGGGCCCGCAGCTGCTGGTCGAGGCGTGGATGGCCGCTCCCCCTGAGGGGCTCGAACTCGAGTTGCTTGGCGACGGTCCGCTCGAACCCGAGCTGCGGGCGTTGGCCGCCGACTGCCCGAGCATCCGATTCGCCGGCCGGGTACCTCGCCCTGAAGTCGAACGGCGCGTGCTCAGCGCCCGAGCCGTTGCCGTCCCGTCGCTCTGCTACGAAGGCCAACCACTGTCGCTGCTCGAATCACTCGGCGCTGCGCTGCCAACGATCGTCGCCGACCATCCACCGTTGCGAGGGACGCTTGCCGGTACCGAGGCCGGCATCTTGGTCGAGCCGGGAGATGCTGGCGCCTGGTCAAGAGAACTCGCCAAACTGAACGACCTCGATTGGATTGGCCGGGCGTCGACGGCTGGACGCAAACTGTTCGAGGCCGAGTACGACCGCGATCTGGAGGGCAGTCGATTGCTCTCGGTCTACGAGCGGGTCTTCACCGACTCGGGGGCCCACCGTACTCATCGATGAGCAGTGAGTCCAGTCCGGCGAACTTTCGATCCTTGCGGACGAGGTAGACGAGCGCCAGCCACATCGTTGCTGCGCTGAAGATCTCGGCGATCAGCGTCGCGATGACCGCTCCCTTCCAGTCATAGAGCGGGATCAGCCAGACGTTGATCGAGAAGTTGACGACCATGGCCGCGATCAACGACGCGTTGCGCAGGCCCTGGCGGTTGGCTCCGGTCAGTGCGTTCGCGGCGAAGATCGAAACACCGCGGATCAGCGGCAGTATCGCCAACCACCGAATGACGGTGTCCATCTCGGCAGTCTCATCACGCAAAATCCACGGGAACACCGGAGCGAAGACGAAGAGCCCGATGCCGGCGACGATGCCGAACAGGATCACCGGGCGAACGAGCTTCTTGGCCAGCAAGTAAGCATCTTCGAGACTGTTCGATCCGGCGCTGAAGAAGTCTTGATCAGTTGCTCGAACGAGGGCCATCACCGGAACGACCGCCAACGCCGCGATGCGGTAACCAGCGGCGTACCAACCGGCTTCTTCCTCGAAGCCGTACTTCGGCAACATGGTCTTGTCCATGGAGTCGAGCAGAGTGCCTGCACCACCCATGAGTGTGTACGGCAAACCGTCGCGAATGTCTTGCGAGGTGAAACGCCCCAGGAGCGGCTTGGCGCCGAAGGATCGTTTGACGGTGGCGAGGGACCACACCGCGGCCCCCGCCCAGGCGACGAGGCCGTAGAGCGCCCATTGATCGAGGGTTCCATTGCCGAGAACGAAGAAGATGCCGACACCGACGAGACGGATCAGCCCTGTGGACAGCCTCACGCTCATCGCCACTTCGAGCTTTCGATGGGCCTGAGAGGCCAACACCGCAAAATCGGTAATCCCGAACAGCAGCATCTGTGAGACGACCAAGAGAAGGTAGGTCCCAGGCGAAACTTGGTCGAGGAGCCAGCCACGAACCGTCATCAACAGCACGGCGAAGATCACGGTGCCAGTGAGAATGGTCGAGAGCAGCCTTCCCCACAGGACTTGGAACGGACGCCCAAGGGCGAAGTCGCGCATCAGGAGTTGCTGCGAGCCGAAGTAGCCGATCGTTGCCGCCAACAGTCCGTGAGCAGTGGCTGCACTGTAGAGACCGAAGGCCGCTGCCCCGAGTGCCTTGTAGAGCAAGAAGAACGCCGCCATGCTCAATACGAGCTGGGCCATTTCGGCGCCCATGGCGAAGACCGTGTTGCGCTTGGTCTGTGAGCCAAGGGCTTTGGCCTTGACCTTGGTGACCACGCTCACCGTCGGTCTTGCCACAGATCGTCGCCAGCGAAATCATACGGCTCGATTGCCTCGTCGGCAGCGTGCCGGGGGCGTGACCCAACCGGGGAACGGCTGGCTTCGTCGAGACCGATCGCAGCGAGGGCCGCCATGCGGGCCTGACGCTGTTTGTAGCCGAGCTCGATCGGGACTTTGCCCTGGCGGGCCACGGTGAGCACAGCGAGGATCAATGCCACCCAAAAGATCGTTCGCCCCTGCACGCCGACCTCGGTGATCGAGTAGAGCAGGGTGTAGGTCAAGATCGTGAGCGGCCACAGGCCGATCACGCCCGGGACGGCTCGCACGTAGCGGGTCGCTCTGATCACAGCACGAACGAACATGAACATGAACATGCTCGTGCCAACGATGCC
>JBBQUN010000117.1:0-13546 GCA_038212405.1 Acidimicrobiales bacterium | reverse complement strand
GCGCCACATCGCCACCCAATTCCTGGCCGAATCAGCCGCCATCGGTGGACTCGCCGGACTCCTCGGAACGAGCCTCGGCGTGCTCATGGTCGTTGCGATCGCAGCAACACGGCAGTGGTCACCGGTCCTCGACCCATGGCTACCGTTCGTCGCACCGTTGATCGGGGCGCTGATCGGACTGCTCGCCGGCACGTACCCAGCGTGGAAAGCGTCTCGACTCGAACCCATCGCTGCGCTCCGTGGCCTATGACCTGGGGGCTGTGATCCGCCTCCACCGTGCGAGGCCGGACCTCGTGCAGTAGGTTCATTTCATCGCTCCGCTGCACCGGCGCGAACAATACAACTTGGAGGGAACCATGTTCATGAACAAGGCACGCCGGCATCGCGCTGTTCGCCGATCGGTGTCACTCCCGTTGGGGGCACAAGATGCTCAAGAATTCACCGGCACGTTCGCCGCGCTGAACGAATCCGGTGCTGCCGGCGACATTGCGATCACGCTGAACGGCACCAGCGCCGAGATCACCCTCAACATGAGCGGCCTGACCGACGCGGTGCACGCCCAGCACATCCACGGCGAGGTCGGAGCCGACAATGTCTGCCCGACGGCCGCGCTCGACGCCGATGGCGACGGTCTCATCAATACCGTCGAGGGTGTGCCGGCCTACGGCCTGGTCAAGGTCTCGCTGACCACGTCGGGCGACTCCTCACCCGACTCCGCCCTCGCCATCGACCGGTTCCCGACCGGTTCGACCTACACCTACACCCAGACCATCGAATTGCCGGCCGACATCGCCGGTGACCTCGGGAACATGAACATCATCGTCCATGGTCTCGACATCGACGGCAGCGGCACCTACGACGGCGACGCCGTGTCGAGCCTCGACCCCGAGCTTCCGCTCGAAGCCACCATCCCGGTGGCCTGCGGCAAGATCGTGCTGGCCGCGGTGGCCCCGACCGGTGGCGTCGCTACCGGTGCCGGTGGCTCAGCCACGGCGTCCTCGACCTCGGCGTCCTCGACCTCGGCAGCACCGATGTTCGCACTGCTGGCCGCCGCCGGTGCCGCCACCATGTTCACGGCGAGCCGTCGGCGCCGTCAGGTCTGATGCTGCGGCTTGCGCTGGTTGCCATCGCCCTCGTTGCGATGGCAGCCGGTCTGGCCCTGGTGTCCTCCTCTGACACCGGCGCTGGTCTGGTGGCGGCCGATCGACCAGCGCAAGCGCCGGTCACCTTGCCACCGCCACCATCGACCTTGCCGCTGCCGTCGAACGAGGCGGGGACTGACCTGCCAGTCACCAAATCGCCGCCTCGCTCCGTGCGGATACCGGCCATCGAGGTCGACACCGCAGTGATCGACCTCGGGCTGGAACCCGACGGGGCGCTGGAGACACCCCGGGACTATGCCCTGGCCGGATGGTGGGCCGGCGGCACGACGGCCGACGAGCCCGGTCCGACCGTCATCGTCGGCCATGTCGATGACCACCGCGGACCTGCGGTGTTCTACCGCCTGAGTGATCTCGTCGCCGGCGACGAGATCGAAGTCACCAGCGCAACCGGAACACTGACCACGTTCGTCGTCACCGAAACGGCGGTCTATGACAAAGACGCGTTCCCGACCGAGCGGGTCTATGGACCGACCGAGCAGCCAACGCTTCGATTGATCACCTGCGGCGGATCCTTCGACCGCTCCGAGCGGAGCTACGAAGACAACGTCGTTGTCTACGCCGAGCTGCGCTGAGAGCCCTCCCTCGAGCAGTTCGGCGTGCCACAGCCTCACCCCGGTGAGGCTGTGGCCGCGCGCATCAGCTGCCAAAGGGCCGCGACGTGTTCGCGTTCGGTCTCGGCCGAACCGATCGACACTCGCACGATCCACCGGCCGTTGTGCAGTGTCGGACTGCAAAAGGCTGCGCCCGAATCGTTGATCGAGCGAACCCAGCCAAGGGTGTGCTCATCGAGCAACTCGTCGTTGGTCGCCGAGTCTGGCCGATGCACCACACACACGGTCTGGAGAGTGAGCGGCGATGCCAGCTCCCAGCCCGAGGTCGACTCGACCTGGTCGGCCAGCCAGCGGGCGTTGTCGAGGTCTCGACGCAGCCGTTGCTGGATGGACTCGACACCGTCGATCGAAAGATGGAACCACAGCTTCATGGCCCGGAACCGGCGACCGAGGGGAATTCCCCAGTCCCGGTATTGCACGGCGGTGTCATCGTCGGGCGACTGGAGGTAGCTCGGGTTGGTCGACATGACCCGGTTGAGCATGTCGACGTCTCGCACCCAGAACAGTGACGTGTCGAGGATGGTGCCCATCCATTTGTGCGGATTCCAGGTGATCGAATCGGCTCCCTCGACACCGTGCCACAAATGCCGAAGTTCCGGGAGCAACATGCCAGAGCCGGCCATGGCCGCATCGACATGGACCCATGCCCGGTATGTCGCCGCAACGTCAACGATCGCCTCGACCGGGTCGAACGCAGTGACCCCGGTGGTGCCAACTCCGGCGACGACCACGGCCGGGATCTTGCCGGCAGCCCGGTCGTCGGCCATGGCGGTGGCCAGAGCGCTCGGGATCATGGCCGAGGTGATCGGGTCGATGTCGACGTTGCGGATGTTGTCCCATCCGTAGCCGGCCAGCAGCGCGGCCTTTGCCACCGACGAGTGGGCCTGGGTCGTGGTGTAGACCACCAGCGGTGCGTCGAGTTCGGCCAGGCCGCCCCGGTTCTGCGACAAATTCGTTGCCCGCTCACGAGCAACGAGCAGCGCAGTGACCGCCGAGGTCGATGCCGTGTCGTGGATGGTGCCGCGCCACGCTTCGCTCAAGCCGGTCAGCTGACGGAGCCATTCACAGACCACTTCCTCGACTTCGGTCAGGGCGGGAGCGCTCTCCCACGAGATGCCCAGACCGCCGAGACCCGACGAGGCGAGATCGCCGAGCACCGATGCCAACGACGCGTTCGCGGGAAACCACCCGAAAAACATCGGGTGCTGCACATGGGTCATTCCTGGCACCACGACCGCATCGATTGCGGCCAGGAGTTGGTCGATGTCGATGGTCTCGGTTGGGGCCTGGGCCGCAAACGCCGCCCGAACATCGCCCGGTTTGACCTGGGCCTTCACCGGATGCTGCTCGATGTCGGTTCGAAAGTCGGCGATCCAATCGATGAGGGCGTGGCCGGCGGTTCGGAACTCTTCGGGCTGCATGGGCCAAACGTATCGGTCGGTGGACCATTGGACCCAAGACCAATCTGATCCACGAGAACCATCGTCCTTTCAACTCTGCAACGCAGAAACCGATAGGGCGAACATGACATCGACGATCCAATGGTCCACGTTGCGACGCTCCATCGTGGTGGCCGGAATCGCCGGTTTGACACTGATTGGGGCCTCGGGCCCTGCTGGTGCGCAAACCTATCCACCCTCGGCGTCGGCCACCTTCTCTGACGCCACCCCCGGGGCAGGCCAGACCGTTGCGGTCAGCGGCAACGCCGTTGCCGGCACCACGGTCAGTATCACGCTGGCCCGTCCTGACGGCACGATCATCACCCTCGGCACGACCATCGCCGGAGCCTCAGGTGCATTCAACCTGAACATCTTGCTCCCCTCCGACCTGGCAAACGGCAACTACGTGCTCGCCGCCGTGAATGGCACGACCATCTTGTCGTCGGCGGCGTTCGCCGTGAGCGGAGCCACCACGCAGGGCGGCGCGAGCTCGACGGGCGGCGATGCCGCTGCCCCGGCACAGACGACGACCACCACGCTGCCGGTCACCGGCAACGAGTCGGGGCTCATGGTCTGGGGCGGTGCTGGTTTCGTCGTACTCGGTGGCGCCGCGCTGACAGTCGGGCGTTTGCGGGTCAGCGTTCGAATTCGATGATCGTGTCTTCGACCAAGACCAGGTCGGTCTCGCCGATGACGCTGCCGTCGTCGGCGTCTTCCACCAAGACGTGCACGTGATCATCGTTGATCAGCGCCTGATTGGCCAACACCAGCCGGTACGGGTCCTCCGGGTCGAGATCGATGGCACCGTCGAGCTCGAACTCGACGCGCTTCGACTCTCCGGCTGGCACATTCACGAAGAGCAGGTAGCGCTGCCATCCGAGCTCGATTTGGGGTTCGATCAGCTCGACCGATCCGTCGACGGTCACCGTGTCGAGGAAGTGAGGGGTGTAGATCGAAAGCTGCACCTTGGTCGTCCCAATGGGATAGCCCTCAGGCGGGATGCCGATGATGTAGTCGGGCAGGTCGAGTGTCGCGGTGTTCGTGAGCGTCACGCCAACCGTCACCTCCGCTTGGCCCGAAGCCTCGTCGAGTCGCACGTGATAGTCGATGTCACGTTCGAGGAACGAGTCGATCTTGTTCGCCGCGCCGTTGGTCTGCACGACAGACAAGAAGTCCGTACCGGCGGTCGGTGCCGGGAACTCGCCGAGCATGAACAGACTGCGCAGGAAGTCGTTGCTCTCCTCGTCGAGGGTCGCCATTTGTAGGTGACCGCCACGCGCTGCCGGGCCGAGCACGCGTCCGAGTTCACGAGGACTCGGGAGATCGCCGGTGAGGAGCCGATCGAACGTCGCTGCGGCTATGTCGGTCAGATAATCCTTGCGTTCGGTCTGGTCGTCGAAGGTCTCGTACTGGCCGACGTTCAAGAATTCGACGACGTTGGAAGCGTCGATCGTTCGTCCGATCGCTGGCAACTCGACCGGCCCCGACAGCTGCATCAGACCGGCAACGCCGATCGGATCGAGATAGATCACACCAGCGATCGGGCGCCCGCCGAACCCTGGGTAGAGGCTCGACACGGCTTCGGCAACGAGCGGAAGATCGGGCATGCTCGTCCAATTCGTGGTGAAGCGATCGGGATTGTTGGCAATGAAGCGGGCCGGATAGCGATCGGGGTCGACGAGTGCGCCCTCGGTTGCGCCGTTCATCGCCGCCTGATTCAGTTGGCCGGCCGTGCCCTGATCAGTGACGCTGATCCTCCCGTTGCTTGCGGTCAGCTCGAGGTAGGTGCTCATGATCCCTCCCAGTTCCCGAGCCTCGGCGGGCATGGCGAACATCACCAGGTAGCGCTGCGGCGCGTCGGCCCCCAACAATCTCGGCATGACGCTCGTTGCCAGTGCTGCCTTCTTCGCCTCTGGATAGGTCTCGCTGAGCTCGATGGCAGCCTCGTCGATTGCCGACCGGACGGGCGGGATCAACCACGGCGAGTTGACCGCACCGAGCGCAGTCGCAGCGTCACGCATGGATTCCTCGACACCGGCGAGCGGCTCGGCCATCGACTCGATCAGGGCAAGATCGATCGCACCACCCGACAACCGCAACTGGTCGACGTCGGCCAGATCGATCGCTGCGCTCGATGCGGCAACGAGTTCGGCAAGTGGGCCCGTCGCTGCACGCGCTGCTGCGAGATGTTGTCCAACGATCGGGACGAGGCGGCCGGGCTCGATCCACCAAGCGTTGAGCTGGTCGTCGGCCAATGCCAGCTGTCGAGCACTCACACCGAGCTCGGTCGCGGCGCCAACGGTGTCGCCGTCACGGGCCAACTCGAGCCCTCGCCTCGCGGCGTTCGAGCCTCCCTCGACGTTGGCCCGGGCCTGTGCCGCGGCCACCCCGGTTGCGACGCTCGCCAGCACGACGAGCGCGAGCGCAAACCCGCCGAGAGTGAAAACCAGGCGTCGTGCCGCCTGACGATCACCTTGCAAGGCGAGTCCGGCAACGAGAACAACGACCGAGGCAGTGAGGAGGGCTGTTGTCCCAAACGGCCCGACGTCACGCAGATGCAGCAGCCCGTGGGTCACCCCAATACCAACCGCCACCCGCCCCAGCGCACTCTCGACCCGCGCAACCTCGAGTGCGAAAGCGAGCAACAAGCCGAGCGCAGCTACGACAAACCATTGCGAGTCACTCGCCAGCCCGCCAGTGAGCGCCAGCGCACCGAACCATGCCCAGCGCGGCGCACCGGCAACGGCGAGCGGAACGAGCAGCGCGAAGCCAACGCGAAGGACCCCATCCCACCGGTCGAGGCCGGTGGGAGCGGCCGTGCCCAACAACCCAAACGCACCACTCGCTGCCAGGCCGAGCGCGGCCCACATCCGATCGAACTGTTGCGTGGAGAGCATTCGGTTCATGATCGCCTCGAACGGCCGGGTTGCGGTCGATGCCCGCGATATTTGACGGACCGCAACCACTGGTCCTTTCGGCCCCTTGTTCCCCGAGCCGTACTGCTCAACCAGCCACCTCCGAAGCTCCAGTCGCAACTCGGTTCTCGTGGGCTCCTCGCCCCGCCGTGAACGAAAGGACGCCAAATCGTGGCCTCAACCAAGTTCAAGTCCATTGGGGCTGCTGCCGCCCTGACGATTGCCGTCGGTCTCGGCGTTGGCTCGCCAGCCGGTGCCGCCGACTCCTACACCCCGTCGAGCCAGATCTCGGTCTCGGATTCCACCCCGACCCCTGGTCAGAGCATCACGCTCTCGGGCAAGACCACGCCGGACACGGTGGTGACCGTGACGATCACCGCCGTTGCCAGCACCCAGAGCCTCACTGCTGCGGCTGCGACGACCTACACGCTCGGTTCGACCACCTCCAACGCGAACGGCGACTACTCCCTCACCGTGACGATGCCAGCCTCACTACCCGCCGGCAGCTACGTGCTTGCCGCCAGTGCCGGTGGCACCGTGATCTCGTCGGCGAACCTGTCCGTCGCCGCACCCACCCAGGCAACGCCGCCGAGCACCACCACCAATCCGGTCCCCGAGAAACTCGCCTTCACCGGCTCGGAATCGGCACCGATGGCCGCCGTCGCGCTTGCCATCGTCGGTGCAGGCGGTGCACTCGTGCTCCTTGCTCGCCGTAACGATCACGCAATCGAGAGCACCGGCCGCTAGCTGACCGGAGCAACTCGGTCGAGCGTTCGTTCAGCAATCATCAAGAAACTCGACGCTCCACCCTCATAGCCGCCCGGTCATCTCCGAGGTTGTGTGCGTGACCACGCTCTTCAGCCATCCACGCCAGCCACACCGGCGGGTCGCAACGATCCCTGCCGATCCGGTCCCGTCGTTCATCCCGCGGACCGAGGTCGAGCTTCGCCCGGTTGCCCAGAGCTGGGATGCCATTGCCTCGACGTCTCGCCGCCTCCGGCGCTCCGAGAATGCCACGATTCCGAGCGACATCGTGGTGCTCGATCGACGAATCCGGATCCTCATCCGATCGTTCGATCTCGCCGCCTCCGCGCTTCTCGTCGCCCTCACGTTGCCCCTGATGATGCTGGTTGGTCTCGCCGTTGCGCTCACCTCACGCGGGCCGGTGCTGTACTTCTCTTGGCGAATCGGACGCTGCGGCCGGCTGTTCGTCTGCCTCAAGTTCCGCACGATGGTTCGTGATGCTGACGCTCAGCTCCCCCATCTCCTCGCCGCCAACCCTCACCTCGCCGCGCAGTATCGAGAGTCGAACCGGCTGCGCTCAGATCCGCGGGCCACCCGTGTCGGGCGCCTTCTACGAAGCACCCACCTCGACGAACTCCCGCAACTCTTCAACGTGATGGCCGGAACGATGAGCCTGGTCGGCCCTCGTCCGATCGTTCCCAACGAAATGGAACGGTACGGCCCGGCCCTCGCCAACGTCTTGGCGGTGAAACCGGGGATCACCGGAACATGGCAACTCTCGAAGCGACTCGGCGGCTACGCCGGGCGAGTCGAATCCGACCTCAGCTACCTCAGGCGCCGCAGTCTGTTCCTCGATCTGTGGCTTTGCCTGCGAACCGTGCCGTTGGTGATCGGTCTTGCTCGCCGACCGCACCGCTGAGCTCAGTTGGCTCGGTCGCGGCGGTAGCCCAGTTGCTCGATCGCCACCGGGCCTGTTGACGGCCCGGCCCGCCTTGGTGTGCTGCCTCTGCCTTTGCCGTTGGCCGACGACGGACCACCATTGAGCAGGCCCGCCTCCTTCGAGGCGTTCTCGACTTCGGCACCCTCCTTGTTGGTGCGGTAGCCGTAGCCGTACTGTCCGTACAGCGACTCCTCCTTCACACCAACGAGCACGACCCCGATCACGTTGCCGCCGACCTGTTCGATACCGGCGACGGCTCGTGCCAAGCTCTCTTTCGTGGTGGCGCCGGCAGCGGCCACCATGATGACCCCGTCGACATTGCGAGACATCAGCAGAGAGTCCGACACCGGAAGCAGCGGCGGCGCATCGAGGAGCACCAGATCGGCGACCTTTGACAGGGCGTCGATGGCGCCAACGAATTCGCGAGTGGCCACGAAATCAGCGGGATTCGGCGGTTTGGAACCGGCAGTGAACACCGCCATGGTGCCGTCGTCATTGCGGAACGCCAGCTGTTCGAGTGGCACATCTTCGATGACGTGGTTCGACAAGCCGGGCTCGGCGGGAACGTCGAGCGCCTGGTGGAGCCGAGGTTTACGGAAGTCGACGTCGGCCAGCACCACGAGCATCTCGGGGCTGGCCAGTGCGTATGCCAAGTTGACCGAGGTGGTGGTCTTGCCTTCGGAGGCATTGGCACTCGTGACGAGCAACGTGTTGACCGACTTGTTCATCAACGAGAACTGCAACGAGGTGGCGACACGGCGATACGCATCGGCAACGGGTGAGTCGTCGTGATCTCGGCTCGACAACGCGAGTTCGAATCCCGACATCCAGCGACCAGCCAGCGGGATCTGGCCGAGCACCGGGAGCCCGGTTGCCGCCGTGACGTCTTCAGCGGTCTTGATGGTCTTGTCGAACGACTCTGCGGCCAGCGCAGCAGCAACACCGAGCACGCCACCGGCGACGAGGCCGAGCAAAATCGTGCGCCACAGCGGCGCACCCGACTCGACGTTGGGCGGGCTCGCCACCACATAGACCTTCGCGGTCCCAGCCGACGCGGTCTCGGCTTGGAGTTCGAGTTGGAGGATCTGACGATTGACCTCGGTCCGTTGCTCCGACAACGCCTCGAGGAGGTCGTCGCCCTCTCGCAGCGGCCGGATCTGTGAGTTCAGCTCGTCCCGCTTGTTCTCGAGAACCGCGATCTGGGTGTCGATACTGCTGCGGGCCTCGGTCTGTTTGGTCTCGACATAGGCCGTTGCCCAGGTGTTTGCCCACTCAGCTGACCTACCAGGCTCGTTCGCCGTTGCGGTGAAATCGAGATAGTCAGAGTCGGCGACCGAAGAAATGGAGACCGTGTTCGGCAAGAAGCCCAGCGTTTCTTCGACCTTGGCCTCGACGGCATCGGTCTTGGCGAAGTTGATCTCGTTCTCGATCAATCGAGACTGGATCTGCACGTTGGTATTGGTGCCACCCAGGATCTCTTGCGCGGCAGAATCAACGAGTCCGACCGTGGCCGTAGCGGTGAATTGTGGTTCTGAGCGAAGGCCCAGAATGGTGGCTGCTGCTGCGAGGAGAAGAATCGGTGCAAGGAACCAAATCCAGCGCCGACGAAGGATGGACACATAGTCTTCGAGCGTCAGCTCTTGGGCTGCGGGCTGTGTCACCGGGGGGACTCTAGCTCGGAACTCATTCGGTGGGAACGCTCTTCTCGCCCCCCTCGCCGTTGCTGCGGTTGCATCGTCCGACTCGTCGGTACTTGGACGTCCACAGAAAATGTTCTGTGGACGTCCAAGTGTTGTTGGCCTCTGCCAGACTCACGACATGGCTTCTTCCGACGCAGCAACCCTCGATCGTCCCATTGGCAAGCTTGGCGTCATCGGCGCCGGCCTGATGGGATCAGGCATTGCCGAGGTCGCTGCTCGCGCCGGCATCGACACCATCGTGATCGAGGCGAGTGAAGACGCCGCCAACGCCGGCCGCGCCCGCCTCGAGAAGTCACTCGACCGGGCCGTGAGGGCAGGCAAGCTCGATCAGGCCGATCAGGTCAAGACGCTCGATTCACTGGTGTTCACCTCGAAGATCGGCACGCTCGAAGATCGGGACATGGTGATCGAAGCCATCATCGAGAACGAAAACGCAAAGACCTCGGTCTTCCGCCAGCTCGACGAGATCGTTGCCTCTCCTCATGCGGTGTTGGCCTCGAACACCTCGTCGATTCCGATCATGAAGCTCGCCATGGCCACCAAGCGGCCCGAGCACGTCATCGGCATCCACTTCTTCAATCCAGTGCCGGTATTGCATCTGGTCGAACTGGTCACCTCGCTGCACACCTCGACCGAGACCCAGCAGATAGCGCAGGCGTTTTCGGGCAGCCAGCTCGGCAAACGGGTCATCCACTCCAAGGACCGGGCCGGATTCATCGTCAACGCACTGCTGATCCCCTACATCCTGTCGGCCATTCGCATGTTCGAGTCCGGCTTCGCGTCGAAGGAAGACATCGACCAGGGCATGGTCACCGGTTGCGCTCACCCCATGGGCCCGCTCGCCCTCGCCGACTTGATCGGCCTCGACACCACCATGGCGGTCGCCGAGTCGCTCTACGCCGAATTCAAAGAGCAGCTCTACGCTCCGCCGCCGTTGCTTGCACGCATGTGCGAAGCCGGACTACTCGGCCGCAAGACCGGGCGCGGCTTCTACGACTACAGCTGAGTCGCCGGTCCGGCTGACCGGCGTCGGCCGCCGCTTCCAACCATCGAGGGCGAAGATCACCAGCCCGACCCAGATGACGGCGAAGCCGGCGAATCGTCCAGCCGTCACCGTCTCGTCGAACACGAACGCTCCGAGCACGAACTGCATCAGCGGGTTGATGTAGAGCAGGATGCCAACGGCGCTCAAGGGAATCGACCGGGCGGCGGCCCCAAACAACAGCAGCGGCGTCACCGTCACGAATCCGGCGGTGAGCAGTACGCCAAAGCGCCACCCCGACGGCACCACCAATTCGCTCCTCCCCGCCTGTAGTGCGAGGTAGCAGAACGCTGGAAGGAACAACAACACCACTTCGGCGGTGAGACCCTCGAGCGATTGCAGCGGCGAGAGCTTGCGCACCAGTCCGTAGAGCCCGAACGACCCGGCGAGGGCGAAGGCGATCCACGGAACCACGCCGGCCTCGACCGTGAGCACGGCAACACCGGCCGCTGCGAACCCAACTGCCACCCACTGCGAGGCCGTCAGACGTTCTCGCAACACCACCATGGCCAGCACGACCGACACCAGCGGCGTCATGAAATAGCCGAGGCTCGACTCGACCACCCGATCAACGGCGACGGCATAGAGGAACGCCAACCAGTTGGCGCCGATCAGCAGCGCCGAGACCACATGCACCGCAACCGTTCGTCGGCTACCGAACGTCCGTTTGAGGTCGACCTTGGACGAGGCGAGTCCGACCGAGCCGAGCAGCAGCGCCGAAATCGTCACTCGATAGGCAACGATCTGGTTCGATGGAATCGCCGACAGGATCTTCCAGTACAGCGGGAACAGTCCCCACAGCAGGTAGGCGACAACCGCCTGGAGGTAGCCCCGTTCCTTCACCAGCGCACGCTATTGGCCCCGCGCCGTGAAACCGGACTAGCGGCGGCTGAAGATCCGCAGGATGTACCAGAACATGGTCATGAGCGAGCCGAAGAGGCTGACCGCGGCACCAACATGGGCCCAAGCCGGGTAGGTACGCACGATGTTCTGGGTCTGGTAGAGGATCGAGGCGCCCGACAGGGCGACCATGCCAACGCTGAACCACACGCCCAGGTTGAACCCGAACAGTAGCGAAGCGACGATCAAGACGATGGCCATGATGCCACCGAACATGAGCAGCGGCCGCATGAACGAGAGGTCTTTGCGGGTGATCATGCCGACAACGGTGAGACCAACGAAGCCAGCAATGGTGACCATGGCGGCTTCGACGACCGTGCTGCCACCGTTGCCCTCGGAGTTGAACACGTAATAGAGGAACGGGGCGAAGATCAGCGAGTAGGCGCCTGCCATACCGAAGAGCCCGGCGTACTGCAGGCTCGGGTTCTCGAGGTTGTGAGCGGACTTGGTTGCCATGAAGTTGGCGGCGTAGAAGACGCCCAAGACCAGCATCCAGATCAGGCTCGAGCCCGACAGTAGGGTGTTGAGCGCCTCGGCGGCTCCGGTGACGAAGAGCACCGTTTCGAAGGCCATGAAGGCAACGACGGCCAGCGCAACGTGCTGGTAGACCTTGAAGAGGAACGCGCCGCGGGTTTCTTCGTC
Source organism: Acidimicrobiales bacterium (assembly GCA_038212405.1). Taxonomy (GTDB): domain Bacteria; phylum Actinomycetota; class Acidimicrobiia; order Acidimicrobiales; family SZUA-35; genus JBBQUN01. The sequence goes on along the minus strand of JBBQUN010000117.1, from coordinate 1,450 downwards.
GGCCGAGATGACGGGGGCTTGACTGAGTGGGCTGGCGTACGCCATGAGCGTTGGTCCTCCTGATGGAACTCCGTGCAGCGTACAACCCCACCGCGACCGGCGTTGGTTCCAGCGATCAAGGGATTTTTTCGCAACGGTTTGGCCTATGGTTCGGAGATGGACGGGTCCTCACACGCTGGCGTGGATCTCAGCGAGATTCACCAGGTCGCCGTCACCCGACTCGGCGTGCTCGAACAGCGCTACACCGCCAATCGCAAGACCATCGTGGTGACCCTCGCCGAGTCGTCGGCCCCGCTCACCATCGCCGAACTCCTCGACACCGACACCACGCTCTCACAGAGTTCCACCTACCGGAACCTCGCCGTGCTGGAAGAAGCCGGGGTCGTGCACCGCATCGTCACCGCCGCCGACCACGCCCGATTCGAGCTCACCGAAGGCGTCACCGGCACCCACCATCATCACCTCGTGTGCACCAACTGTGGCGTCGTGGTCGATGTCGTGCTGCCCGACTCGGTCGAAGAAGCACTCCATGTCGCCTTGGCCGACGCGGCGGATGCCCATGGGTTCACGGGTGCTCACCACCGGGTCGACCTGGTCGGTGCGTGTCGAGCATGCAACCAGACCAACCAGGTGGCGGAGCCTCAGTCCTAGAGCGCTGGCTTGGTGATGTAGTTCTCGCCGCCGCCAAGACGGATGACGTCTTCCACCCAACCACTTTCGTAGGTGTCGGTTGGCGGTTGGAACATGTCGGACGGTTCACCGTCGGGGGTGGTCTCGATCGTCCACGCCTGGCGCTTGTAGGTCCAGTTGTGGGGATCGAGCGCATGGGCCTGACGCCACCACGGCACCGCCGCCTCGTGCCCGACGGTCGTTCGCAGGTGCTGCCCGAGTTCGAATGCTGCTGCCGCTTCGGCCTCGGCAGCGCCACGAGGACCAGACAGGGCGATCACCCGATCGGGCGACAGGGCGAATTCGCTGGCTGCGCCCTTGTCGAACCAGTCGGTAACGGCGGCCCGATACTGCGCCCCGATGTCGGGGATCTTCTGGACTTCGGCCATGGCCTGGGCCAAACGCTCCGGGATTCCTGAAGGAATCTCGCCACCCTTGGGTCGGGCCTCGAGGCTTGCGCTCTCGGCCGGGCGAACCACATTGCCCTCTTCGTCGATCCACACGGCCATCGGCACGTTGTTGAACCCGAACAGTTCATTGGTGATGTGGGCGTTGTCGATCAGCGACGGATGGGTCGGCAAGGCCGCTTCGATCCACGGCAGCGCCTTGGACGTGTCGACATCGAGCGCCACGGTCACGACCGTGACCCCGGCCGCTTCATACTCTGCGTGCAGTGCCTGCCACACGGGCAGGCTGGTGCGACAGCCTCACCACGACGCCCAGGCAACCAGCAACACCTTGCGGCCATGCAGCGACGACAACCGGAACGGGTTGCCATCGG
>JBBQUN010000116.1:0-13723 GCA_038212405.1 Acidimicrobiales bacterium | reverse complement strand
CCGCAGTCGAGGCATCGGTCTATGAGTATGGGCGCCTGTTCAGCGACCCGAGCCCTGGCTCCGATGGCGACGACGTGTTCGCTTCGATCAACCCGACCTCGCGTGTCGAGCGACGAGCGAAGCTGGAACCGGCGTTGGCCGACACCCAGCCCGGCCAGGTCGTGCAATTCGAACGCCTCGGATACTTCGCTTTCGACTCCGCAATCGATACTCGGCTTCGGTTCCACCAAACGGTCGGCCTCAAAGACGAGTGGGCAAACATCCAGAAGCGCACGGCTGCGTCGCCAAAGAACCAGGGGTCCGGCAAGGGGCAGGGGTCCGGCAAGGGGCAGGGTGCAGGTCAGGGTGGAAAGAACCGCTCCTGAGGCCGGTTGGCGGCCGTCGAAGCGCCGGCCATCAATTGTTGGTGGGCGGTTCGAGGTCGAGGAGTACGACCTCGGTCGCCCGCTCGACGAACGCAGGCTCGGGCTGGGTGACGATGCGGTGGCGACGCTTGCCCCAACCCCAGAACCGCTGGGAACGCGGTGTTGGAGAAAGGGCTGTTGTTCGATAGCGGTTGCGAGCGGTTTCCTCGGCCTCGAGACCGTGCAGTGCGCCAACGAGACGGAACGCCAGTGTCGCCGAGGATCCCAGACCGGAGGCCGTCAGAAGGCGGCCGTGCTCAACGAACGGTTCGTCGACCGAGATCATTCCCCACGTCTCGATCAGGTCTTGTGCCAACCAGTGCGTCGTCGCTCTGGCACCGTTGGCGAGTCCGGCAGCAGCGAGCAGTACCGAACCAGTCGACGTAGCGCCGAGCCACAGGCTGTTCGAGCCGAGCTGGCGAACAGCGGCGAGGAGTCGTTCGTCGGTGGCGGCGGTGCGGACCCCCATGCCGCCGGGAACGATCAGTGCCGCGCACGCACCGAGTTCACTGGCGGACTTCGACGGGCGGATGGCCCCGTGAAAACTGGTGACGTCGTGGACCTGGACGGCAGCCACCACGACTGGCGAACCAGCTTCGGTCAGGATCTCGGTGATGATCCCGGCTTCGTCAGCCGCCACGCCATCGTATGCCAGCACCACGACAGCCAGGTTCGCTGCGCCTTCGCTCTCAGCCGGTTCCACCTGGCCAGCGTAGGCCGGAGAACCCTCATGCTCGTGAGTCGCCGATGACGATCATGGGTCAAGGGGGCGGCAATGTGTGCCGATGAACTGGCTCATGGTCAGCTCGTCGCTTCTCCGACTCCTCTTGCGCTGCCGGTCGCCGTTCGCGGAGGTACGTCGTAGCGCACTCGAGGAACTGGGGGCAATCGATGTCGACGCCATGTCGCTGGCCGACCTCGGGGCATTGGTGACGTTCATTCCCGACCTGATCGAGACCTGCGGGCCTGACGCAGGGCGCCTCGTCCTGTGCGTACTCCAATGCGACCTCGGAGGGCTCTCCTCGGCACGGTTCGAACGGATCTACCCCTACGTTCCCTCGGAGCTCGGACCGCTCATCGTCGGCGTTCTCGCTCGCCAACGTCGCCCGGAATCCTGGCTCGCGCTACGGCGGGTTTTGCATCTCGAACTCATTCAGCCTCAGCACTGCACCCCCGAGCCCAACATGATCGAGCCGCTGGGAGAGGTCTGCCACGAGCCGACGTTTGCGCTGGAGTCGATTCTCGAGGCGGTCGATGACCCGCTGTGGACGACGCAGGCCGTCGGCGTCCTCATTACCTGGTGTGAGCGCGGACTCCTCAGCGATCCCGATCTTGCTCGCTGCAGGCAACGAGTGCCGGTACTCGACGAGCTGTTCGCGGTTGGGACGTCGGGGTAGGAAGCAGGGCTCGCCGGGAAGGCACGAGCTGCGTGGCCGGTTGCGGCGCGTTCTAGGATCGATGGATGTCGAATGATGAGATCAGTCCGGTGTCGCTGAACCTCGTGTCGGTGAACCGCGAGACCGACCGACGCCTGGACATGATCGTGTTTGGCGCAACGAGTTTCGTCGGTCAGATCCTGTGCCGGTTCCTCGTCGAGCGTCACGGCATTGGCGGACCGAACTCGAGTGCCGATCAGCTCCAATGGGCCATTGCCGGTCGCAGCGCCGAAAAGCTCGCGGCTGTTGCCAAGGCGACCGGCGCCAATGTCGAGTTCATCATCGCTGATGCCGAGAATCCCGACGACATGGCCATGTTGGTGGCGTCTGCCCATGTCGTTGTTTCGACCGTCGGTCCCTATGCGCTCTACGGCTCGGAACTCGTCGCTGCGGCCGCGGCCGCCGGCACCGATTACTGCGACCTCACCGGTGAACCGCAATGGATGCAGCGGATGATCGACGCCCACAGCGCCACCGCCGAAGCGAGTGGCGCTCGAATCGTGCATTCCTGTGGATTCGATTCGATTCCTTCGGATCTCGGCGTGCATGTTCTCCAGAACGAATCGGTCAAACGATTCGGGTCGCCGTGCACCTCGATTGCGATGCGAGTCAAGACCATGAAGGGCGGGGCGAGCGGCGGAACGATTGCCAGCTTGATGAACGTGATGGAGGAGGCGGCAACCGATCACGGCCTTCGCAAGGTGCTCGCCAATCCGTATGCGCTGGCGCCCGAAGGCATGCGATCGGGCATCGACCAGCCCAATGTCATCACCCCCGTGCACGACGACGCCTCCGACCAGTGGGTCGCACCGTTCGTGATGGCATCGATCAACACCCGCGTCGTGCATCGAAGCCATGCCTTGCTCGACCGCCCGTGGGGTGCTGACTTCGTCTACGACGAAGCAATGCTGATGGGTGACGGTCCGCTCGGAATGGCGAAAGCCACTGCCCTGTCTGGCGGACTTGCGGGCTTCATGGGCCTTGCCGCTGTTGGTCCCATCCGAGGGCTGCTGAACCGTTACTTGCTGCCCAAGCCTGGCGACGGGCCCAGTCCCGAAGCCCAAGAGGCCGGTTCGTTCGACATTCGATTCTTCGGTTCGACCGCAGATGGCGACGAGCTGCAGATCTCGGTGACCGGCGATCGTGACCCTGGCTACGGCTCGACCGCGAAGATGCTGGCCGAGGCGGCGTTTTGCCTGGTCGAAGACGACGATGACGACGCAACCGGCGGCTTCTGGACCCCCTCGACGGCCTTCGGCGGCCGCCTCGTCGAGCGGTTGGAGCGCTACGCAGGCGTGGCGTTCACCACGATCGTCTGACGAGGCGTTTGCTTCCGCTGGTCTGGGCGCAGTTGGTCTGAGTCGGAGCCTCAGACCGATGGCAGGGCCGAGCGCACGCCCGCTGCCAGCCGATCGGCCATGGCCTCGATTTCTTCGGTCGTGACCGAAAGGGGCGGGCCGATCAGTACGGCATCACCGATGGCGCCATCGACGGCGGACGCGCACGGGTAGACGGTGAGGCTGTGCTCGAAGCAGGCATCGGTCACCCGCTGAGCAGTGCCAGGCTGCGCGAACGGCGCCTTGCTTGCCCGGTCGGCAACGAACTCGACGGCCGAGAGCAGTCCCAGTCCGCGGATGTCGCCGACGTTGGGATGGTCACCGATTCGATCGGCGAGCAACTGCCGAAGGTGTGCGCCTTTGGCTTCGGCCGTTTCGACGAGGTATTCCTGCTTCAGAACGCCGAGGACGGCGCCGGCAACGGCAGCACCAATCGGGTGGTGGGACCAGGTGAAGCCATGCACGAAATTCGCTGCCGATTCGACCGTGTCGAAGATCTCACCCGAGGCCATACACAGCCCGAGCGGCCAGTAGCCGCTGGACGCTCCCTTGCCGGCGGTGATGATGTCGGGTCGTACACCCCAGTGTTCGGTGGCGAACCAGCGGCCGGTTCGGCCGAAACCGGTCATGACCTCATCGGCAATCAACACGATGCCGTGTCGCTTGCACATGTCGGCCAGCGCCGGCCAGTAGTCGTCGGGCGGCACCATCGCCCCGAGCGTCGCCCCACTCACCGGCTCGGCGATGAACGCTGCGACCTGGTCGATACCTGCTGCCTCGAGCACGGCTTCGGTCTCGGCAACGATTGCTTCGCCAGTGCGGTCATCTCGGTAGGTGTTGGCCATGGGGACCCGAACGGTGCGCCCGATCCATGGTTCGTAGCCATTGCTGAGCGCCGGACGGTCCGAGGCGTCGAGCACGCCACGAGTGTTGCCGTGGTACGCGCCGTGGCGGGCGGCGATCAGATGTCGATCCTCGCCTCTCGCCAGGTGGTAGGCCCGAGCGAGCTTGAAGGCCGTCTCATTCGCTTCGCTCCCTCCGCTCACCGGGAAGATCCGTACATCATCGACCGGGACGAGGGGGGCAAGGGCGTCGGCGAAACGCTCCAAGGCGAGGGAGCCGAACTGCGTGGCATGCACATAGTCGACCGACGCCGCTTGCTCCGACATCGCGGCAATGACCGCCGGGTGGGCGTGGCCGATCGAGTTGGCGATCGCGCCGCCGGCGCCATCGAGGTAGTGCTTGCCGTCGTCGCCGAGGATGGTGCAGCCGCTGGCATGGACGGCGAGCGGTCGATTGGTCGCTCGGGTGAAAACATGGCTTGAGCCGACAGTCATGGGCAGGATCGTACGGCCGACCGGGCGAGCCTTCCAGCACCGGCGACGAGCCAGGTCTCGTTGGTTCGGATCAGCGAGTCTCAGATCGTTGCGATGGTGACCAAACCGGTGATGAGAAAGGCCACCCCGGCCACCAGCTTCAGTGCTCGGTCTGGGACTCGCTTGGCGAATGCCCCGCCGATCAACACCGCGATCGTGGTGAGCGCGGCGAAGGCGGCGGTCGCCCCGACGAAAACCGCGAACGGCGAACGGACCGCCGACAGCGCCGCCGTGGTGAACATCGTCTTGTCGCCCAGTTCCGCAGCGAAGAGAAGCCCGGTTGTTGCTGCGACGGTGGTCGACCAATTGCGCGGAGTTCGATGGTCGACTGAGCCGTCGGAGTGTTCGCCAGTTTCTGATGTGCGTGCCGAGGCGAGGGCGGCGAGGCCGAAGGTGACGAACGCGATGCCGACAACGAGGGCGATGATCGACGCGGTTCGGTCGCTGGCTGTCGATCCGAGCCAGCCGCCGACGAGTACCGCAACCAACTGGACCCCGGCGATGCCGGCGACACCACCAATTGCGACCGGGAGGCGTTGCCACCGGGCGGCAAGTGCGATCAACAGGAGTTGGCTCTTGTCGCCGGTTTCGGAAACGACGGTGAGGCCGAACGAGGTGGCGGCGTCGGCAATGGTACCCATGGCAGGGTTTCTATCCGCAGCAGGCGTAAGACGGTACCGTCTCGGCATGAGTCGACTCGAAGACATTGGTGAAGCCGACGGTTGGCGATGTTGGCTGTGCGACGAGCCAGTCGACGCCGATATGTCGGTCAACGATCAGCGGGGCCCGAGCATCGATTCTCGGATCACGAAGTCGAAGGCAAAGACGAAGTCGAAGTCGCTTCCCGTGCCGGAGCGACTCGCCCACCGTGGTTGTAACACCGGCAAGGGAGCGGTGACGCCAGAGGTCGAATGGGGTGCGCATCTGTTCGTTGTCGATCCGGCGCCGATCATCGCCTGCACCGATCGGCTCATGCGCAAGGGCGGGCGAGAAGTGGTTGCCCGATGTCTGACCACTGACGATGCGAACGAGGCGGGCGCATGGCTGGTCGACCGATTGACGCGTCTCCATCCCGGTGTCGAGGCCAGGGTGACCGCTGAACCGGGCGGTGGCCAGTTCATGTTGGTCTTGCACATGGAGCGGGCATGAGGACCCCAGCCGCGCCAGCGAGCGAAGGCACACCGGTCACGCTGCGATCACGGGCCTGGTTCGACAATCCGGATGACCCAGCGATGACGGCGCTCTACCTCGAGCGCTACCTCAACTTCGGTCTCACTCGTGACGAACTCCAATCGGGTCGGCCGATCATCGGCATCGCCCAGTCGGGGTCCGACCTCTCGCCGTGCAACCGTCACCACCTCGAGTTGGCGAAACGGGTGCGAGACGGCATCACGGCCAATGGCGGCATCGCCTTCGAATTCCCGACCCACCCCATCCAGGAGACCGGGAAGCGCCCAACCGCTGCGCTCGATCGCAACCTCGCCTACCTGTCGCTCGTCGAGGTACTTCACGGCTACCCGCTCGACGGTGTCGTGTTGACGACCGGTTGCGACAAGACCACACCAGCCATGCTGATGGCCGCAGCCACGGTCGACATCCCCGCCATTGCCCTCCCCGGCGGGCCGATGCTCAACGGTTGGCACGAAGGTGAGCGGACCGGCTCGGGCACGATCGTCTGGAAGGCCCGCGAGCTCTTGGCTCGGGGCGAGGTCGATTACGACGGTTTCATGGATTTGGTGGCGTCGTCGGCACCGTCGGTCGGCCACTGCAACACCATGGGCACCGCATCGACCATGAACGCGCTGGCCGAGGCGCTTGGCATGACCCTGCCTGGCGCGTCCTCGATCCCCGGTCCGTACCGTGAGCGGGGCCAGTGTGCCTACGCCACCGGGCGGCGGATCGTCGACATGGTGCGTGAGGATCTCAAACCGTCCGACGTCATGACCCGCTCGTCGTTCGAGAACGCGATCGTGGTGTGCTCAGCGATCGGTGGCTCGACCAATGCGCCCATTCACCTCGAGGCGATTGCTCGCCACGTTGGCGTCGAGCTCGAACTGGCCGACTGGGAATCGATCGGGCATCACGTGCCGCTGCTCGTCAACATGCAACCGGCTGGGGTCTATCTCGGCGAGGAGTATCACCGAGCGGGCGGCTTGCCAGCGGTCGTTCACGAATTGATGGCGCACGATCTCATCCGCACCGACGCGTTGACCGTCAATGGCAAGACACTGGCCGAGAACTGCGCCGATGCTCGTTCGGGCGACACCGACGTGATTCGTGGGTTCCACGAGCCTCTCGTCAGCGACGCCGGCTTCTTGGTGATGACCGGCAACTTGTTCGAGACGGCCATCATGAAGACGTCGGTGATCTCGCCAGAATTTCGTGACCGATACCTGAGCAACCCCGACGACCCCAATGCGTTCGTCGGCAACGCCATCGTCTTCGATGGTCCAGAAGATTTCCACGAGCGCATCGACGACGAAGCGCTCGGCGCCGACGACTACTCGATTCTGTTCATGCGCGGCGTTGGGCCAATCGGCTACCCGGGCTCGGCCGAGGTCGTGAACATGCGAGCGCCGGCCTCGTTGCTCAAGCGGGGCGTAACGGCGCTGCCATGCGTTGGTGATGGTCGCCAGTCGGGCACTTCGGGCTCGCCGTCGATTCTGAACGCGTCGCCCGAGGCGGCGCAGAACTCGGGGTTGGCTGTGCTTCGTACCGGCGATCGTGTGCGCATCGACCTCGTCGAGCGGCGGGTCGACGTTCTGATCGACAATGCCGAACTGGCGGCGCGTCATGACGAACTCGCCGCCGCCGGAGGCTTTCCCATTCCCGATCATCAAACCCCGTGGCAGGAGATCCAGCGCAGCATGGTCGACCGTCTCGACCGGGGCATGGTGCTCGAACCTGCCGTTGCCTACCAACGCATTGCGGCCAGAGGCATCCCCCGCAACAATCACTGATCCTCTCACCAGGCTCTTCAGGAGATTGGCCAAACCACTCGACAACCTAACAGTCGTTAGGTAGGTTCTCGTCCGTGGAACACCGAGCGGTCGTGAGTGGAAGAGAGCGCATTCTCGATTCGTCCGCGCAGCTCTTCGCCGAGCGGGGCTACGCCGAGACCTCGCTTCGGGTGATTGCCGCCGACATCGACATGAAAGCCGGTTCGCTCTACTACCACTTCGCCTCGAAGGACGAGCTGTTCGTCAGTGTGCTCGAGCGAGGCATCGAGCTGATGACGGATCGATTCGAACTCGTCGAACTCGAACGGTCATCGACATTCGACGCCGGGTCCTCTGCCGATCTTTCGGCCGTTGGACAGCGGGACCGTCTGCTTGCTCATGTGCGTGGGCATCTCGAGGTGTTGCACGGCCACTACCGCTACACCGCACTGCACATCACGACCTTCCGGACCGCGCCGGAGTCGGTTCGCTCCGCCGTCGTTCCCTTGCGTGACGCGTATGAATCGAAGTGGACGCGGCTCCTCACCGAAATGTTGCCCGACCGTTCGAAGCAGGAGATCGGCATTCTTCGTCTCGTGTTGTTCGGGGCCATGAACTCCTCGATCGAATGGTTCGACGCCGGTCGAGGCAACCTCGACCAATTCGCCAACGTGGTCACCGATCAATTCCTGGTCGGTGTCACTCCTCAGGAAAGCCAGGTGCGGTGATGCAGTCTGTTGTCACTCGACTCGATCGAGACTCGGCCGAGTTCGCGGCCAACACCCAGGCCTATCGGTTGCTCGCCGACACGCTCGCCGAGCGCTTGCAGTGGGCGATCGACGGGGGCCGCGGCCGTGAACGCAGTATCGAACGCCACCTCGAGCGGGGCAAGGTCATGGTTCGTGATCGCATCGCCATGGTCACCGACCACGGCACCCCGTTCATGGAGTTCTCCACCCTCAGTGGCTACGGCCAATACGACGACTCGGCGCCCGGCGCGGGCATCGTCACCGGCATCGGACTGGTGCACGGCGTGCCCTACGTGTTCATCGCCAATGATGCAACGGTGAAGGGCGGCTCGTTGCTGCCGGTGTCGATCAAGAAGCACGTGCGGGCCCAGCAGATCGCGGAGGAGAACGAGCTCGGCGTGATCTACCTGGTCGACTCGGGCGGAGCGTTCCTCCCGCTGCAAGACGAGATCTTCCCCGACAAGGATCATTTCGGAGGGTCGTTCTACCGCCAGGCCCGACTGTCGGCGCAGGGCTTGCCGCAGCTCTCGGTGGTGCTCGGCGGCTGCACCGCTGGCGGCGCCTACGTTCCGGCGTTGTCGGATGAGGTGATCATGGTCGAGGGGATTGGCCGGATCTTCCTTGGGGGGCCGCCGATCGTGAAGGCGGCGCTCGGCGAGATCGTCGAGCCCGACGACCTCGGCGGTGCCGAACTCCACACCCGCATCTCGGGCGTGAGCGACTACCGCACCGATACCGAAGCCGAGGCCTACGCCAAACTGCGCGAGATCTGCGAGACCACCAATCAGCGTCGAATCGACGAGCGTCAGGGTTGGCTCGATTGGGTCGAACCCGAACCGCCGCTCTATCCGGCCGAGGAGTTGTACGGCATCGTCTCGTCCGACGATCGCATCCCCTTCGATGCCAGCGAGATCATCGCCAGACTCGTCGACGGTTCGAAGTTCGCAGAGTTCAAACCGGAGTGGGGCGAGTCGATCGTGTGCGGCTTCGCCCGTATCTGGGGCCACCAGGTCGGCATCATTGGCAACAACGGCATCATCTTTTCCGAGTCGGCCCTGAAGGCAACACACTTCATCGAGATGTGTGAGCAGCGGCGCATCCCGTTGCTGTTCCTGCAGAACACCTCGGGGTACATGGTCGGCAAGGACTCCGAAGCCGGCGGCATCGCCAAGAACGGAGCCAAGATGGTGGCTGCCGTCGCCAACGCAACGGTGCCTCGCTACACGGTCCTCACCGGCGGTGCGTACGGCGCCGGCAACTACGGCATGTGCGGCCGAGGCTTCCAGCCCCGGTTCCTCTTTGCCTGGCCGAACTCCCGCATCGCCACCATGGCGGCCGATACGGCCGAAACCGTACTGGTCGACATCCGCCTCGGGGGCCTCAAAGGTGCCGAGACCACCGAGGAAGAGATCGCTGCCATCAGAGCCGAGATCCGTGGCCAATACGAAGAACAGTCCGACCCGTACTACGCCACATCCCGGCTGTGGGACGACGGCCTGATCGACCCTACCAACACCCGTGATGCCCTTGGCCTGTGCCTCGCGCTGGCGGCCCGACAAGACGAGCCGGCCCCGGGCCGTGGCCTCGTCTACAGGATGTGATCGCGTGAGAATCCTCATTGCCAACCGTGGCGAGATCGCTCGTCGAGTCATCCGTACCGCCCATCGTCTCGGTCACGAGACCGTTGCGGTCTACGCCGAGCCCGATGCCCGTGCACCGTTCGTTGCCGAGGCGACCATGTCGGTCTGCATCGGACCGGCCGAGCTCGCGTCGTCGTACCTGTCGATCGAACGAATCCTCACTGCGGCCGCCGAGACCGGCGCCACCGCCGTGCATCCGGGCTACGGCTTCCTGTCCGAGAACACCGCGTTCGCTCGGGCCGTCGCCGAGGCAGGCATGGTCTGGATCGGACCGCACGCCGATGCGGTCGATCGGATGGGTTCGAAGATCGAGGCCCGACGTCTGGCCGCCGACGCAGGCGTGCCGATCATCCCCGGATTCGATGCATCGCAAGACCCGGCCGACATGGCTGCGGCGGCCGAGCGTATTGGTTACCCCGTCTTGGTCAAGGCGGCCGCTGGTGGCGGAGGCAAGGGCATCCGGATCGTGCACGAAGCCTCGGGATTCACCGAGGCGCTGCACGAGGCGATGTCCGAGGCTGAGCGGTCCTTCGGCGACTCGGCCATGATCGTCGAGCGCTACATCCAACGGCCACGTCATGTCGAGGTGCAGGTCGTTGGCGACAAGCACGGCCACCAGATCAACCTCGGCACTCGCGAGTGTTCGGTCCAGCGTCGCTATCAGAAGCTGCTCGAAGAGGCGCCGGCACCGAACCTGCCCGACGCCACCCACTCTGGGCTGCGCGAAAGCGCAACCACCCTGGCGGCGTCGATCGGCTACGACTCGGCGGGAACGGTCGAGTTCATCGTCGACGACGAAACCGGCGACTACTTCTTCCTCGAGATGAACACCCGCCTCCAGGTCGAACATCCGGTCACCGAGTTCGTCACCGGTCTCGATCTGGTCGAGTTGCAGATTCGCTCCGCTGCCGGCGAGGCGTTGTCGCTCACCCAAGACGACGTCGTACTGATCGGGCACGCCATCGAGGCCCGCATCAACGCCGAAGATCCGGCCAATGGGTTCTTCCCCCAAACCGGCACCATCACGCACTTGGTCGTTCCGAGCGAGGCCCGCTGGGATTCCGGTGTTGTCGAAACATCGGTCGTCTCGCCCCACTACGACGCCATGGTCGCCAAGCTCATCGTGAGCGGCGCCGACCGTGCGACAGCGTTGGGTCGTCTACGACGTTGCCTCGACGAGCTGATCGTTGGCGGACTGGTCACCAACGCCGGGTTCCACCGGTGGCTGATCGATCAGCCACCCGTTGTCGACGGCCGGGTCACCACGCGTTTCCTCGACGACACCGACATCCCGACCGACGCCGATATCGAAGCCGCCGCTGGCCTTGCTGCTGCGTACTGGCACCGGACCGGGCGAGCCGCAGCGAGCAGCGGACCGTGGACACAGCTCGGCGGTTTCTCGCTCACACCCCATCGGGCACAGCGACCAATCCATCTCGAACACCACAGCGGCGAGACCTTCAGTGTTGTGCCCGATGCTGAGGTGGGAGCGGACCGAATCATTGCCAGCGCTCATCGACGCGATGCGCTGGGGAACGCTTCGGTCGCCGTCAATCTCGACGGGATGACCCACACGTTCCGGGTCGTCGATCGCACCGAGTTCTGGGCGCCCTCAGCCGATGCCGGGCACGGCCACGCCGGGGCAATCACCTCGCCGTTCCCTGCCGTCGTCACCGAAACACCGGTGGCGCCCGGCGATCACGTCAACGGCGGCGAGGTCGTTGTCGTCGTCGAGGCCATGAAGATGCTGCACTCGCTCAAGGCCACCGGGCCCGGTGTTGTTGCCGAGGTCCGGGTCAAGCCCGGCGACCAAACCACGTCCAACCAAGTTCTCGTCACCTTCGAAGAGGTTTCCTCATGAGCACCAAGCGCAACATCTACATGACCGACGAGCTCGAGGCCATCTATGACCAGACTGTCGAGTTCGTCACCAAGGAAGTCACCCCGAACGGTGATGCCTGGGAAGAAGCAGGCAAGGTGCCGAGAGACGTGCTCACGCAGATGGGCGCGCTCGGCATGCTCGGCCTTCGGGTGCCGGAATCGGTCGGCGGCCTCGGCATGGGGATGCTGGCATCGGCCACCTTCTCCGAGGCTCTCGGCGCCTCCACCTATGCAGGGTTCGACGTCACGGTGCTCGTGCACACCGACATGGCCGGGCCGCACCTGTTCAACTCGGCCAACGATGACCAGCTCGCCCAGTGGGCGCCAGGCGTGCTGGCCGGCAAGACCATTCTCTCGATCGGCGTCACCGAGCCAGACGCCGGTTCCGATGTTGCCGGCATCCGCACGTCGGCGGTGAAAGACGGTGACGGCTGGCGGATCAACGGCACCAAGACCTACATCACCAACGGTGTCTACGGCGACCTCACGATCGTCGCGGCCAAGACCAACCCCGACAACAAATACGGCATCACGATGTTTCTCGTGCCGGCGGGCACCGAGGGGTTCTCGGTGGCGACGAAGCTCGACAAGCACGGCTGGCGCTGCTCGGACACCGCCGAGTTGGTACTCAACGATGTGTGGGTGCCCGACACCAGTGTGCTCGGCACCGTCCACCGTGGTTTCTACGAGACCATGAAGAACTTCCAGAACGAGCGGATGGTGTTGGTCGGCATGGGTGTCGGCTCGGCTCAAGCGGCCATTGATCTCACTGCGTCGTATTGCCAAGATCGTGCGGCATTCGGTGGCCGACTCTTCGACCTCGGTGCCATCCGGCAGCGCATGGCGATGAACCAAGCCAAGGTCGACGCCGTTCGCGCCTCGATGTATCACGCGGCCTGGATGGGTGATCAAGGTGTCGACAACGTGCGGGCCATGTCGGGCGTGAAGGCGTGGGGATGCGAGGTCGTCAACGAGGTCATGTACGACTGCCTGCAATTCCACGGTGGCATTGGCTACATGCGGGAGTCGACCATCGAACGCATGAGCCGCGATGCTCGCATCCTGCCAATCGGCGGCGGTGCCACCGAGGTCATGCTCGAGGAGATCGCCAAGCGCCTCTACAACTGAGGTCGCTCGTTTGCTTGGTGGCTCGTTTGCTTGGCGTCAGTGCGGGCACCAGGATCGTCGGTCATGACGAGTGACCGCTCAATTCTTGGAACGTTCGTCGTTCCCACACGCGCCCAGGGCAAGACCGGGATCGGACAGGGGGGCTGGACGTCCGCCCGATTCGAAGCGATCGTCGGCTCTCCAGTCACGATCAGCCTGCGCTCGCCGATTCCGCTCGAGGTCGACCTCGTGGTGGTCTCGATCGATGAGTCCGTCTGGCAGCTGGGGATCGAGGAGTCGGGGGAGTGGCGCGTGATCATGGAAGGGCGACCGGCACCTCGACAGTTCGCAACCACCCCACCGGTCTCGATCGAGTCGGCGACGCAGGCCCGCTCCCGATTTCGAGGGTACGAGTCCGAGCATCCGGCACCGTTGTGCTTCTCGTGCGGCATCCACCCCGAGTCGATGTGTGTGCACAACGGTCCGCTGCTCGACGGTACCGGCCGCTACGCCACCGATTGGACCCCGCCCGCCTGGGTTGGTGACGCCAACGCTGTGGTCGAGGCGCCGACCATCTGGGCCGTTCTCGACTGTTCCTCGGGCTTCTACATCGGCCAAGACGACGACCGCCCGGCAGGCGTCACCGTGCAATACGAGGTCGAAGTCCTGGGCGACGTCCACGCCGAGCGACCTCACGTCGTCGTCGCTTGGAACGGGGTCCACCCCGACCACTGGGACGGCCGCAAGCGCGGTGCCGGCTCGTGCATCTTCGACGCCGCCGGCACCCTCCTCGCCCAAAGCAGCTCGTTCTGGGTCGCCCCCCGCCACTAGCACGCTCCCGCCCGAGTCGGTCG